>CAZDYD010000012.1:0-42061 GCA_964509715.1 uncultured Chitinophagales bacterium
GACCCGAAACACAAAGACGCTTTCTTTTTTAATTGCCTGTTCGTTTCCGAAAACCTGAGACCAGCCCTCCGTGAAGGACGTGGGAATTATGTCCCTGTTTTTTTAAGTGAGATTTCCAGACTGTTCGAAAAAGGATATTTACCACTGGATGTTGCCATGGTTCAAGTGAGTTCTCCGGACCGACACGGATTCTGTTCATTGGGTACCTCTGTGGATGTTGCCCGTTCAGCGGTCAAGCATGCACGCTATGTGATCGCACAGGTAAACAGACACATCCCCCGTACACATGGTGATGGCATCATGCACATCTCAGATGCCGATGCCCTGGTTGAGCTTGACCAACCATTACCAGAGCTTGATTATTCGGCAGGACTGACAGAGGCAGATTTCAAAATCGGACATTTTATTGCAGATTTAATCGAAGACGGCTCCACCCTGCAGATGGGTATCGGGTCCATTCCGGACGCGGTGCTCAAATCATTGACCAATCACAAACATATCGGCATCCATACAGAAATGTTTTCAGATGGACTCCTACCATTGATCGAGTCGGGTGTCGTTGACAACTCTCTGAAACGTAAACACAGGGGGAAAGTGGTTTCCTCTTTTGCCGTTGGTACCCGTAAACTGTACGACATGGTCGATGACAATCCGCTGTTCACCTTCCTGGAGGCTGAATATGTGAACGACACCGCTGTTATTAGGCAGAATCCGAAGGTTGTCGCCATCAACAGTGCCATCGAAATAGACCTTACGGGACAGGTTTGTGCCGACTCCATTGGGACGATGCAATTCAGTGGTGTGGGAGGACAAATGGATTTCATCCGTGGAGCTTCCCTTTCTCAAGGTGGCAAACCCATTATTGCCATGCAATCGGTTACACCAAAAGGAATTAGTAAAATCACTCCATATCTCAAAGAAGGTGCCGGTGTTGTGACCACTCGGGCACATACACAGTATGTTGTCACAGAGTATGGTGTGGCCAACCTGTATGGTAAAAACCTCAAGCAACGTGCGAAAGCATTGAGAGATATCGCCCATCCGGATCACAGAGAGTCACTGGATCGGGCCATTTTCGAACGATTCGGATAACTAATTAGTTAGGTGCAGAATCACTAAAATAACATGTCCCTGGATTCGTCTTGGGACATGCCCTACAAATTCATTCAATTCATATGCAATCGTACAAAAATCACACCAGGTACAATCCATTACACCATTTCGTACTCAGTCCCATTACCGTAATTGTCTTTATCATAGCCATAGTTGCCTGGTTTCAAGGAAATGGGTCTTTTTTTGATACATTATTGGCCATCGGACTTGTATTGGTTGCACTTGTTGCCAGATTGTATGCCCTCTCACTGCAAGATCGTATCATACGACTGGAAATGCGTCAGCGTTATTTTGAACTTACGGGAAAACGATTCAACGAAATTGAATCTGAGATTACACTCAAACAAATCATTGCCCTTCGTTTTGCATCCGACGAAGAATTGTTACCTTTGATCGAACGTGTCCGTTTAGAAAAAATGGCGCCGAAAGCCATCAAACAGTCTATAAAAAATTGGGTCCCGGACACAAAACGAGTCTAATTAACTAATCCATGGGTCACACACGATTCTCCAACGTAAATTTCATGTTGCACTCTCAATCTAATCCGGGCACAGGTAAGATGAAGTACTTTGTATCGCTCTTCATTATTTTGGTGTTGGCCAGTTGTACTTCCGTAACTCCAGAAAGTGACCCGTTGGATGGTTATGAATGGCGTTACTCATCCGAGGAACTCAGATTTGATGGTCCATCCCCATGGCCGGAAATCCGTAAAGAACGTATTCGAAACCTACTTCCTATTGCCATGGAACGTGCCGGAGTCGATGCTTGGGCTATAGTCTGCCGTTCAAACGACAATGACCCTCTTGCCCGACATGTTGGCTGTGAGAACGCTGTATCCCCGGCTGTGGTATACTTTGAACGTCGTGGGGATGACGTTTATTCGATGATTTTCACCCCGCCCGGCGAAGCGACGGCATTACAGGAAATTGCCCTCCACGACACAGTGGTGGTGGTTGGACGAAGTCCAGGCGCGGTCACAGAAGCTACCAATTACATCAACAAGTCCCTGTCGGGTACATTGGCGCTGAATTTCAGTTCGTCAAATGAACTTGCTGACGGACTCAGTCATACCCAGTATCAGGCATTGACATCAAATCTGAATCCCCAGATTCGAAACAGAATCGTCTCCTCAGAGAACCTTGTGTACGAATGGTTGTCAGTCAAAACTCCCGCCGAGATCGAAATCCTGCGCCGTGCCGCTGAACTGACCGTCCGCTTCGAGCTACTGGCGTACGCTAAAGTCCAACCAGGCGTTACCACGGACGCAGATATCGCCCGCTTCCTAAAACAGCTCATGCAAGAACATGGGGTCAAGGACGGATGGTCACCCGACCAGAATCCATCAGTCAACTCAGGAGTCGACCGAGGACACTCCCATCCAACCGATCGGGTAATCCAACCCGGCGATGTTATCCAAACCGACTTTGGAATTCGAGTGTATGACATGTGGGTAACCGACATCCAACGTTTTGCATACGTTTTAAAAGATGACGAAACATCACCACCCGACCACATCCAACGGTATTGGGAGGTAGCACGTGATGGAAACCGAAAAGTACTTGAAGCCATGAAACCGGGAGCGACTGGTTTTGAAGTCGACCGGATTCAACGCGAATGGATGCGAGAGAACGGTTCGATGGAGGTCATGTGGAACACGGGTCACCCCGTAGGATATGTGGCACATGATGTTGGACCAAGTCTGGGTGGTGCACAAATCGGACGAGAACCCTCAGCAACAGCTTTCAAACCTATGGTCACGGGGAATGTCTTCGCTTACGACGGATTCTACATGTGGGAAGTGGAAGGTGGTACCAAAACCATTTCGGTTGAAGAAATGGCCGTCATTACCGAAAACGGAGCAGAATATCTGGTCGCTCCACAAGAAGAACTCATTCTGATTCGAAGTAAACGCAGATAAATCGTCCAACGAACTACTCCGATCGACAATAAAATCTAGTTCAGAAAACGTTTCGATAGTTCGGCGAACACTATTAACTTCCTGATACGTAATATCATCAACAGAATTCAATCAGGAACGTATGCCAGATCACGTATTTCAAATCAACCAAAAACACATCACGTCGGTTTTTAGTCTACTACTTTTTGTTTTGATTTTTGGGGTTCAACCATCGGTAGCTCAGGTTGGATACATGAAATCATTCGACCAGGCCGCGGTTGTAAGTGCCACACAACAAGCCTCTGAAGCTGGAATTGAAATCATGCAAAAAGGTGGAAATGCCGTGGATGCCGCTGTAGCTGTTAAATTTGCCCTGGCTGTAACCTTTCCGGCGGCCGGTAATATTGGTGGAGGCGGATTCATGGTCTATCGTGCAGCCGATGGGACCTCTGCTACACTCGATTTCCGCGAAATGGCTCCAGCAGCCGCTCATCGTGATATGTATCTGGACGAAAACGGCGAGGTGATCGATCGTCTGAGCACCTATGGCCATCTGGCATCCGGTGTGCCGGGAACTGTTGACGGTATGATCAAAGCCCTTGAACGATTTGGTTCTCTCCCTCTCGATGTGGTCATGGAACCCGCCATTCGCTTGGCGCGTGACGGATTTCATTTGTCATGGAGAGAGGCCACGGCCCTGAACCGAAACCGATCACGTTTCGCACATTTCGCATCCTCGGAAAAATATTTCACAAAACCGGTTGGTGAAGAATTCAAAGAAGGTGAGTTGTTCAAACAAGTGGACCTCGCCAAAGCACTCGAAAGAATAGCTAAATATGGCCGTGATGGATTCTACGCTGGAGAAACCGCCGATCTGATTGTAGCCGAAATGCAAAACAACGGAGGCATTTTCACTCATGAAGACCTCCAGAATTATCGAAGTGTCTGGCGTACTCCACTGGTTGTGAACTACAAAGACTATGAATTGCTGATCATGCCACCTCCGAGTAGCGGCGGAATCGCTTTGGGTCAGATGTTGAAAATGGTCGAGCCGTATGACCTGCCAAGGCTTGGGTACAATACGCCCGAAACGATCCATTTGCTCACAGAAGCCATGCGACGAGTCTATGCCGACCGCGCAGAGTACCTTGGTGACCCTGATTTTTATGAAGTTCCGACCTCCGGTCTTTTGAGCGATGCTTATAATCGTAAAAGGATGTCTACTTTTAGACCAGGAAGAGCAAACCGAAGCGACGAGGTATCCCACGGAGAACCAATCGCATTCATGGAATCAGACCAGACTACACACTTTTCAGTAGTGGATGCACATGGAAACGCTGTGGCTATTACAACCACTCTAAACGGCGGATACGGCTCCTATGTTACGATTGATGGTGCTGGATTTTTAATGAACAATGAGATGGATGACTTTTCTATCAAGCCCGGATTTCCTAATATGTTCGGGCTGGTGGGTGGTGAGGCCAATGCGGTCGAACCAGGGAAGCGCATGTTGAGTAGCATGACTCCGACGATAGTCAGTCAGAATGGGCAACTGAGGATGGTGCTCGGGACTCCGGGTGGATCAACAATTATAACCACGGTATTTCAGGTATTCCTGAATGTCGCTGAATATGGCATGAACATACAGCAGGCAGTAGCTGCACCAAGAATCCATCATCAATGGTTACCTGATGAACTGTATTTCGAGCCGTTCATGTTCAACAAGCATTCACGCGAGCGACTGCAATGGCTCGGACATACACTCAATGAACGGGCATTTTACACGGGTCAGGCCAACAGTCTTTTTGTGCAGACCAATGGTCGAATCGACTCCGGTGTTGATCCACGAGGTGATAACTATGCGGCCGGTTATTAAACATTCATATGTCAAATAACCCACCTTGCTCGATCATTTTTTCCTGCGTTAATTGGGATTTTTACAACTCATATGTCAAATAACCCACCCTGTTCGATCATTTTCCTACATTAATAGGGATTTTTACAATTCATATGTCAAATAAAGCACCCTGCTCGATCATATTTCCCTACGTAATAGGGGGTTTTTAACAACTCATATGTCTAAAAAAGGGCGAAAAAAATCATCCAACAAAAAGGTGGGTAAGTCCGGTCGGACCACTACCTCACCAAATCTCACCTTCGAGTCTGACCAGCTGCCTGATAATTTTACCAGGCAGCTTGAATCAGATCATCCGCTATATGCACGAAGTCTGTTGGAAGCACTCCACACGACGCAACCGCCTTCCATTCGATTAAATCCTCTAAAAGCTCATCAGATCGAGGAATCTGTTTACACAGAGCATTTGCCCATCATGTCTGAAACGGTCCCCTGGGAACCAATGGCCCGTTACCTATCTGATCGTCCATCGTTCACACTCGACCCACTGTTTCATGCCGGGATGTATTACGTGCAAGAGGCCTCCTCCATGACGATTGGAGCTGTAGTTCGGCAAATAAGGAAACATCTCCGAGGGATGATTCGGGTACTTGACCTAAGCGCGGCACCGGGAGGTAAATCCACTCATCTCGCTTCCGTCCTCAGTGAAAACGATCTGCTTGTTTGCAATGAGGTAATTCGGTCACGCGCGACTATTCTGACTGAGAACATCACCAAATGGGGTGCAGCGAATGTGGTTGTGACCGGAAATGACCCTGATCACTTTACCGGATTAGGTCCCTGGTTCGATGTCGTTATTGTAGATGCACCTTGTTCGGGGGAGGGACTTTTCCGAAAGGATCCAGGGGCGATCGCACATTGGTCCCCCGATGCAGTACAGCATTGCGCTTTGAGACAAAACCGGATTTTGGATGCTGTATGGCCTGTCATCAAGCCTGGTGGATACCTGATTTACAGCACATGTACGTATAATCGTGACGAGAATGATGATCAAATTGCGAGGCTATTGTGTCAGGGAGATGCTACATCACATCGGATTGATAGCTCGGTGTTCTCTGGAGTGGTTGAGGAATGTATGCGTGTTGAAACTGAGAAATGGACTGAGTTTGGGCTTGAGACTGACACCATGCCATTTTGGATGTATCGATGTTTGCCGGGACAGATCCGCGGTGAGGGACTCACGTTTTCGGTGCTACAAAAATCAGACCATGCGCCTGTCGATTGGAGTGGATCCAATTATTACTCAAAGAACAAATTGGAGCGCTGTGAGGCAAATGCATTGGCAACTTTCTTAAGAAATGATACTGAATGGGTCGGCGTACGAAATGAAAAACGTGAATGGATTGTGCCTCAAAATTTGCAAGATTACATCATTCAGCTGAGTGAAACCCTCAACATCCTGCACGCAGGTATTGAAGCCGGCGATGCGTCTCGTCCGCCTCATGGGTTGGCTATGTCGGCATCCCTAAAAAGGGGATTCATTCCGGAAATCGAACTCGATCGAACGGATGCGCTTCAGTATCTGAGAAGAGAAAGTATTGCGATAGATCCGGGGTATGAGGGAATCCAAATGATGTGTTACAAGGGGGTCCCACTGGGTTTTGGGAAGGCTGTTCGGGGGAGGCTCAACAATATCTATCCGATGGAGTGGCGGATTCGTATGCGATGAGTTGGTCGATAAGTAACAGAGATTTGTACAAAATTGATTATTTTTAGTTCAAAATCTATCCAACACAATCAAAATTTACATGAAAAAAGCAGAAATCGAGCTCAAATCGGGCGTACTTGAAATTGAACTCTTTGATGATGACGCTCCGGGGACCGTAGAGAATTTCGTTAAACTGGCAACCTCAGGCTTCTACAATGGACTGACTTTTCACCGGGTGATTCCAGATTTCGTTGTACAGGGTGGCTGTCCGGACGGAAGTGGACGTGGAGGTCCGGGTTACACCATCAAGTGTGAATTGGACGGCGAGAAGCAGTATCACGACCGTGGAGTTTTGTCGATGGCACACGCTGGAAGAAATACCGGAGGCTCTCAGTTTTTCATTTGCCACAGTCGCAAGAATACTCAACACCTCGACCGAAACCATACGGTATTTGGCAAAGTTGTGGGCAATGTTGATCTGATCGATGGAATCAGACAAGGCGATGTCATGGTGGAAGTTCGGATCTTGGAATCATGATCCACATTATTGAGCAGCGGGCCAAAGTTCTCGAACTGATCGAATCTCTGAACGAGCATACCATACCAAAGTTTGGGATGATGACGCCTCAGCACATGCTTGAACATGTAGCTAAGGCCGTGAGTATATCGAACGGAAATCGAACAGTCGGACTCCTCGCAGATCCGATCAGAGCTGAGAAGCAAAAACGGATCATGTTGTACACCGACAGACCCTTTCCAATGGGGATGCAGGCTCCGTTGCTCGATGGATCCCTTGATGTGCTTGAATTTTCAAACATCCGAGACGCCAGGAATGCACTGATAGGTCAGCTTGAGCAGTTTGACAAATGGTACGTAGAGCATCCGGGATCAACCAGTATGCATCCGTTCCTTGGCGCATTGACACATGATGAATGGGTGGTGTTCCACAACAAGCACTTCACCCATCATTTTGCACAATTTGGCTTACTATAGTGTCTCAATCAGACTTTGGCACGATTTTTTCATACAATGTTTATTGACAATTTGTCTGAAAGTGATAACAGATAAGATTGTTTTTTCGTTATAGAGCAAAACAAATCAAAGCAACTTGTATTGTAGCAGGAGTCTGCCAGGTTGCTTAATTTACTTAACCCCCAATATTTAAATCATATACCAAACGAATGAAAAGAATTGGTTTATTTTTACTTACGAACATTGCCGTCATCGCAGTGGCCAGCATCACCCTGTCGTTACTGGGTGTGGGATCCTTCCTCGATGAATCTGGAACAAACCTGAATCTTCAGTCCTTACTGATTTTCTGTTTCGTGTTCGGTATGACCGGATCGGTTATATCGCTCTTGTTGTCAAAGAAAATGGCCGTATGGACAACCAAGACCAAGATCATTGACACTCCACGAACACGTGAGGAGCATTGGTTGGTCGAAACCACCCGAGAACTCGCCGACAAAGCCGGAATCGGAATGCCTGATGTCGGTATTTTCCCCATGGAACAATCCAACGCCTTCGCCACTGGTGCGAATCGGAACAAAGCCTTGATGGCGGTAAGCTCTGGGATGTTGCAGCGATTCAACAAAAACGAACTCCGTGCGGTCATCGGACATGAAATCGCGCATATTGCAAATGGGGATATGATTACAATGACCCTCATTCAGGGTGTGGTAAACACCTTTGTAATGTTCCTGGCTCGTGTGGTAGGATTTGTGGTCGACCGGGTTGTGCTGAAAAACGAGCGTGGACTCGGAATCGGGTATTACATCACTACGATTATTATGGAAATTCTGTTGATGATCCTTGCCTCTATCATCGTGATGTATTTTTCTCGTCAGCGGGAGTTCAGAGCGGATGCTGGTGCAGCACAACTGACAAACAAAGATGACATGATCGGAGCACTTCGTTCGTTGAAACGTGAGATGGGAATTCCTGATCAAATGCCAGAAAGTCTGAATGCGTTCGGAATCAATTCCGGTCAACGTAGTGGACTAAAAGCATTGTTTATGACCCATCCTCCACTTGATGAGCGCATTGCCGCCCTTGAAAAACTTTAACAGATATCAAGCGGTCCGACATCGGACCGCTTGTTGTTTGATCTAAACTCACTTAAACATAGCTCATTTATGAATATTCAACACGAAGCCGGAAATCCAAAAGGACGTTTCTTTGTGAACGAGAATGGTAAAAAGCTTGCTGAAATGACCTATGTTTGGGCTGGCGATACCCGAATAATTATTGACCACACCGAGGTAGATGGAAGTTTGAGAGGAAAAGGTGCTGGCAAACAGATGGTATCCATGGCCGTTGAGTATGCACGGAGTAAAAATATCACTATCCTGCCATTGTGTCCATTTGCGAGTAGTGTTTTTAAAAAAGTGGCAGAGTTTCAGGACGTCTTATCAAAATAAACCCGTCAATAGCGTATTGGATTTAATCATGAGCAAAGAAATCAACAAAAACTACACAAACGGTGAAGTCACCGTACATTGGAAACCATCTCTTTGTGTTCATTCCGGAATATGTGCCCGTGGTCTTCCGCAAGTGTTCCAACCCAAAGACCGTCCGTGGATCAAAATGGATGGTGCAAGTACGGCCGAAATTATTAAACAGGTTGAGGCGTGTCCGTCAAAGGCCCTTAGCTTTAGTTACAATACTGACCAATAATTGAATAGATGACCATAGAAGATCATGTTTTGAAAGAATACCCCAACGCAATGATGGGGAGTGATGTTACTGAAAAATATCTTGGATTTTTAGCTGATGAATATAAATCTGATTTGAACAGGATGTTGTTTGCGACATCTGTATGTTCTGATGACGTTAACGTATCGACCGACTTCCGCCGAGTACTCAAACGTCCTTTTTCCATGGGCGGACTCGGAGGATTACCCTTTGCAGGATACACGGGAATGGTCGCTTTTGCTCACCATATCCCTGATGGTGGCGATGGATTCATTTTTTATGGTCCGCATATAGGTATCACAAAATCCGGAAAACTTGGGCGAATGATCCGTCAGGGACAAACGCATGAGACCAACAGTTGCGGTGCTTTGATGTTAGCCCTCGATAGGATGAAAACAGGCGCTAAAAGTCCGCTCATTGATAACGACATCCTCGATTTAGAACAAATCCATCTGGAAGAAGCCTTGATGCCGTACAAAGATAGAATCCTGGCAGCTGACGATCAGGCCAAAGAAATTACGGAAGTGGCCATGGAGGTAATACATCGCAGAATCCGCAAGCTATCTGGAATGGCAAAGAAAGAATTTCATTGTGAACGGATTTTCTGTTTGGGTGGAGTCATCATTAACACTGATCCTGGCGAGCCCGATTATGTAGATGTACGACATTTCTCTATGTACAACGTCGCAGACCTGGAAGAGATTTATCCGATATCATTGCTTGAAACCGACGCATTCAGATCCCTCTAACCCCAAGGGGATGGCGGTGTCGTTGCTTGAAGCTGACGCGTTCACATCCCTCAAATCCCAGGGGAATGGCGATATCATTGCTTGAAACCGACGCATTCAGATCCCTCTAACCCCAAGGGGGATGGCAGTGTCGTTGCTTGATCACATCCCTCTAACCCCAGGAGGGATTTGACATCATTGCATGAATCGAGTGGTGCACAGCTCATCGGGGATAGCTACCTCATGTACTATGTTATCAGCCAGGATATCCGCCACATAATGTGAGAACAAGAATCCCTTTGATCCGAGGGCACTATAGATATACAACTGTTTATTTTGCGGATGGTGACCTATTACCGGCAACTTATTTGGTGATGTCACTCGGACTCCTGCCATCTGTTGAACCAAGGTAACAGTATCAGACAGGGAGGGGAAAATTTTCTTTAGTTTATTACGTATCTGCTTTAAAGCAAACTCGGTCGTACCCAGATCCTCAAAATGATGCTCGTAGGTTGACCCGATCACCAGTCCTCGTGGACCAAGACGCAAACAATACCCCATAGCCGATGTACCATACTCCCAGTTCAGATCATGTTCTGCCTGAAATAAGCCGATTTGTCCCTTTACCCTGTGTAACTGTAAATACTCCCAATCATTAAAAAATGGCGATTGGTGTCCAGCGGCAACAATCACACGGTCAGAGTGAAGGATTTCGCCATTCTCGAACTCAATATCAAACCCGTAATTTCCATTTTTTGAGCGATAAACTGCATTGCGATATTCACATCGTACACCTTTTGATCGCAGATAACGACGAGTTGTATTAAGATATTCATCAACAAATACAGTAAATCCAACATCCAAAAACAAGGCGCCTTCATTGGGTGCCATAAATGGATTCAAGTACTCAACTTCGTCCTTCCCCATCCAGCGAATCCATCCCGTAGGCCAATCATACTTATGCAGCGAATCCTTAAAACCCTCGACGAGAGCTGGAGAAATAGCAGGACGAATCACACCTGACTCAGAGATCAGTGTAGCATCAGGTGCAAAATCCTTCAAGGTATTCAAAAATGATCGCAATGACTGCAAGCAGGCCTCAGCCTCCCAGGACATTGTCGCCTGACGTCCTGTTGCCGGGTTTACCAGCGCGGCAGGTGGTCCGGGTGCATCTTCAGAAGTATATGGATCTACGAGAAGTACTGAGAGTCCCCTTTGAGATAGGGAGTTTGATATAGCCGTACCTGAAATTCCTGCACCAAAAACTGTGACGTCAAATCGATTCATGCGTAATAATAAATGCTGAAGGTGTTATCCAATGCAATCGCTTTCAAATTAAGGAGTTCATACTATGATTTCTAATCAAAACGAAACAAACTTCACCCCATTTATCTACTTGTAACGTAATAATGCCCAGTGATTAAGAAACGAAACAAAACATACATTAACCCTGTCAGCTACTTTCAACCTACATATGCCCAATAAGTTCTAATCAAAACGGAACAAACTCGTCAAATATTTGTAGACTATTATGTATCGGTAGTAATTGAAGCGATTCACAAAAATTGATACCTTGTGACCATGCAAATCATTGGGAAATACGGTCTCTGGTTATTTCTATTAATTGTCGCTCCTGTGCGGTTGGATGCTCAAGTCGAATCGGGTAGTTGGGTTCATCCAAGCATCGAATCGGGCAGTTGGGTAGATCCTAACATGGAATCGGCCAGTTGGGTTGATCCAAGCATGGGATCGGGTAGTTGGATTGATCCAAGCATGGGATCGCATGTGCTGATTATCAGCATAGACGGACTGAGAGCCGATATTTTGAATAATTCGGAGGTCGAAATACCCACATTGCGGTCACTTGCTGCTAATGGCGTGATGGCGGAAGGGATGCAACCCACCAACCCAACATTAACTTGGCCGGGTCACACGACGTTGGTTACCGGTGTAGGGGCTCATCAGCACCATGTACTGTTCAATGGTAAAGTAATGAGAAGTACTGATGGCGGACTACCTGTTAGGATAAACTCACGTGCCAGTAAGTCAGAGTTGGTCCGGGCACCGACCCTCTATGATGCTTTTTTTGAATCTGGTCTAAGAACCGCTGAAATCAATTGGCCCGCAACACGATTCGCCGAAACAATTCATGATGGATTTCCTGACTCCCCTGACAATGTAGGGAGTATGACTGACGAGTTGCAGTGGGATTTGTACGAAGCTGGCATCCTGAGTGATATGACCAATTTTGCGCTATGGCAACACGATCGTGCCGGACGTGACAGAATTTGGCAACAGGCTGCATCCTATTTGATTGAAAACAGAATGCCGGATCTGCTACTTGTCCACTTTCTTCAATATGATTCGGCAACACATCGTTATGGACTAAATAGTGGGGAATCAAAGTTAGCTTTGGAGAACACGGATGCATTGATTGGAGATTTAATGAGTTCTCTGGAGCGTTCGGGTCAGCTGGATCGCACAACAATTTTTGTGATATCGGATCATGGATTTGTGGATACTCCGCGGACAATATTGCCAAATCTTATGTTACACTACGAAGGATTTCTGGAACTGGATGAGGACAAGCAGATTATTGGAGGGCGGGCACAAGTGCTTGCGACCGGTGGTTTTGGAATGGTGTATTTTCAAGATGCAACGGATGAACTTTTGATAGAAGAGGTCAAAGAACTGTTTGAACACCACCATGGAATAGAGAAAGTAATCGCAGTGGATGAGTTTCAAGACTTTGGATTACCGGAGCCTACAGAATCAGATCAGGTGGGTCAGTTGGCCATATTTGCTCGTCCCGGATTTGCCCTGAATATAGCGACGGAACATGATGAAATCGAACTCGATAGTGCAGCCTATGATTTTGCATTAGCGCATCATGGATTCCTGAATCATCATCGGCAGATGAATGCTGTGTTCATTGCGTGGGGACGTGGAATAGATATCGGTAAGGAATATGGGATCATAGATGCTCGGACCCTCATTGAATGGGTCAAAATGTCCAGCCGAAATTTATGAGTACTCTGAGAGACGGTTTTTCGTTAATGATCGAAGCTGACAATTAAACTGACCCTGTCCGTTCATTCATCCATCGGATGCATCGGTGAAACACATCCACAGGAGGTACATGTTGCATCGGACATCCACCTGCGATCACATGAACTCCGGCTTTACGAGCTATATCAACCGCATCGGGATGTACGCTACCCATTTTAGAGGAAACAGATTTCAGCCATTTAGGGTCTGTCCCCGTCATGTTATGCATCCAAATGAACTTCACCCCGGCAGAAACACAATCGCGAGTAATTTGCAGAGTAACCTCTGGATTCGTCATGATAAACACGGCATCCGGAGGATGAGACATATCTGTCACACGGGCAACACACCCGACGCCATTGAACTCGTGTAAAGAAGGATGAATAGGTGTCACTAGGTATCCGGCGGACCTAAATTTATCAAAAATTGCATTCGCTGGACTGGATTTTCGCGAAACACCAACCACCGCAATATGCTTCAGTGCAAGAAATCCCTTAACCAAATTACCAAAACTTTGATCCTCAGCATCCCCATCACGATGTGTATTCATAGCTTCACTCAAATTTTTATGTAAGACATTTTAGTCCTATTAATATACACTAAGTTATGCTAAAGTTCTGATCTATCCATAAAAGAGTCTAAAACCAATCGGCAATTTGTGATCCATGAGTACGTTAGAACAGAAAAACAAGTACTGATCTGACGTGCAAATTATAAACGATTGGTATAGAAAATATGGAATTCAGTCAATGACTGAGAATATTTGTGGTAGAGCAATGCATAAGAACGGTAAGTATCCCCTCATTTTAATCTGCTTTTGGGGTTTATTTTTTGGGATTCTTGGTATCAATGCTGATGTAAGAGCGATGAAATTGGGATCAGCTTGTTCCACCGAGATACAACTTATTCCAGCCAAAGATCAGTATAAAGTTGGTGAGCCATTAAAAGCAAGGTATCACAATCCGTGTCTAAGTCCGGTATACTTACTAAAAGCATCGGGAGTATCTCCGGTCATGATTCTTCAAAAATGGGATGGGCAGCAATGGCGGAATATCAACACCAATAGGCGCGGAATTGGCGGAATCAGTGCAATCTCACACCTGAAACTAGACTTCGCAGAATCATTTGAAATCTCATTCCCAACAAACAGGCTTATTGAAAACGGTGAAGAAATCGCCGGAGTCTATCGCTACCAAATTTCCGTAAAGTCTGCCCCAGATAGCGAAGGAAGCACCACCATTACGTCGCCATTATTTGAGATTTGGTAGGAATAAGTCACTACACAGCTTTACCGCTCAACTGCTCAACCGCTCAACCACTCAACTTCTCCACCACTCAACTTCTCCACCACTCAACTAGCTCCACCACTCAACTAGCTCCACCGCTTTAACGCTTTACCGCTCCACCGTAATTTTATATCGCTTCTGCACCACGCCATTTTCCGAAGTGTTGACTTCGATAAGTTTAAGGATTTGGTCATGTGACATGTTACCAAAGAGCGGAATTCCAGAACCAAGTAGGATTGGAATCTCAGTGATAGTTAGTTCGTCAATGAGCCCGGCCTCCAGAAATCTTTGAATAGTGATACCGCCATCAATATACAGGTGCTGTTTACCTTCTGAGGCGAGCTTCGACACGATATCATCTGGTGTCCCACTCATGACCCGAACTTTACCATTGAGTTCAGCTGGAATATCCAGCTTTCTTGATGTCAAAACGACGACTTCTGTCCCTTCGTAATACCATTGATCAAATGTAAGTGCCTTTTCGTAGGTGTGTCGACCCATCACTATGGCATCGACGGTTTTGATAAATTCGCTGTAGACAAGGCCCAATGTTGCCGCATCATTGAACTCGGGACGCATCAACCAATCAATGTCTCCATCGGTTCTGGCAATAAATCCATCCGCACTTGTTGCTATGTACACAGAGTTTTTCATACTCTTCCTTTCAAATAATCCTGACGTAATTCTTCTGGAAATTTTTCTATGGCATATCGTAGCATGGTTCTGGGCATTTCTTTGTAATGTAATTTCAAGAATTGTTCTTCAACCCACCTGTTGCGATTTCCGACCTCTCTCAACATCCATCCAACGGCTTTATGAATTAGGTCTTCCCGATCTTGCAAAAGTATTTCTGCAATTTTCAAGGTGTCGTCGAATTCGTGATGTTTGATGTAATGGAAAGTTGATAAAATCGCGATCCGACGCTCCCATAAACTCTCAGAAACAGCCAACTCTTGCAAGAGACCGCGATCCTTATCCTTTAAATACGCACCAACCACATGCTCGGCCGAAGAATCGATCAAGTCCCAATTATTGATGTGGACCGTATTTTCCAGATACATTCGAAATAATGTCCTACGCAGCCCTTCATCCCCATGCTTGAACTTGCGCACTAAAATCAGCAGTGCCAACAAGCGCTCCTCATGAATTGGTGAGGTAAGTAGAGATCTTATAATCTGGAGTTCAACTTTCCAAAATCGGCTTACCAATGTTCGAATCTGGGGAACCTTTACACCAATGAACACATCCCCTTCAGCATACTCGCCCGGACCCGTTTTGAAATACTTTTGCAAGTGTTTGGATGTGTCTGCATCTGCAAGTCCATGTAACCCGGATACGATTTCGGTAAGTGTTAATTGGCTCATTCGCTTTTTCTCTGCATCTCGAATTAGTGATATCCTTCCGGGTCAATGTCACTGTGATTTCAATTGAAAGATATCTTTTTATCACATTTTATCAATATAAAAGTGATACGCACATTCTCTATGGACAACGCAGATGATCGCTCCTGCTGAATACATATTGTACTGGCTTATTTACTGCTACAGATTGAATTGACCCTGACAAATGTCAGTACAGAATCATCGCACTTTGCTAAGTATATTCCCCAGGAACATCAAACGATAGTTCCTGAGGATATACATCTCTATCAAAACCCTATTTCGAGTCTCATCATGAAGTGCCGACCAGCCTGCGGATAATAAAAGTTGAACCGCTGCTCTTCTCCGCCCCAATACCACGCATAGGTGTAGCCGTTGGTCTCATAGGCGCTGTCAAATAGGTTGAATACCTGCAATGAAACACTCGCATTTCGCATTCCTGCTACACCATTGAGGTCGTAGCCAAGATCAAGATCGTGGATGAGGTAAGGATCTATGGACCTACTGTTCAACCCCGAGTTGTCGAGATACTGCCGGCTGACCCCTTTACTTGTGAGCCCGGCCTGCAGACGTCCTCGCTGATAACGGAAGGTGCTCGACCCTACCACCTCAGGTGACAATGCAATCGGTGTATCGCTGAACCTGATGGCACGCTGACCACCGTTATCATAATCATCCACAAACTCGGTAAACTCCGGAATTCGATGACGACTCAGCGATAGATTCCCACTCCATTGAAATAATTCACTCATCCTCAGTCCACCTTCGAGTTCAATTCCAGCTCGATAACTGTCTTTTACATTGGTTCGGATGGCGGCTCCAACGTCGTTCAACTGACCGGTCAAAATCAACTGATTGTCATAGTTCATCCAGAAAAAATTGGAACCGACATACCAATTGGAACGGTCCATTCTGTATCCCGCCTCAAGATCGTAAAGGGTTTCATGCTTCGGCCTGGTGTCCGGAGTGGAGCGGGTATACTCACGGCGGACCGGTTCTTTATTCCCTACGCTATACGAAATATATGCCCGCTGACCATCACCCAAGCGATATACAAATCCTGCTTTAGGATTAAAGAATGTGAGATCCACCGACTGATCCACATTGTTCATATTCCGGTCAAATCCCAAAAATGTGTAGGTGACCCTTCTGACCTGAAGATCTCCAAATGCACTCAATTGATCCGTTACATCGAAATTCAATTTCGTGTACACATTCAGATCTGTTTTGAATCCGTTGTTATCATAATATCGCTGACCAATATTGATCTGTGGCGCCGTTCGGGCCCAAATGACCTCCCCGAAGTGGTCTCCATCGTACTCATTATACCCACCACCGGCGGTTAGAGTCCAACGGTCCGCCTGATACTCGGTCGAAACCACCATCCCATAAAAATGATTATCGAGCCATCGTCGCCGCACCAAATCGCTTCTCGGCGAACCTTGCACAATGATATAACTCGACAACCGATCATTTTCACGATACTCCTCAAAGTACCCCTCCCCTCGGGTGTAATGCAGTGAAGAGTTCAAATACCAGTTCTCCTGCAATCGGTAAGAGTAGTGCAACTGGTAATGGGTCTGAGAGTAACGGTCCACCTGATTTTCATAAGTGAACATGTTATAACGACGCGCATCACTGTTAAGCAAACGCTGGGTCTCTGCTTCGCTCAGTCCATGGTTCTCAGCATAGAACAACATTCCGTCGCGATCATTGCGGAGGCGGGCTTCGGGGACACCATTCCATGCCTGATAGGTGCGTTCGCTTCCGGAGAATACGTTGATTTTCAACAGGTCACGGGATCCGTATCGGGAGGCAGATACAAACCAGGAGTTTAGATCGGAGGTAGCTCTGTCGATGAATCCATCACTTTGAATGGCTGACAATCTACCTTCGATCGCCCAACGGTTAGGAAGTAGGCCGGTCCCAACTTGTATGGTGTTGCGAAATGTATTGAAACTGCCATAAGCAGTGGACACCCGTGCGTATGGATCGGTTTCAAGTGTGCCTGTCTGGAGATTCAATGAAGCCCCAAACGCCGCCGGACCATTGGTTGAGGTCCCAACACCACGCTGAATCTGCATGGTTCCGACCGAAGATGCAAAATCGGGGAGATTCACCCAAAATACACCGTGCGATTCTGAGTCATTGAGTGGGATGCCGTTGATGGTCACATTAATTCTCGTATCATCAACCCCACGAATGCGTAGTCCGGTGTACCCAACACCTGCACCAGCATCGGATGTGCTCACAACAGATGGCGCCTGAAGAAGAAGGAAAGGTATATCCCTGCCCGAGTTCTGACGTTCGATTTCATCACGGGTAATATTTGTGTAGGTCATCGGTGTGCGTTCATCCACCCTGTGACCCATTACGAATATCTCATCCGAGATAACAGTCCCAGGTAATAACAGCACAGTTAGATTGGTGGCTTCACCTTGACGCACCGAAATCGTTTCAGATTTGTAACCTAAAAATGAAACTTCTAACGTGATGGATCCACGTTGCCATGCAGTTGCAGGTGGGGCATACTGAAAGCGTCCGTCGACTCCCACGGTTGTACCGAAGTCGGTTCCGGCAACCCTGACTGACGCACCTGGCAGCGGATCTCGTGTCGTGGCGTCCCGCACTACTCCCGAAATATCCTGAGCGTGAATGGTGGCCGGTGCCACAATCCCTAATAATATCACCGAAATAACAGCGATCAACGAACCGAAATATCGGTACCTCTTACGCGACATATTGGCTTCAAATGGCCTGGGGCCACTCAATACCGATATATCGTTAGCATAAACAGTGTTTGAAGATCCCAGCGGATCGTCCGACAATTGAAATACGTTTTGATTTTGCATAATTCCCTGTATGATTAATTGTTCATCAGGGATGCTGCGTGAATGGCTAAACAATGAGACCGTGCGTCGAAATGACGTACAGTTCCGGTTTCCCTTCGCCGGCATTACCCGGATCAGGTATTTGGGGTTTGATCTCAGCCCGCTTCGCAAGCACCCCCAACCTTGGTTTGTCAAAGATTGGACATCCAAAGTTACGAAATCATGTATTGGTAATCTATCATTTTGTTTACTAACATCAGGTAATATGAAAAATTTGTTGAAATTAATCAGACAACGGATTTCAGTCAGTAGATGAACCATACCCTTACCATATTTCCGATTTCTGAAAATGCCGTTTGCATTAGCGGACCGGCAATAATTTCTATTGAGTTCCATAAAAGTCTATTGGCACTTTGTTTCGCTCTGCGAGAGAAACATTTCGCCGAAATTGATCAGATTGCTCCAGCCTATCACACGATCACAATCACATTACGTCCCAAAATATCTTCACTCCAGTTTACTGAGATTCTATCAACTTGGATTAGCCAGAACACTGGATTCGATATCAACAAACCTGGTCCGTCGGAATCTGATACTATTGTTGAAATACCTGTCCGTTATGGAGGTAAATGGGGACCAGATTTGGATGCTTTGGCTGAAGCAAAGGGTCTATCTGTGCGAGATGTGATAGATTTGCATACATCAGCTGTGTATTATGTGTACATGATCGGATTTACGGCCGGATTTCCGTATCTCGGTGGATTACCAGATCAATTGCATTTCCCAAGACGAACTGTCCCACGAATACGAGTTCCAGCGGGTAGCGTTGGGATTGGCGGGGAACAAACAGGAGTCTATCCCCATGAGGCCCCTGGAGGATGGAATATTATTGGTCAGACGGACATGATCCTGTTTGATGTACATCATGATCCACCGGCACGATTAAAACCGGGTGACTACGTGCGATTCGTGGAGGTCACACATGATTGAAGTGCTTCAACCGGGAATTCAGACAAGCATACAGGATTCGAATCCACGACATGGACTCGAGCATGGAGTACCGCAAGGTGGGGCATCCGACCTTCATGCCGCTCAATTGGCTAATATTATATTGGGACAATCACCCTCCCTCCCCGTTCTTGAAATCACAAGCAGTTCTTTTTCCATACGTTTCAACCAATCTGCGCGCATTTCACTAACAGGTGGAGGTATGATCTGGCAGATATCGGGTGTTAATGATATGCCATCCAATGAACATCTATCAGACATTGGTGATTACAGTTCGCGCCACATCGGATCCTGGCGTGAACACTCTATCACTGCTGGAACCATTCTTACGGGAAGACCAACCCGTCCGGGATTCCGCTCCTATCTCGGCATCACAGGTGGATTTCAAAGCCAGGAATGGCTACGAAGTCATAGCACCGAACTCCGCCTCCATGCCGGTGGCTCCATCCATGCACTCAAAAAAGGAGACCTACTATATCCCTCGACACCAGTATCGAGCACTAATCCCCGCGGTTCCAGTACTTCCCGCGAATTCACCACTTCCTCCGGTTCCAACACTTCCGGCTCCAACACTTCCCACGAAACCAACAATCCCCGCGGCTCCAACACTTCCCGCGGTACCAACAGAAAATGGCACTTAAGTCGTGATTTCACATCCTACCTTCACACCAATGAAATCCGAATCTTTCCAGCGCCAGAATCCAATTGGTTCCCGGAAAACACCCTACATGAACTCATAAACCATAGATGGATCATCTCGCGCGATTCAAATCGAATGGGCATCCGTCTGGAGGCCGGACAGATCAACACCCAGCAACTTAACGATAAAAACCTCATATCGACTGTTGTCTTACCTGGGACCATACAGCTCACACCATCCGGACCCATCATCCTCGGACCTGATGCACAAACTTCCGGTGGATACCCACGCATAGCGCAGATTTGTCAGTACGATCTCCGAATTCTCGCTCAAAAAGCTCCCGGAGATGAAATACATCTCCGATGGATTACCTTGGCTGATGCCATCGATCTACGCGACCAGTACCAAACAGAAATACGTCAGCTTCAGAATGCAATCAGATTGATGCATTAACTGGTCCATTCACAGGCACCCTCAACCCTCAACCCTCAACCCTTTACCCTCAACCCTCAACCCTCAACCCTTTACCCTCAACCCTATTCCCTCATCCCTCATCCCTACACCCTTTACCCTATTCCCTATTCCCTATCCCTACTGAAAATGGTTCTCATAAATATAAACCATCTTTGTAGCCGTAGGCCAATTCATCAAAATATGAAGGGTAAAATACGCTATCGGAACCAAATTGATCCAAATAACTGGATTTCCGACCAAATATCCATCCATGGCGCCAATCAGGATTCCCGTGGCAGCGAACAAAGCCGCACCTTCAAATACAGCCAACCGGACCAACATAGCAGATCGAATATTTGCAACGATCACATGCGGATTCTGATTGATCTCTTTTTTCAGAAATCGCTTGAAAAGTACCGATGACAATGGTATGGACACCACGATATACCCAAGTGCGATATAGGTCAACAGGGTCGCGTTACTCTCAATTGGGACAACCAGATCCGGGTCAGATGCCTTCCCAAAATACATAGCCACCGATATGAGTGTAAATGCATACACTCCCATCAGAAACGAGCCAAAAATCACACGAAGTCCCAATAAAACCTGGGGATCGACCGCTTGTCGCACTGCATCTTTCATAATTATTTTGCTTACGTATATCTTTTGTTTCCGTTAAAGATAACAACCTCCCGGTTGTAAAAAAAAGCGAGGATCCTACCACTATTACTTTCAGTGATAAAATCCCCGCTTAAAATCTGCCTCAAACGTTATGGAGCCAAAAACCTCACAAAATGAGCGTTGTTCGTGACCGGCTCCATACACCAGTCTCAAACCATGTAAAGCCAAAGCTCCAAGCTACAGCCAATTTGGTAGTGGTCTGCACATTTCTGTTATCAGACCAACCACCCATATCATGCAACTACATTTATTTAGTTGCTCCAGGCATTAGAGTTCATAAACGCCTCAGCATGTTCCGGCTTCAGGTGTTGCATGAAATAATGCATACGGATCTTATTGTAATGCTGTCCGTGTGCCCCACGAATTCCATGACGGTTGTCTGGATAGAACATCACATCGAACATCTTATCAGCCTTCACTAATGCATCAATCAACATGATACTGTTTTGAGGATGCACGTTGTTGTCAATGGTACCATGTACGATGAGCAACTTGCCCTTCAGATTCGCGGCATATTTCATCGCCGAACCCTCTTCATACCCACTCAGATTATTCTGTGGAGTATCCATATATCGTTCGGTGTAAATGGTATCGTAGCTTCTCCAGTCGGTCACAGGAGCACCTGAAACACCGGCATAAAAAAGATCTGGGTATCGAAGCAACAGCATCGCTGTAGCATATCCACCATATGAATGGCCATACACCCCGACTCTGCTACCATCCGCATACGGACGTTGGGTAACCTGCTTGATCACTTCGGCATAGTCATCAATCTCATAAATCCCCAACTTCTTGTAATGCATGGTAGCAAACGCTTTACCACGGTTCCCGCCACCACGATAGTTACTACGGACAACAATGAAGCCCAATTGAGCCAATCGTTGATATGGATCCGCCGATTTGTACGTATTGTTGGCATCCATTCCCTCCGGACCACCATACAATGGCAATAATACCGGATAGGTTTTGTTCGGATCAAAATCCACAGGCTTGTACACCAAAGCGACCAAATCAGTTACCCCATCAGCCGCTTTGAAATGAAACAACTCAGGCTTTTGAAGTCCATGAGCCACTACATTGGATGTATCGGAAGTCATCAGTGTTCGGACCTGGCGACCATTCGCACGATACAGTGTAGCAGTGGGAGCCGCATCAAATGAAGAATGCATATCCACATAAAATTCTGCAGCTTCATTCATGCTGATGTTATGTGAACCGGGTTGTTCGGTCAATTTCTTCATATTGCGACCATTCAGATCGACAACATGGAAATAACTATCCATTCCGAAATTTTCTCTGGAAGTAAAGTAGACTTTCCTATTCTTCTGGTCCACATTCACAAGATTTCCCACAGGCCAATCGCCGCGGGTCACTTGATTGATAAGTGTTCCATCAAAATTATAGTGATAGATATGATTGAATCCACTTACTTCAGAAGTCCAAATGAACGTTCTGTTATCATCCAATTGGATGAAATTGTCATGAAGATTGATGTATGCATCTTCTCGTTCCTCAAGAATCGTACGCACAGAATTGGAAGAAAGACTATACGCCAATAACTCCAAGTGATTCTGTTGTCTGTTAAAACGACGGAACGTAAGTTCACTACCATCACGTCGCCAGATTGGTCGGACAATATAATTATTCGGTCCGCTGTTCGTTGGGACTTCAACGGTCCTACCAGAAGTCAGATCAACAATAAACAACTTCAATGTTGGATTTGTTTCCCCCGCTTTCGGGTATCGCATGAGTTCAAGACCAGTATTAAACGTCAGCTCATGAATAACTGGATATTGGTAAACATCTGTTTCATTGTACTGGAGGTAAGCAATCTTCGAGTTATCGGGGGAATACCAATAGGCCTCACGTTGCGAGAACTCCTCCGGATACACCCAACTCGGACGACCGTTCATGCGCTCTTCGCTACCGTCAAAAGTAATCTGCTTTTCTTCACGAGTCTGAGTATTAACCGTAAAAAGATCATACCCCTTAACGTAAGTAAACGTCGTAAAATCATGAGAATACGTTCCGTTCCAGAGCTGAGAGGCCTGCATGTTACGCATTAACTCGTCAGTATACGGAGCACGTTCAACTTCAGGTTTGAATAATTGACGCATGGTTCTGGCATCCAGATCAAACACATAATCAACCCCATCCACAGTAAAAAATATACTCTTGTTGTCCATCACAAAACGGAACTGAGCAAAAGGAAGACCACTCACTGATCCGCCTGAAAGCTCGTTGAAATTACGGATGATGGCTTGTTTCTGAGCATCAGTAAACAAAGCACTGCGACGGCCATTGGCAGGATTTACCCGAAAGAACTCTGTTGTTCCGGCATCTGTTCGCTCAGTTTCCAGATAACCCATATTTCCGGGAAGCCATGTCAATCGGGCATTACCCTCAGATTTTACAAAACCTTGTTGTCCCATCAATTCATAAAGCTCAAGACCCGTACTCTGGGTCCAGGCGGTAGTTGCCAAGGTCACGGTTAGGACCAGGCTAAATAAGATTAATCGCGCTCGTAACATATACTATTAATTTGTGTTTCTAATGAAGACCATTGAGCAGAATATAAACCATTGTCCCCAAAATGATATCATCAAAACACGTAAAAAAAATTATAAAGGTAATGTTGCTGGATGGGTAATCATCAAAGCAAATGGATGAAATTGAGTTTGTTCAATGGAGGTGGCTGTTGATGTTCTTATCGTATTCATCAAAGCAAAGGATGAAATTGAGTGGTAATGCTACTGTAACTTTTGTCCAAAAAGGTATTCATCAAAGCAAATGGATGAAATTGAGTGGTCAGCTAAAATGTAGACAAACTATGAAGTGTATCCATTTCTTCGATGGTCAGTTTCCATGGACCAGTCAAATTCCAATCTGAGATATAATTTATCCGGAAATTGTACTATGTTCTCATGATGACAGTCGCTCTTAATCGTTGCTTCTGCTCGTATGTTCATTAGATAATACTATGTTCACTTGTTGAAAGCAGTTTCAGTCTTAGATGCGAAACTTCAGGTCGCAACTGGGCGGATGTCTTTAATCACCGATGAAATCCGGGTCAGTCAGGATGTATAATGATGAAACATTGATTTATGGACGAAAAAATGCGTTCAAGTAAATATTTGGTCAATTGTGATTTGGGTGAAAAGGATAACACCGATGAGTTGTCCTTGGATCTGAAACTGCTACCATATATTGATATGGCAAATATAGCATGTGCCGGACATGCCGGTTCACATGATGTGATGCAGTTTATGATGGATGCCTGCAAACAAAACAACGTTCATATCGGTGCCCATCCATCCTACCCTGACCGTAAAAATTTTGGCAGGATTAGTATTCCAGCGGATGGTGATAAAATTCGAACTTGGATCTCACAACAGTTGAATCTATTTCTACAGATCGCTGCTGAAACGGGTGTGACCATTCATCACATGAAACCCCACGGAGCTTTGTACCATGATGCTGCACAATTGGATGTAATCGCGGATGTGGTGGTCGATGTAACCCGAGAACTTATGGGATCGGTGGCCATTGTCGGACCTGCCGGGACAGCATTGGAGGCAGCTGCTACTCGGGCCGGACTACCCTACCTTGCCGAAGCCTTTGCCGACCGCCGCTACACCCCGTCCCTCGCCCTTCAGTCCCGCACCATCCCCGGCAGCGTCCTCTCACCCGCCCAAGCCTCCGACCAAGTCCACCAAATGATCACACACGGAACCGTCACCACCTCCGACGGACCCCGACCCATCCGCTTCGACACCCTATGCATCCACTCCGACAGCCCCGATGCCCTCACCATAACCCGGTCCGTCCACAACTTGACCCGCAGTTAACACCATGACCACAAACACGAACACATCCAGAATCACCTGCCCTCACCATAACCCGGTCCGTCCACAACTTGACCCGCAGTTAACACCATGACCACAAACTCGAACATATCCCGAATCACCAGTCCCACCATAACCCGGTCCGTCCACAAATTGACCCGCAGTTAACGCCATGACCACAAACACGAACACATCCCGCCTACCCCTGCTTGGCGCCGTCTTTCTAATGGCAACATCTGCCGTAGGACCCGGCTTCCTCACCCAGACAGCCGTGTTCACAGAACAACTCGCAGCCGCATTCGCATTCGTGATTCTGGTCAGCATCATACTCGACATAGGCGCACAACTCAACATTTGGCAGATCATCGCAGCGCACAGGGAACGTGGACAACAGATCGCAAACCGCGTATTACCCGGAACCGGCTATCTACTAACCGCAGCCATCGTATTCGGAGGACTTGCATTCAATATCGGCAATCTATCCGGCACCGGACTGGGACTCAATGCCCTCACAACCCTACCCATCGAATACGGAGCCATCATCAGCGCAATCATTGTCACCATCATTTTCCTGCGCCCCTCCTTTCGAAGCTGGATGGACTTGTTTACACAAATCATGGGCATCCTCATGATCGTACTCACCCTATATGTCATGATCGTTGGATCACCACCCTACACCGAAGCCCTCCGCCAATCCGTGATCCCCGACAAGATAGATTGGCTTGCCATCATTACCATCGTCGGCGGGACCGTCGGCGGATACATCAGTTTTGCTGGGGCACACCGCCTACTTGACGCCGGAATATCGGGCAAAGAACACCTTCCACACGTTCGAAAAGCTTCCATCCATGCCATCATCCTTGCATCCATCATGCGCATCGTGTTGTTTTTAGCCGCACTAAGCGTCATCAGCAAAGGCTTCACACTTGATCCAGCAAATCCACCTGCCAGTATTTTTGAGCTTGGCGCCGGACCCATTGGCAAAACCCTGTTCGGACTCGTAATGTGGGCAGCCGCCATCACATCGGTCATAGGATCGGCCTACACCTCCATAAGCTTTCTGAAAACATGGCATCCATCCATCGAAAAATATGAATCCAGATGGATATTGGGCTTCATTTACACCTCCCTGGGGATACTTTTGCTGGTTGGACGTCCGGTGCAATTACTTATCTGGGCCGGGACGATCAATGGCTTCATACTGCCTGTGGCATTGGGATTATTGCTCTATTCGATCCGGGATCTGCATCAAAATACCGACATCCGCATCCCTCTCTGGCAATCGCTTTTTGGATGGAGCATCGTTGTCATCATGCTTTTTATGACGCTTATGGTTTAATGAAATCTAAATGAATTTTAAAAGGTTTAGCTCGAAATTTAGTATACTTTAAACACGATGAAACTTAGTCCCAACATACAAGTGTTAACTCAAACCAAACCTGGATGCTGATATGATGAATTATGCTCTCAGCAAAAGAGAACTCAAGCGCATGCTCGAGAACGGATCCGGACGATTTTCATCTAACAAGAACATTTTGGAGCTGCTGCAACAATCAGGTACACACGTAGCTCCTGAACATGTGCAACAGGCGTTCAAAAGTGCCGGAGTGGACTATGTTTCGCGATCTATCGCACATCTGAACATGCGCGGTGGAATTGGAAAGACAACAGCATCATTGAGCCTTGCAACCCGGGCCGTACAATATGGATTCAAAACCTGTCTGCTCGATCTGGATCCGCAAGCCTCTGCCACCTATGCTCTTTTCCCTGAAATGACCGAAGAACATCTTGTTGTTGCCGATATTTGGGAGAATCCGGAGGACCAACTCAGCGAAAGTCTGGTAGAGGTGTCACCGCATCTTTTTTTGTTACCCTCCTCCCTTGATAATAGTGTTCTCGATGACGAATGGGACAGTCCAGCTGTGCAACAAACTGTGGTAAAACGCATAGTTGATAACCTCACCACCGCCGGATTCGATCTTGTTGTGATCGATGCACCTCCATCACTGAATTGTATCGTGATTGCGGTAATTGCTGCTGTTGATCAAATCGTCGTACCCGTCTGGAGTGACCCGTTTTCAGTGCGTGGACTCGATATCCTGATTACCGAAACTTCACAGATCTCCAAAGCATTTGATCGCTCGGAGCCGGAAATCAATATCCTGTTCGCCCAATATGACTCTCGCTTGAAACTTTCGGAATCTGTTTATCAATCCTTGCGCAAAAAACACCCTAAGCGGATGTTAAAGTCCAGAATCCGCACCAGCACCGAGTTCAGTAAAGCGATACATAATCAAGAAACCGTATTTAGACGAAACCTGAAACACGTGGCATCGGTCGATTATGATGCGTATGTCCGCGAAGTTTTGTCACTTCCAGTTCCATCTCCATTTTAATTTGATCAGCTATGGCAACAAAAAAGAAACGCAGCAGATTATATCAGTCAACTGAACCCCAAGTTGACAACACGACAGCCATGGCCATCGTAAAACGGTATGCATATTACAGTTCAGGAGTCGGGGCAGTCCCCATACCAGTAGCCGGAGTCCTATCCGTCAACGCAGTTCAATATGCCATGATCAAAAAATTGGCGGCCTATTACGACATACCCTTCAAAGGACAACGTGTAAAATCCCTGATATCCAGTTTACTTTCCGGAGTAGTGAGTGCCAGCATCATATACGGACCCATCATGAACGCCCTGACAGTCTTTACCGGACTCGGACTATTGTTCAGAATAGGAGTATCGGTAAGCGTTTCTGGCGCCGTGACCACAGCATTAGGCAAATTGTTCATTGACCATTTCGAGCGAGGCGGATCATTTCAGGATCTGGATGTAGAGCGATCCAGGCTACAATTAAAAACCGAACTGGCCGGAAAAAGTTAGCAGGCGAGTAATTCATGCGTTTTTCGTTGGCTTATACTTATTGTTTTCAAGCTGGGGGAAAAGTTAGCCGGCAAGTAATTCATGTTTTCACAAACTTGGTGAACCTTTCATGAAGCCATGAACGAAACTCGGATGTAGTTGGAGGAGAATGCTTACCGCCGATGATCAGTTCGGTTTCCAGGTTCGGAACCACACCTTGGAGTCGGTCAATAAGCGCTTGTCCTGGAAAAGAGATATCATGTTCGGCCCCAATTAGAAGCACCGGCATAGTGAGTTTTTCCAAATCCTGATCGGTCGCCAATGGAGGGATCTTCAAATTGGGGTTAAAATCCATGAATGAATCACCGATATATTGAGCCCATTCCTCGTCCCTCGTAGTAACCAGATTATCTACCAATGCGTATAGATTCTTTTCATTTTGACGCATTTTATACCTGATCATAGGCCACGCCATTTTCGAAAAACCTTTGAGCAATGATCCCTGAACGATACCGGCCGGGACAATTAAAGTAAGTGAAACCACCTTCTCTGGATTCTGAGCTGCATACTGACGAGCAACAAATCCACCCAAACTCACCCCCAAAAGGTGCACCTGCTCAAGATTCAAACCATCCAGAACTTCACCAAGCCAGTTTGAATGAGAATTATCGGAATAAGGCAGGCGCACATTCAACCCCTTAGCCGACTGTCCGGGAAGATCCGGAGCGATCAGATAAAAATCATTAGCCAGTTCACACAGTTCTGACAACAAATGTGCCGAACTGGTAAGCATAGCATGGAGGCACACCACAGGTGGATTAGCGGGATCCCCAACAAAAAGCACATGACTTTCACCCAAAGAAGTCCTAACCACCAAAGATTTCGATGGCTTCTTGATCCGGCCAAGAAAACGACCATACCAATCCATCATCCGCCCCTTGGCCACATCATTCTTAAAAATAGGAGTGCTCATATTTAATAAAAAATTATGTAAATAAATCCATTTAGCATTTACTCAAATACCATCCATTTTTTTAAAATAAGTTGAGAAAAAGCATTTTCAGGTCAATCTTCATGAGCAAGTTCCTTATTTACTATCTTTATTTCAATAGGTAAAACAGTATTAACTATCATCCCCACATCCACATACAAAATCTACCCAAATGATGAAGAAACTAAGGTTGATTTTGTTGATGACCCTACCACCCCCATCCACCTGCAATATCGACCCAAATGTTGAAAAAGCTAAGGTCTATTTTGTTGTGACTCCCCCCCATCCACATACAAAATTTACCCTCTATCCAAATAGTTTTTGATGGATGTAATTATTAGATTCGCTTAACGTTAACCAGAGAACTGAAAATCACACTTTAACCTATGAACTTGGGAAACGGTATTAAACCAGATACCCTAATGGAATACTCCTTAGACCCTTTTTTCGATTTATCCCACGACATACTATGTATTGCCGGATTCGACGGTTATTTTAAACGTGTGAATCCCACAGTATGTAGCGTACTTGGATACACGGAGGAGGAACTTCTGTCCAAACCCATCAGCCATTTTCAGCACCCGGACGATAAGGAGATTACGCGCAGGTTCCGAGATTCTGTTCTGAACGGAAAACCCCTCACTCATTTCGAGAATCGCTACATCACCAAGGAAGGAAAGGTCGTCTGGTTCGCATGGACATCGATTCCGGTTGTTGAAAATGAATTGGTGTACGCGATCGCTAAAAACATCACCCACAAAAAACAGCACGAGTCGGAGCGAAACCACCTGCTTTCAGAATTGAGCAAGAACAACCATCGCCTGATGCAGCTCAGCTACACAACGTCACATGACCTAAGAGCACCCGTTGGAAACCTGATCTCCATCTTCAACCTGATCAACGAGTCTGAAATGAGCAATGTGGAGATCAGTGATTTTATCAAATTGCTCAAAAAAGCGGCCGAAAACCTGAAGGAAACCCTGGATAACTATGTGGATACTCTCACTATCCAGGAATCAAAGAACATCGATCGTTCTGATGTAGATATTCTGGATACGATCAATTCTGTCAGACAATCCATCGATACCCTCATACAGGATTCAAATACCACTTTTCACATTGACCTTAAGGCATTCTCATCCATCAATTTCAATCACAGACACCTGGAAAGTATCTTTTTGAATCTCATCTCCAATTCAATCAAATATTCACACCCTGAGCGTGATCCCGTGATCACCATAAAGGCCATTCATACGGATGACGGCATGAAAAAACTGATTTTCTCCGATAATGGGATTGGTTTTGACAGCGAGAAGCACAAGGATCATGTATTCGGCATGAATCAGACCTTTCATGAAAACAGAGATAGCAAAGGAATCGGCCTGTACCTCGTTTACAGCCACATGACAAGTCTTGGCGGAAAAATCACAGTTGAGAGCAAAGTTGAAGTCGGCACCACCTTCACCCTACTTTTTCGGCAGTAAACTATCCCCACATCCCATCCGAGGTTAGACGAACAGCATCTACAACCTCCGCCCGAGTCTCAACTTTTCACAAAACCCACATCCCAACCGTGGTTAGACGAACAGCACATTAGAACTTTCTCGATTCCCCACATCCCATCAATTTCAGTATGAGAAGTTCGCATAACTTTTTATATTTCTGAAAAGCTCTGATCCTCGTGTCTTTATGCCCCGATTGCGAAGTCGAGTTATTAACCATATGCCGGAAACCATCCGGCGGCAATAACCTGTGATAACCCATTAGGGAGGATAAAATGACCGATTCTTCGCAGTCGAATCCACGTTCGATCATGTTGATGATTTTTGTGTGCCTTTTTGCAAGCGCCTGCCAGCCAAATTCACACCATACAGAGCTCATTCGCGTCACACCCGAGTATTATGACCAGGCGTTACGCAATCCAATGAAAGGGTTCACAGCAGAAATCGGCCACGAGTGGGCCACATTGACCCACAGTTACATCCGGTGGAATGAACTCGAAAACAACGAATCGGACGGCATGGATCGGATCATGGAGGTCACCAATCAGAAATTTGCCGGCGGACCGGAAAACAACGTGAAATTTATCCCTCGGGTCTATCTTCACTGGGATGCAGAACATCAAAAATTCTGGCCGGAAGATATGGAGGAGGACGACTACACCAGCGAACAGTTTCAGTCGCGGGTGGTCAGACTTATCGAACGATTGGGAATTGCATGGAATCATGATCCGAGAGTCGCATTCATTGAAATGGGAATCATCGGCAAATGGGGTGAACATCATTCCCCCGATCCAACACCAGAAATGCAAACCGTCTTAGGTGATGCATTTAAAAAAGCCTTCCCCGATAAAAAGGTCTCTGTCAGACACGCCTGGTCTGAGTTTCTGGGTTACGGATTCGGTGAGTATTGGGATTCATGGGGACATTACCAGCAAATGTGGGCCCATGGACACCCAATCGCAGAGATGAATTCCAAAAGCAACCTCCATTTAACGAACTATATTGGAGGAGAGGCCGCATATAATTGGGGATCCTGGGAAATCCAGCCCGGGAAAACTCCCACATTGAGCGTATCAGAACCCATCCATCGTGACTTCCTGATCAATTCCATTCGATGGCTACACGCCACACAATTACGCTGGATTTCAGCATATGACCAGGATGATCCGGTTGCACGCGCAGGTGCCGAACAACTACAGCGCGTCATGGGATACAGGTATAGATTGGACTCCGTGGGATTTTCACAAACAATAGATCGTACCGGACTCACCGTTGAGTTCTCAGTCACAAATGAAGGATCAGCCGTATTCTATTATGATTGGCCTGTCGAAGTGGCACTACTCGATCCAGAGACACGTGAAGTAGTATGGCGGGATTTCATTTCAGATGTAGATATTCGAACATGGACACCGGGGAGTCAGTGGACCCCTCCACAATGGAAAGAAATAGATATCTGGCCAGGCAAAGCGGTAGTTGATGGATGGTCGAGTGATCCCATTGGATGGGGGAATCCACCGAAAAGTCACACCGTAGCAGCAACATTTCAACCGGAAGTCCCGAACGGTGAATACGTATTGACCCTGGCCGTAGTTGATCCAGCCGGAATGAAACCCTCCCTTCGATTTGCAACCAGTCAATACTGGAACGGCGGACGTCATCCCATCGGACTGGTCGGAGTCGGCCAACAAGGAACCGGCCAATTGCCTGAATCATTCAGCTTTGATGACCCAGCCCTCGATCAAACCTTAACATACGAATTTTAAACCACCCGCTCCCTGCTATCTGCTATCTGCTCTTTCTTCCCGCTCCCCGCTCCCTGCTCCCCGCTCCCCGCTCCCCGCTTATTTCATATTCTCAAACTGAACCGGGATCTCAAGAGATGCGCCCCTGACTTCAGCCATACACGCCTGAAGATCGTCGATTTTCTTGCCGGTCACACGAACCTTATCGTCATGAATTGCCGCCTGGACCTTCAAACCCGTATCCTTGACCAATTTCACAAGCTTTTTAGCATTATCGCGGTCAATCCCCTCCTTCAATAGCACCGTCATCTTAAGCCCACCGTGAGAGGTCCCCTCAGCTTCCTGAAAATCCAACGTCTTGTGACTCAATTGCCGCTTCACAAAGTTTGAGGTAATCATTTCCTTAACCGCCTTGAGCTTCATAGAGTCCTCGGTTACAACGGTAATACGTTTTTCCTTTTTGATAAACTCCACCGTTGTATTCGATCCACGGAAATCATACCGTGTCGCGATTTCCTTCAGAGTATTATTAATCGCGTTATCAACTTCCTGATGATCAATTTCGTTTACAATATCAAATGATGGCATAATGGTTGAATTTCATTAAAATTTGTTACTTATTGCTTATATGCCAATATACTGAACATCCATCAAAACGGTAAACACAATGGCACGTCTGAATGACCGATTTTTGAGAACCTGGTCCGAAACCCGTCAGCGAGGACTCAAATATTACATGTTTGTGGAAGGACTCATATTTGGAATACTGGTTTTTATAGTCACAGGACTCATCAGCTTATGGCATTTGTCGATCACGGAGGCATTTTTTACTATGGATGCATTTTACATGATGATCACATATATATTGGGAGGAATTTTTATTTATTCTCCAATTATGTGGTGGTATAACGAACGGTTGTACAGGAAGTATGTGGCAACAGTGTCAGATAGGTAGGAGTCCTATTCTTGAAAACGGACCCTTTCCAGTCCGAGCATGGCCGTTTTTCGTATCGGATCCCAATGATAATTACCAATGACCCCCTCCTGCCTGATGACCCTATGACAAGGTATCAACCATGAAACTGGATTACTGCCAACTGCACTTCCAACCGCTCTGCTGGCTTTCGGGTTACCCATAGCAATCGCAACCTGCTGATAACTGCTCACCTGTCCCGCAGGAATGCGCAGCAGTGCCTCCCAAACTTTTATTTGAAACGGAGTTCCTTTGACTAACACCCGGAACCTCGGCGGATGTTCATCCTGCGTGAGTGGACTGAACAACTGGTTCAACATATCGACATGTTTCCTTGCAAACCCGTCCTGTTCCACCAATGTCGCATTCGGCCATTGGACCCTGAACTCACTCAACACCTGCGCCCGGTTTCCATCAGAAAAACTCAGAGCCGCAATCCCACGTTGATTCCCTGCCACAAAACAATCCCCGAAAACAGATTCCGCAAATCCATATTCGAACTCCAAACCTGTACCGCCACTTCGATACTCGGCCGGTGTACACGCCTCCATACTTACAAAAAGTTCATGCAATCGCGAGGTGGAGGTAAGTCCGGCTGATTCCGATGCCGTTGCCAAATCTGGATAGGCATGCAATGATTGCTTAAGTGAATTCACAGTAAGGTATTTCAGAAATTGCTTCGGACTTACTCCGGCCCATTCCGCAAATATGCGCTGTAGATGAAATGGGCTCATATAGACTTGCCCGGCGACATCCTCCAATGTCGGTTGTGAATCACGGTGTTGCACCAAATACCGAATCGCTTCACTTATTTTTTCGTATTGCGTTGTCAATGTTTTAGCCATTGTAGTGAATATTTTGACTGAATAATGAAAGTCTACCACCAAAACTCAGCAATTTCAATCCGATTCTTGCGAAAATCACCTAATATTCACCCAATCTTACGATTTACAAAAATGTTGAAATCATCGTATCTTGGGAAAGTATGAACAAGACAAACAAAAGAAGACTGATTTTCATCGTCATCGTAATCATCATCTCGTCTATTGTAGTGATCGACGCGGTGGGAGTATTCGACGATAAACCCTACCAGGTTGTACCGCATGGTAGTCATGTTCACTACGTTCCTAAGGACCGTGATCCCAGTGTCCCGCTGGATGCCTTCCCAACTACTGAACCTCGTCCCGGCGAACGAATTCTACCTAACGGACAAGTAGTGCGGGACTAATCGTATCAGGTTCTTAAACCGAATAACGACCACCGGAACTTGATGAGCGCCGCAGCATACTCATAATCCTATCAGGTTCTAAAACCGACCAACGGGCAACCGTTTAGTTGGACCCACTCTTCAGTCGATGTGAGATGATTCCATGAAATTCATCAAAGTATTGCACCATAGATCCCAGCCTTTCTGAGGTATCCATCGCGAATATAGCTTTAAACCTGTCAACCCCCTCCGAGTTCAGTCCGGGCAACAAATCCAACCAACGCCAAGCCACAGCCGGAGGCGCAACCGGTTTGCTCACCACGGTGAAAATGGCATCCAAAAGCAATGATCCATAGATGGATGTCAAATAACCCTGTTTTTCAGGTGTTCCATATTTTGATGCTGAGATAAGTTTGTTACGAGCCTCGCCCAATCGAGATTGAAGTGACTTGTACACATCCACCGAAGGGATGAACATTTCAAATCGTTCACGAGCATCCGACTTCAATTCCATGATACGAGCATGTGGATCCCGACTGATTTCTGCATCCATCAATTGATAGATGAACGGCCCGCCCTTGGCAATATCCAACGATATTTCGTCTTCTGTACGCCAGCGAATCTCAACCTTTCGGCTGCCTATTATTCGTTCGGACTGCCCATGATGGTCCCGGGTCAACACGTAATAGTCTACATCCGAATAGTCGGTCATCCCACCGTATGCTGCACTCCCGGAAAGATAGGTTCCCCAAACCCCCTCTCCTCCTGCATAGAGATCATTCAATTCCGCTATCAGTCCGTCGAGTGACATATCAGTCCCGGGTTAGTGGTAAAAACAGATCGCACCGATGTGAGGGACTCCCACAAAGGTGCAATCCGTTACATCATTGGTTTATGGAGCCGGATAGATGTAGCTGGACTGAAGTCCCAATGGAATTCCCAGCGCCCAATAAATCAAAAGGAAGATCGACCAGCTGACCAAGAAATACATGGTATAAGGCAACATCATTGAAACCAGAGTACCGATTCCCGTACTCTTCACATACCGTTGAGCATAAACTACAACCAATGGGAAGTATGGAAGCAATGGAGTGATGATGTTAGACACGGAGTCTCCCACACGATACGCAGCCTGGGTCAGGTCTGGTGAAATGCCCAATTGCATGAGCATTGGGACAAAGATCGGAGCGATCAAAGCCCACTTCGCAGATGCAGATCCCACCAACAGGTTCACGAAGGCCGATAGAAAGATGATACCTACAATGGTAATCTGGCTGGGCAATGCCATACTCTGCAGAAAATTCGCACCTTTCAATGCAATCAGAGCTCCGATATTCGAATTCGTAAAAGCATCAATAAACAGTGCGCAAAAGAATGCCATAACAACATAGTATGCCATACTGCTCATGGCTTTGGTCATGGTCGAAATCATGTCCTTACTGGTCTTGAACGTACCCGACAAGTAACCATATATGACACCGGGGACCACAGCGATCAAAAAAATCAACGGCACGATCATTCGCATCAGCGGAGCCTGGAACGTTGTAAGCTTGCTCGTGGCCGGATCCCGTAGTACAGAGTCCGCAGGCCAGGCCCAAATCGTGAGTAATACCAACGTCAGAAACACAAAAATGGATGCCACCCAAAATGCACGTGACTCTTTAGACGATACCGTCTCCATTTTTGGAAGTTCATCGGCATCGGTGTCAATCTCAACTTTTGATAGCCGGGGTTCAATAATTTTATCGGTGATGTACCATCCGACTCCAACGATCAGAATGGATGACAATGCTGTGAACAACCAGTTGTTCAGTGGATTCAACATAATCGCCGGATCAACAATTTGTGCAGCGGATTGAGTGAATGACTGCAGCAGCGGATCAATACTTGATGGGATGAAATTGGCGCTGAATCCACCCGATACACCCGCAAACGCAGCTGCTATACCAGCGAGTGGATGTCGGCCGGCCGCATAAAATATGACACCTCCCAGCGGAATCACCAATACATATCCCACATCAGCTGCAGTGTGTGAAACAATCGCGACCAGGATCAACATGGGTGTCAACATCACCTTCGGTGTGATCCCCAGTAGTTTTTTGATCCCGGCATTGATGTATCCGGAGTGCTCTGCCACCCCGACTCCGAGCATTGCAACAAGTACAACTCCGAGTGGTGCAAAGTTCATGAATACAGAAATCATGTTGGTCAGGAACAAAGCGAACTTTTCAAGAGTCAGCAAATTATTGATCATTAGAGGCTGGCCTGAACGCGGATCCGTTTCCGCAAAATCAAAGGGTGATAAAATGGCCGAGAATATCCAGACCAAAATCATCAGAATTAAAAACAAAATAGCAGGGTCAGGAAGCTTGTTCCCGTTTCGTTCGATCCAGTCCAGCGCTTTGGTTAGAAACCCGTTTTTGGGGGCGGACTCGTCAGCTGTTTTCTTTGCCATACGACACAAATATTTAGTTCACATTTAGTGGTATCCATCACAAAACATCGTTACAAAAGCAGGTGTAGATCTTTCGGAGGCTCTCACCATGGTAGGTGCAGCACGATACAATGTAGTACAAAAGCTATGTGTAACATCTTCAACTCGGTGAATATAGGAAAAGACCGATACAATTCGGAATCGGGTATCATTTTTTTGTGGATTCGGCATAGAAAAGAGTCGAAACCTACCATTCAACACAAAACCTCTGAACCTTCTGAAATTAAAGAAAGGAAAAAACCGAAGAAGTTCACAATAAATTCAACACAAAACCACCGAACCTTCTGTATTTAAACCCGTAGAAGTATTTAACAATTTTTTAAATATTCCCTCAAAATTGATCAGATATGAAAATTCGCATACTGCTACTGTCATTATTTTTTATCGGTTTGGCTGGTTCTGCATTTGCACAGCCCGACACTCACTTGAAATATCGAAAATATCGCGTTTCACTTGTCCCGGGAATCAGTTCCAACGGGGTTGAAGCACAGGATTATACCGCGAAATACTCACTTAACCTGCTGGCCGGTTACAATGGTGGATTGGATGGGTTCGAGATTGGTCCTGTCAACGTTAACAAACATTATGCGCGTGGAGCACAGATCGGGGTTGTAAACGTTTCCGGTGGCGAAATGACCGGTTTGTTCTTGGGCGGATTGGTAAACGTTGCACGAGAGGACATGACGGGTCTGCATTTCTCCGGACTTGGAAATCTCGCTGGAGGTGAAATGACCGGTATCCAGTTCTCTGGATTGTTCAACGTGGCCAATGAAGACATGTCAGGCATCCAGATTACAGGTATCATCAACACATCAAATGGTGAAATGAACGGAATCCAGTTAGGGGGTATCGCTAACGTCAGCCGATATGACATGCAAGGGATCCAGCTTTCAGGAATCGCAAACGTGTCCAGCGGCAACCTCCAAGGTGTCCAACTTGCCGGGATAGCGAATGTCAACTATGGCACAAGTCAGGGTATCATTGGTTCCGGTATCGCAAACGTCAGTCGTGGTTCAGCCCAGGGTATATACTATGCCGGCATCATGAATTACGCCCGCGAATTTCAGGGTGTTGGGATCACTGGTGGACTCAACTATAGCGGCACAAGCCAGGGTATTTTGGTCGGCGGATTGGCCAACGTATCGAATACCTTTCAGGGCGTCCAGGTCGCGGGACTATTCAATGCTGTGGAAGATGGACAAGGTATTCAGATAGCACCGTTTAACTTCGGACGCGACTTCACTGGTGTTCCGGTCGGTTTAGTCAGTTTGTATGGCAATGGCCGTAAACAAATGGATATCTGGGCAGCGGATGGTGGTTTTACTTATGCCGGATTCAAAACCGGTACCCATGAAATTTATAATATGATCTCAATCGGATATAATCCGACCATTACTGATCGCGATGTCTGGGCATTGGCCTGGTCTATCGGTGTGCTACGTCCATTGGAAGAAGCCTGGGATCACCCACGATTCAAGGGATATTTCGTAAATCTGGACTTCACCGTACAGCACATACAAGATGGTAAATTTGAGGCAGAGTCATTGAACCATGTCTATAGCTATCGCTATTTGCTTGGCAAAGAACTCAGTAACGGATTATTCATGTATGCTGGACCAACCCTGAACATGATGGTTTCCAAAAATCCGAACAATGACGATTATACATGGTACACTATCCATGAACTCACCCGCAAAGGACGTGATTACAAGTTTTGGGTAGGCGCTACCCTTGGATTCCAGATGTTCTAAGTTCTGATTTGTAACAGTGCATTCAAACAATTTGGAATTTTAATGGCAATGAATTAGTTTTTCCTCATAGCCGAATCATGTCATGCGACGTGAACGGGGGACCCACAAATTGGGGTGAATTCCGGTTTAATAAACCGGATAGGGCTAAGATTCTCTCGGCCCGAATCCGTCAGCTAACTTCGTAGGCTTTGAGGGAAGACAAAAGAGCCCATCAATAAATATGCTCCTTTTGGCTTCTTATAGTAGTTAAAAGTTTTGAGCAACCGTTTGCACATCCGCTGTATATGGACTTATCATATAAAGTGCATGCGCAATTTCGGAAGCTATAGGTACATCTAACCAATTGGAGCTATAATGATTTCTATTGCATCAGAACCAATTCTTACGTTTGGGATTTTACTATTACTAACCTTGGTAATTCCGTTGATATTCCAAAAACTGAAACTCCCGGGAATTGTTGGGCTATTATTAGCCGGTACGATTGTGGGTCCAAAGGGGTTTGGATACATCGAAGCAGCCGGAGTTATTGATGTTTTGGGTAAAGTCGGATTACTATATCTGATGTTTTTAGCAGGTTTGGAAATCGACCTTAATCAGTTCAAAAAAGAACGTAAAAACACTTTTGTATTTGGTGCTTTAACTTTTCTGATCCCGCAGCTACTTGGTACTATCATATTTTATGCTCTTGGTTATTCATTACCCGCATCAATACTTATTGCAAGTATGTTTGCATCGCACACGTTGGTAGCCTACCCAATCATCTCAAGACTTGGATTAACGAAAGAGAAAAGTGTGGCTACTGCTGTTGGAGGCACGATTATTACCGATACAGTTGCCCTTCTGGTATTAGCCGTCGTTGCCAGATCTGTTGGAGGCGATCTTGATACTATGTTCTGGGTTACATTAGTAGGATTGTTTTCCATGTACATCATTTTGATGTTTTTGATCCTACCTCATCTCAGCTATCGCTTTTTCCAATTTGTAGGTGAAAAAGGTCGTTTTACATATGTATATGTGATCGGTGTTATGCTCATGGCTTCCTGGGTCGCTGAAATAATCGGAATCGAAGCAATTGTTGGTGCATTCTTTGCGGGACTGTCATTAAACCAGCTTATCTCAAATAAAGGTCCATTAAAAAATCGAATCGAATTTTTTGGCGACGCATTTTTCATACCTCTGTTTTTGATATTTGTTGGTATGCAGGTTGATCTGGAGGTATTGACAAGTAATTCCGATGTCTGGATCATCATGGGGGTTATGACCGCAACCGTAATTGTGACCAAATGGATTGCTGCATTTGCCAGCGCAAAAATCCTTCGTTTTACAACACAACAAGCCTGGGTGATTTTTGGCCTTACAAATTCTCAGGCTGCAGCAACACTTGCCGCGGTTTTTGTAGGTATGGAAGTCGGACTAATTGGAGAGGAAATTTTGAATGGTGCGGTCATGATGATATTGATCACATGCATCATTGGACCAATCGTAGTCGAGAAATATGCATTCCAACTCGCCGATGATATCACATTGGAATCCGAGAACACCGAGAAAATCAACCAGCGCATTTTAGTTCCGATCTCCAATCCAACTACCACCGCACGACTCATAGAATTTGCGGCAAACCTCAGAACTCATGACAGAAGTCCCATCTTCCCATTGTCAGTTTTGAATACCGTAAAGGATGTTGAATCACAAAAGGAGCGGTCACATAAATTATTGGAGATGGCTAAAGGACACATTCATGCTGTTAATTGTGAGGCTGTACCGGTAGTGGAAACGAACCTAAATATAGCGGAGGGTATCAGGCTCTCAGCGGAAAGAAACTCCATCACCGATATTGTAATCGGATGGAACGGTATCATCTCTACCCCCATGAGAATTTTTGGAAGCATATTGGATAGAGTGGTAATGACAACAAATCAACAAATATTCATCTGTAAACTGACTAAACCGGTAACAACTTTTAAGCGATTAATTGTTCTTGTTCAGCCCAATAGTGTGACTGGAAGGGGGTTCGTTATGTTGTTTGAATCCATTTTCAAACTTGCTGAGAACCTGAAAACTAAAGTTGAGATTTTATGCATGGAAGAGGATGAAGATCGGATTCAACGAGATCTTTTTATAATGAAATCCGATTTAGATATTCAAATTCGTGTCTTAGGAAACATGAACCAATCCTTTCCGGTTTTAGTGGATGAATTGACTGAATCTGACCTCTTATTTGTTACAAACAGTCGATCAGGTAGGTACCCGTGGAACCAAATTGCCAACATGATACCTAAGCTAATGTCGATACAGAAACCTGATTCCAGTTTTGTAATCGCATTCCCATATTCATTGGATACTGACGATATTCAAATCGACCTGTTATATACGAATTGACGAAATGAGTGTATTTACACAACAAATTTTATGTTGAGGTAGTACTTCTCACGTCTATAAATTGAAGGACAGCCCAAGGCGAATATTATTGATATGATTGCCGGGGACCATATGCATGTTCTTTCGACGTGCAAACCCGGCTTCTACACCCATCTGTACTTTATTCAAATTAAACACCCCACGATATGTTACGTCGATCTCGAAATCATGTCGGTCCATGGTATCGAAATAAAGATAATAGAAATCTTCGTTGATTCGCTGATAGCTCAAGTGTAGGCCATGCATTCCTGAAGGATGATACCTTCGCATAAACAAGTTGTATCCAAGCGCACCGGCCGGACCCATTCCAGATCCGAGTATTTGACCCAGATGGGTGTAACCCTGTTCAATACTCATATGGATGTAATAACTCCCAGGTGGACGCACAAAACCGGTCTTGGACATGGATGTGTTCGTAATCTCAAATGTTATTCCATAAAATGCATCCGATTTCGAATCGATTAATTGGGTCACTCCGACAGTGTATGCACGCGAATGGTCGGGATGTGAACCAAAAAAACTACCTCCAAAATCGTTCAAAGCAAATTCAAAGTGGGCTTCAAAACCGACCTCCGGGTAGGTCCAACGCGCAGTAACTGATGCCAATTGGTCAAATGCATCGTTTGGATCGTTTATATCTTCTATCTCCTTTTCAGCTTTAAACCGATATAATGTCACGATGGGATCGCCCGATAGAAGTTCAAAATCCTGACCTCGCTGATAGAAGGTGCGGTTGAATCCGATCGATAGGCCTTGGACAAAGGTTGGTTGGATGCCCACAAAAAGTCCTGCAAAATATCTCCAATCGTTATCCGGATTTTCGTCAAACCATTTGGATTCACGTAAAGCTCCCCACATTTGCTTGAACTCAAATGCTGCAAACGATGTACGATGTGGCTCTCTGTTCTGCGCATACAAATGAGGAAAGCCGTGAGCATTCACTCTGACTAA
>CAZDYD010000013.1:0-42038 GCA_964509715.1 uncultured Chitinophagales bacterium
AGTTTGCCATTTTCTCCGGCCATTCAATTAGACAAATTCCGTCATCAAACAGATACTCATCTACCCCTAATTCAAGCAATTCAGCATCAGAATTGATTCTATACAAGTCAAAATGGTAAACTTTTGGAGTTGTTGGATATTCATTGATGAGTGTAAACGTTGGTGAGTTCACTTTTTTTAAGTCCACTCCCAGTCCACTTGCAATTCCCTTGACGAGGTGTGTTTTTCCCGCACCAAGATCACCGTGGAGGCATAAAATGTCGCCGGATTTCAATTCACTGGCGATGCTTTCCCCGAAATTTAGCGTTTCGTCAGGAGTAGCTGTTACGTGTATATATCCGTTTTTTAAGATCATGGGAGTCTGTTGACTCGAAAGTTACGTTTTTTTGGTGCAACAGACTACTTGGGATTTAGCACTGCAACAGGCAAAATCATTTCTTCCATGGATGCACCTCCATGCTGGAAGGTGTCCTTATACTTGTTTTGGAACTTATTGTAGTTCGTTGGATATACAAAGAAATAATCTTCTAATGCGATTATATAATTCATAGCCGATATACTTCGTGGCAGCTTAAAATCAGCCGGATTTTTTACAAAAATTGCGTCGTCAGAGTTTACTTTCAGATGCTTTCCATATTTATATCGCAAACCTGTACTTGTCTCCCTGTCTCCAATTACCCTTGTGTCATGCAAAGCCCTCACAGATCCGTGATCGGTTGTTACCACAATCGTACAATCTTCTTTTGAAAGTGTTCTGAAGATTTGCAGCAGTGCAGAATGGGCGAACCAGGCTTTAGTAACAGCCCTGAATGCTGGTACATCGGGTGACATTTCTTTCAATACATCAGAATCCGATCTTGAATGCACCAGGGTATCTACAAAATTGAACACAAAAGCACTGAATGGTTGCTGTAAATAGGTTTTCACCCTATCTGATACCCTCTTGTTATCGTCGGCATGTAGTACTTTTTCATATCTTGGTTTAATATTCAAACCTTTCCTTGAAAACTGTTCCTCAAGTAGCTCCTGCTCAAACCTGTTCAAAGAAGAATCATTGTCATCCTGCAACGACCATAAATCAGGATAGTACCTCTCAATGTCAGAAGGATAGAGTCCGGCAAAAATAGCATTTCTGGAATATGGTGTGGCTGTAGGGAGAATGGAATAATAGAAGTCCGTGTGAATATTGTAGTATTCGGCCAACATGCTCTCAAAAACCAACCACTGATCGTAGCGCATACAGTCGATTACAATAAAAAAAACCGGCTTATTTTTGCCAATATGTGGAATCACATATTCTTTTATTACGTCCGGCGATAAATTGGGCCGGTCGGTCGCACCTTGTTTCAACCAATAGGCATATTCTGTCCTGATAAACTTCCCGAATGCCTTGTTAGCCTGATGAAACTGATCGTACAGTACCTGACGCAGAGCGATATCACCCGACTCCAACTCAAGATCCCATTGAGTAAGTTGTTTATAGACTTCGATCCATTCCTTCCAATCACTCTTTGCATTAATCAGATCAGAGATTCTGTTAAAACTACGAAGATATTGCTGAGCGTTTTTTTCGTTTCGGATACGCTCTTTGTCCAGAATTCTCTTAATTGTGAGCAGGATCTGGTTTGGATTAACCGGTTTGATCAAATAGTCGGAAATGCGAGAACCAATGGCATCTTCCATTATATGCTCTTCCTCGCTCTTGGTGATCATTACCACAGGTAACATTGGTTTGATATCTTTCAGCCGCCCGAGAGTAGTGAGTCCATCCATACCTGGCATTTGTTCATCCAGAAAGACGAGATCAAAATTCTGCTGTGATATCAATGCAATGGCATCTTCACCATTTGTTACTGGTGTAACTTGATACCCTTTGTTTTCGAGAAAAATAATATGTGGTCGAAGCTGATCAATTTCATCATCTGCCCACAGTATCTGATATTGCATTATTTATTGAGTAAACGGATTCATTTTGAGTAAGTATAACTCCCAATATCGAGAAAAAATTGTTTCATCTCAGTTAAACTTCAAGCATATGTTTGAATCTTTCAAAACGTGCCGGACCAATACCATTGACGTTCATGATGTCTTCTATGCGTCGGAACGGTCCGTTAGCATCTCGATATTCAACAATTCGCTGGGCTATTGCTCTGCCTATTCCGGGTAATCGCATAAAATCGGTAATTCCAGCCTTGTTCAGATTAATTTTATCTGATAATCCTGAGTAATTCAATTCAATTGATTGGACTTCTTGAGTTTGGTCTATCGTTAGCGAATTATCAGATATCTCGTTATGGTCCACATCTGGTGGGACCATCTGGAAATCTCTATTGATTTGAATTCTTGTCAAAAGGGAAGATGGCAATCCATTCGGAAGAATTCTATCTGCATAGTTTTTGATCGCATTATTGTCCCCGGGATAATATTGTTGAAGTATTTCTGTGTGCTCAGCATAGTTTCTGGCAGAGTTTTTAATAAATTCATCAACAAATGGTGCATAATATTCATCATCAAAAATTGACTCCGCTTTGATGTACGGTTCGATTATCCACATAAAAGCCAATAAAATGGTCAAAGAACTCACGAAATAGCGCTCTGCGGGTCTGATTTCCAGCCTTTCGAATACAAAAAACCAACTCTGCTTTAATTTCATAGGTTGCGTGATTAAGTTTTATATTGTCTCATTGTATATATGTGTCATAAAACATCAATTCCTTTCACTACGAGTCATAACTTTCACATACTTCGTTGTGGATTTACGTAAATTGGCAGGATGGAAATCATAGACTCTACCTTTAGCTACCAAAACAGATCTGTTTTTTACAAGAAATTCGGAAAAGGTAAATCCATGCTTGTTCTACATGGTTGGGGTGCAAATGGGGATGTCATGTTACCAATGGCAACTGCACTAAAGATCAAGAGAACTTTTTATGTCATAGATTTTCCTGGTTTCGGAAAAAGTGTCGAACCCGAGAAAGCATGGAGTGTTGGAGATTATACCCAAATGATCGGACAGTTTATCGACGAGGTGATTAAAGAACCTGTAGATATTATCGCCCACTCATTTGGAGGACGAGTAACGCTTAAACTCTGCTCTGACAAAAGATGGGCAGAGAAAGTGAGTAAAGTGATCATAACCGGTGGCGCCGGTATGAAACCCAGACGAAAACCCTTGTATTTTTTTCGAAAGTACTTGGCAAAGACTTTGAAGTTTCCATTTACACTGCTTCCTGAAGCCTACGAGAAAAAAGGACTCCATTGGCTAAGATCTACTGCAATATGGAAATCGCTCGGTTCATCTGATTACAAATCTCTTCATGGGGTGATGCGAGAGACTTTCGTAAAGACCATTTCTGAATACCTTGAACCAACCCTGCCACTAATTGATCAGGAAGTATTGCTTTTATGGGGCGCAAATGATGACACTACGCCACTGTATCAGGCAAAAGTGATGGAAAGAGATATTAAGAATGCGGGTTTAGCCGTTATTGACCAAGCCGGACATTACGCTTTCTTGGATAGACCAAACCAATTCCGGGTCATAGCTGAATCTTTCTTTAATGGCTGAAATGAGTGTTTCGGAAAAGACATATTTTATAGCAAAATGCATTATTGCAATAATGCTATTTTCTTCTTGTTCTTTATTTGAAACCAGAGATTCCGAGTCGCCTGATTCAGGTAACACCGGGGTATTCATGCAACCTGATCGACCAGAAGTGGTGCTCGACAACCTGGTATCGGCTGTTGAAAATCTGAATACGGTAAACTATTTGAGGTGCCTTAGAGAATCCGATTTCATTTTTAATCCCTCTGGTGGCGCTCAGAATGCAAGTCCAGAGATTTGGGCTAGCTGGACTATAGATGAAGAGAGGACCTATTTCAATAACCTGAGAGCATCAACACAGAATACATCAGGTCACAGATTATCTCTTTCTAATATATCAACGGAGTTAAGCGGGACCGGCTCTCGTCAGATTTTTGCCAATTACAGCCTTACAGTTCTTCATAACAGAAGTAATGTTGGCGTGCCTACTTTAATTTCAGGCCGTTTAGCATTGGTAGTAGAAATGAGCGAAGATGGTTTGTGGGCCATTAAGGAATGGACCGACATCTCTGTAGATAACAACTATTCCTGGAGTGATTTAAAAGCAAGTTTCTATAGAGATTGATTTACTTATTACAATTTGATCAATTATCAAGCACTCTTCCAGCACAGCCACATCAGTGATTTCCGTTTATTCTTTGTGACTCAGACCCATACTAACAAGACTTATAGCTCGATTCTGGATTTTGGTATGTTCTTCATTTTTGTTCATAGTTTTGTTATACACATAATCATCCCAAATCGGATATCCCCATTCTGCAAGGTGAAGACGAATTTGATGTGTTCTTCCAGTCACTGGCTCACAAGCAATTTGGCTCCACCCATCACCTCTATGGATCACTCTAAATTTGGTTATTGCTTTCTTTGAATCCGCATCGTCAGAACATTTGAAAAGAAATCCACGATCTCTCTTTATCCCTCGATCAATCGTTATTGAGTCTTCTGAAGGTACACCACTTACAATTGCCTCATATGTTTTTCTGATTCCCCCATCACTCATAACCCGCGAAAATTGTCGGGCAAATTCGGGAGACCTGCCCAATAACAAATAACCAGATGTTACGGCATCCAACCGATGAACTATATGTAGAGGTCCATAACCCTTTTCACTCAAAATATCTACAACGGTATTTCGGTTATACCGACCACCTGCATGCATGGGTATTGGAGCTGATTTATCTACTATTAAATAGCCAGGACCCTGTCTCAATACCGATATGTCATTGGGAACAGAGGGCTCAGTAACACCGATATTTCGGTGCGATATATTATCGTTCACCCTAATAACTTTCAATTCATCTACCGTTGTATCGTTCACTTTGATCACTCCTGAACGTATTCTTTTTTGCCAATCCTCTTTCGAACGAAAAGGGAAACGGGTAGACATCAGCTCTAAAATGCTTACACCCGATTCTTTTTTTTTCACTCTAAAGACATAGGTGTGATCATACGGAGATACAATCTTCACTGGTAATGATGACGGACGAAAATCATCAATGATTGAATGTCCCTTGGGAGGTATCTTCAGATGACGCCTAAGGAGTCGGATCTCGTGGGGATTTAATAAGATTTCCGAAAAATCCATCCTCAGGCCTGACTGAATTTGAGATTTATTTCGTGTAGATCACGATTGGGGGGTGTGCGTCTGTTGGCTCTTTTTCAGTGTCCCATCAGATCGGACGGGTTTTCTATCCTTGAATTCCGGACCAAAGTAATGATACCATTTTCTGAAGGGCGCATATGCATTCTCACGATTAAATGGACGCCTTTTCTGACTTTGCTTGCAGTCATTACTACAGCAACCTTCCATTTCAACAGCAGCTTCTTCAGAGCAAACAAATAATCTGTTACATTCCATGTTTGCGCAATTGATGTAAGTGTCGCATGGAACTCCCGATATCTCGCAATGACTTATTGGCTCTTCGTCATCTGGGTTTACAGGTACAACCAGGCGATCATCAAATACAAAACATTTTCCTTTAAAGTGTGCACCTCGCTCTTCTCGGGCATATGTAAGGATCCCTCCATGAAGCTGATTAACATCAGCATAGCCTTTTTTACGCATAAGAATCGAAAATTTTTCACACCTGATCCCTCCGGTGCAGTACATTAGTACTTTTTTGTCCTTTTCGATACCACATTCGTCAATCCATTTCGGAAAATCATAAAAATTCTCGAGGTCAGGCAAGATGGCCCCCTCAAAATGACCAACCTTTGACTCATAATTATTTCGGACATCAATCATAACATACTCTTCGCCGGATTCCATGACACGACGCCACTCTGCTGGACTCAGATAGCCTGAGCCTTCTGTGCCGGGATTCAATTCCATGTCCGCTTTTAATGAAACGATTTCAGGCCTGAATTTTACAATCATTCTGGCAAAAGGTATGGTATCGCTAAAATCCTCTTTGAATTCGGTGTGTTCGAAGCCCGGCTGACTCCTTAAAAAGTCTTCGTATGCGTCAACTTCATCCAACGATCCGGCCAAAGTTCCATTAATCCCTTCCTCAGATATATAAATACGTCCCTTCAGATTGTTTGCTGCACAAAATGACCTGTGCTCAGTAATGAATTGCCGCGCATCATGTATAGGAGTAAAATTGTAATAAAGAATAATCTTGAACATACCAGCGTTTGAACCTTTGAAAAACAGTTAATTAATATGGTAAAATACGGTTATTTTAGATTAATTGGATCCACTAATCTTGCATATGCAATGACTCCCACTGACTACAACCTGATTACCGACAACCGACTGAAGCGGAAAAAAGTAGTATTTACTTTGGGTATTCTGTTGTTCAATATCGTTTTACTTCCATCACAGGGATCAGGTTATGGATCCAATAGTTCAATACCATTCGAATCTTACGCAACTCATGACCTGAATTCTTCCATTCAGGTTACGTCCCAACATGAATCTCATACTCATCATTATGAGTCTTTCTCGCATTTAACTCGGGACGAGCACCATCACTTCATCAGATGTCTGACTCCTCTTCTGATGCAATACGAACAAGACCCATCATCATTCTCTGATTATCAACAAATTTTTGAAATAGCTGGAGTGTCGGGATTTTCAAAACCTTTCAATAGCACTGAAATTCTGAACAGGCAGGAATACAGAAGTGAATCCGGAAGGTTTTTAATCAGATACTATACGGATGGGAGGGATGCCGTACCTATTGAGGACAGTAACGAGACCGGAATCCCAGATTATGTTGAATTAGCTGCGATTTATGCTGATTCTTCTTGGAATTATTTAGTTGGAACTCTCGGTTATCACGACCCGGTACCGGACACTACAAAACCAATTACTATTTCATTGAGAAATGCAGGAGCCGGACTCTATGGCTACTACATGGCGAACACTCGTGAAATTGTAGCTCATAATAACTTCGCCAGTGGATTTCCGCCAAATCAAGATGTTGTGGATGGCGAGGTCCTCGGACGATTAAAGGTTACCATTGCTCATGAACTCAAACATGCCATTCAGTTCATGTACAACAAAATCTCATCCACTTCACGTACTGATGAAATCTCAAGCTGGATGGAGTTGGATGCAACTATGACTGAAGAAATTGTCTTCAGTACTGTTAAAGATTATTTGAATTATCAATATAGCGTAGATGACCCTTCCATATTTGGTAACCCCAGGGCGTCTATACCTTATACAAGGCGTCCCCCCCAGGGTGGCGTAGTCCTCGGCTATAATCAGGCGACCTTTGGGCTCTATTATCATGAAGTGTTCGGTGAAACTTTTTGGTCAGACGTCTGGAGAAATACCGACATGCTTGATCGTTTCAATATGTGGCAGGCCATCGACATGGCCATCACAGACAGGGGTTCTGTAGCCGCAGAGGAATTTATGCGCATGTATCTGTGGCACTATGCCTCCGGAAACAGATCATTACCGGATTTCGGTTTTAAAGATCGATTGTTTTATCCCAATTTGAACCTTAGCAACACAGACCTGAACCGGAGGATACCATTCGAGTCATCCTGGATACCATTTAACTCCAGGTCAGCAATGGTTTATGAATTCGAACCCAGACCGGGATCAGATTCTTATGATCAAATCCATACCGGACTATTTCGCACCATTGAAAATCTGAGTCAGCGTGGACTTGTCCATTCGGCGATTATGATTATTTACTCCGACAGTACGGTGCAAATGCGAATCAATAGTGACGTTAATTCATCATATGCGGGATCCATTGTAACAACAAATTTAACTACCACTCGACCATGGCAGTTTATTGGGTTTAATTTTGAACCAGATAGGGCTCGTACGATAAGCAAAATCTCACTTGTTGTAACAAACTACTCATCCTCACCCAATCATCTCGCACAGCTGGTTGTTGGCCATGACCAGCAACCTTCATCACAGCAATTTGGAATTGTTGCTGGAAATGGTGCCCCCCACAGAGCAGAAGCAGAGGCCATTCTTGATAGAGTTGTCAGAGTACCTCAGGTGCCACTTGTTAATACTCCATTGCAAAAAGTAGCTTTGGATGTGAGTAACAACGACAGACTTACTCCTTATGATGCATCGTTAATTTTGAGAAAAGGTGAAAACAAAATCGATTTTTTCCCTGCTGATCCCGATCTACTACGTTTTGCTCCATTGATCACTTATTATTCCGAAAATTCAATCCATCATTCCCAAATAGAGCATCCTAATTCAGCTTTGATCGAAGAATCAGATACAATTACTCTTGATTCAGATTCAAGAACTGATCGAAACGGTGAACAGAACTACACTTCGGAGATTCAGAACACCTTCTTTGTGGATTACAACTTTGGTCGCGACGACGAAGGTGAACCTATAGATAATATCCTTAGGGTCTACATCAGAAAACCTCAGACAAACCCGATGTATTCAATGTACCTCGAGCTTGACGTTCCAGCAGAACTATTCTCATTCGGTGGTTTTCGCGCTCAGAATGACTCAACGAATACGTTGATAAGCCAGTTTGCCACCGAGAATAACTCGTTCCGGTTCGCATTTGCCGGGTCTTCACCTATTCCGACAAGCGATACATTGATCACGTTACTTTTTCAACCTAAACTAAACGAAGACTTTTCCTTCCAAATGGCATTGAGACGGGTAATTTTGGACGAAACACTCGATACATCATTGAATGTGACCCTTTCAGGCGATATTCAAATAAATGAAGGTGTCGGAATTCGAACGCCTGATGAATTGCCGATATCTACAAGACTCCATCAAAGCTATCCCAACCCTTTCAATCCAACGACGACCATACCATTCGTGGTTGCTGAAAACTCCAAAATCAAAATTGAAGTATTTGACCTAACAGGAAGGCGAATTCAAACGTTAACCGACCAACAGTACAGTCCTGGAGCCTACTACACCAAATTTGATGCAGTCAATTTGGCCAGTGGAGTTTATATTATCAGAATGACAGCCAACAATACATCATCCAATATGCGTCAAGAGACTTATTTTCAAAGGATTTCATTGATTAAATAGACACCCGGCCAAATACATGACTCACATTTTATTACGCATTCAGTTAATCATATTATTCGGAATTCTGGTTCCTGTTCATAACCTCTTAGCACAATTCCCTGTCCCATCAATATATGAAAACGACCAACCGGTAAAATGTCTTACACCTTCAATTATATATTCACAGACAAGTGGTTCAAAAAATGCTCAGGAGATTCGATCCTCTTTGTCAGAAATCCTGGATTCAAATATTTCGAATATTGAATTATACCTCTCACCGTCTGGAAGGTTTCTGCTCAACTATACACGGTCGGGTACCGATGCAGTTCCGACATTAGATCAAAACAACAATAACATTCCAGATTACATCGAACAAGCTGCTCTATTTGCTGACGAAAGTTACGCGATTCTGGTACAAGAGTTGGGCTATACTGACCCAACCATTCCCGGTGTTCCCTACGAAATCAGATTCAGACAGATTAACTCATATGGATTCACACAATCCGCTGGAATCACATCATTCATTGTGGTCCATCGAAACTTCGAAGGGTTTCCATCAAACAATGATCCCTCCGGTGATGTTATTGGAGCATTGAAAGTAACCATTGCCCATGAATTCAAACACGCCATTCAGTATGCCGTGAATCGCTGGCAAGGGAACACGGGATCTGTCAGCTGGGTTGAAATGGATGCAACAATGATAGAGGAGGTTGTTTATCCTGAGGTCGATGATTATTTGAATTATCTCAATACCTGTGTTAGCAGTGCATGTTCTGTAATCCGTGACCCTAATAGAAGCACCCCGGGATCGTATTATCATGCTACATGGATGCTTTTTTTTCAACACCATATCGGTCCTGATTTCTGGGTGGATGTTTGGTCCGACATACAAGCGAACCCAAGTGGTGCCCAAATGTTCGAACTTATCCGCAAGCAGTTGCGATTACGTGGACTCGACTATACCACTGAATTTACACGGAATCATCTTTGGCATCTTGCATCAGGGAATCGCTCCATAGATGGTTATGGTTTCCCCGATGCATCACGATTCCCAAATACAGCCCTTCAACAAACCGCAATAATTGCAGACAGTTTGAAGGCCCTGCCAGAACAATCACGACACAGAGCCGCTCAGTACGTGGAAGTATCGAATCTGGATCGACAGTTTGGCGAATTGTTAGTTGAATTAAACTTTACTGTTGGTTCTGTTGGACTCGGACTACTTGCTTTGGATCAAAACGGTGAGGTAATCGAAATCATTGAGTCAGGCAACAGAATCGACAATAACGGATTCTTCAGGATTTCAACAGGCATCTTAACCGAGCGAACAACCTATTTAGCCATGGTCGTTTCTAATCCAGATGAGTTTGACCAGGATATAAGCTTTACTCTATCAGCAAGGGAATTACCAGAGTTCATAACCTTGTCAAACAATTTCCCGAATCCGTTTAACCCGGTTACGACTATTCCATTTTCAATTCCTGAAAACAGCCATGTCCGACTTGTAGTCTATGACATTCAGGGTAGGGTAGTTTCAGAGCTAGTCAATCAATCGCTGTCGGCAGGATTTTATGACGTCAAGGTTAATGCAGCAGGTTGGTCCTCAGGCGTGTACCTTTATTCTCTTCAGACCAGTTCTGATACTCGAACTGGTAAAATGTTACTTTTGAAATAGTTGAGCCTACACTTTTGCAAATAGTTGAACGAGATCGATATTCTGAAGTGATTTTGTCAAAATAGCTGCTATTCATTTTCAGCCCATATGAAAAATCTCAGTAAAAGCCATATTGCTATATGTATATATGGGTGGGGTTTGTGACTTCAAGCATATAATTTCACAACCTGATATCTAAAGATCGGCCGGTTCTATTGAGTTGATTAGATCACCAAAACCGACCTTATATCCATCACCCTGTGCAAATCCGGTCAAACGGACGGTATCCCCATCCTCCAAATAAGTTCTTGAAACCCCATTTTCAAACTGAATGGTTTTATTTCCATCTTCAGTCAATTCAAGTAGACAGCCCAGAGATGACGGAGAGGGACCACTTATCGTACCTGATCCCAAAAGGTCACCAGTTCTTAAGTTACAACCATTCGATGTATGATGGGTCAATTGTTGTGCCATGGTCCAATACAGAAACTTTTGGTTTGTTCTGCAAATTGATTTGAATTGTTGGTATCCTGAAGGCCTCAATTGAACCTCGAGCTGGATATCATATGTAACTGGTGAAGGATCCTGCAGATACGGTAATGGTTGGGGATCTTGTGTTGGCGGACTAACTTTAAAGTCCTTCAACGCCTCCATGGTTACGACCCATGGAGATATACTTGTATAAAAGCTTTTCCCAAGAAAAGGCCCTAATGGGATGTATTCCCATTTTTGAATATCTCTGGCAGACCAATCATTCATTAATACCATACCAAAAACATAGTCTTCAGCTCGTGTGATATCAATTTGATCACCAATTCGATTTCCGACTCCTATAAAAAATGCTGTTTCCAACTCAAAATCCAGTTTCCCGGTTGCGACATATGTAGGAGTTCCATCCAATAAAACCTGACCCTTAGGTCTTCTAATGTTGCCATTACCTGCAAATATGGAACTCGAGCGACCGTGATATCCGACGGGCAGATGCTTCCAGTTAGGCTGTAAAGCATTTTCGCGACCTCGATACATTGTCCCAACATTAATGGCATGCTCCATTGATGAGTAAAAATCGGTATAGTCGCCAATAGATACCGGGTTCAGCATAGTGGCAACTGACATCGAAACCAGAAGCTTTGATCTCAGCTCTTCATCCCCCGCCAGCACACTCTCCTCGCCTAAAAGACCCTGCAACCTACCCCTTACCGCACTCCACACAGCGGGACCCAAACCCATAAACACATTCAGCGTCTGACCTTGAAAAACCCCCTCCACCAAACCATCGATATCATTCAACAATCCCCCCGACTCAGCTTCCTTCAAATCAAAAATATAATCACCAATCGCAACTCCGATACGTGGGGACCTCTTCGTAGTCCGAAACACCCCATATGGTAAATTCTGGATCGGAAAATGAGAATCACTCGATATCGGTAGAAACGATTTTATCATATCACATTCTTTCTGGCGCATCAATTCCCAAAATGCTCAACCCATTAGCCATAACCATCGATACTGCATTCAACACCGAAACTCTGGCATGAGCAAGCTCCATATCCTCTCCGAGTATTCTGCAATCGTGGTAAAACTTATGAAAATCAGTGGCAAGCTCATTCAAATAATTAATCAACCGATGAGGCTCCATGCTCATAGCTGCACTCAATATCCATTCCGGAAATTCTAAAAGATCCTTTATTACTTTAAGCTCTGAGTCATGTTTCAACTGAGTTAAATCCGGTTCACCCTCAAAGGTATATGTCTCATGTACCTTGCGCATAATACTTTGAATACGCGCAAAAGCATACTGGAGATAGAAAACAGGGTTCTTCTCACCCGATTCCTTGGCCTGCGCTATGTCAAACTCCAGATGGGTTCCGGGTGATCTCATCAAAAAGAAAAACCGAGTAACATCCGACCCAACCTCGTCCATGAGCTCATCCAACGTAACAAAATTGGCTTTTCTCGTGCTCATTTTAAACGGCTTTCCGTCCTTGACAATCGTCACAAACTGATACACAAGTACATCGACGCGTGATTTATCATAACCCAAGACCTCCAGACCAGAAAGTACATCAGGGTAAGTAGCAATATGATCGGCACCGAAGACATCCACACATTTATCAAATCCTCTATCCAACTTGTTACAGTGATAAGCAATATCAGGCAGTCTGTACGTAGGTTCACCCGTACTTTTTACAAGAACTGTATCCTTCTCTTTACCAAAGAGTGTTGTCCTGAACCATACAGCCCCATCCATATCATAAATGAGATCTTTTTCACGCATACGTGCCAGAACCTGGTCAATGGCGCCACTATCATAGAGATCATTCTCATTGAAGTAACTATCCATTCTGATATTCATGCGCTTTAACGTAGTACTAATATCATCAAATATTAACTTTTCTGCCGTCTCCTTAAAAATAGGGTTATCGACATCACTCATAAACTTGTCACCATGCTCATCAGCAATGCTTTGAGCGATATCTTTGATATACTCACCTTCGTATCCACCATCCGGTAGCTCTATATCACTTCCCAAAAGTTGTTGATAACGAGCGGAAACCGATGAACCCAATACCCGCATCTGACGCCCGGCATTATTGAAATAGTATTCACGCTCAACAGAAGCCCCTGCCCATTCATACAAACGGGCTATGGTGTCACCCAAAACAGCATTTCTTCCATGGCCAACAGTCAACGGACCCGTCGGATTAGCACTTACAAACTCCACTTGATATCTTTTGCCGGATAACAAGTTACCCCGTCCATATTCAGAACCTTTCTTCAAAATTTCGTCAAGTCTTTCCAGCAACCAGGTTGGTGAAAACCTGAAATTAATGAAACCCGGACCCGCTATCTCAACACTTTGAATAAAACTTCCTTTTTGCGGTAATGCATCTACCAGTTCCTGAGCAATAACACGAGGTGGCTTACCTACCAGTTTCGTCAACTGTAGAGCAACTGTTGTCGCCACATCTCCATGTTCGGCAATTCTTGGCTTCTCCACGGTAATCTGAGGTAACGTTACATCCGGATATAATTTGGTAAGTGTTTCAGCTATTATCTTTATGAGATAGTCGTTCATTGGAATTCTTGATATAATCGATGTGTAAATTACGCGGATCACAACTTATAGGTGACCCAAACACCAAATATACGTATCTATCCCATTAATCCCTTGCTCCTTAGACTTACGTATTCGTATCCAGCTATGATCACATGATCCTCAACGGGTACTCCCACCAGTTTTCCAGCATCAGCCACTCGTTTAGTCAGTTGAATGTCGGCTTGAGACGCCGTTGGATTTCCCGATGGATGATTATGTAACAATATAACACTGTGAGCATCATTCATTATCGCCTGACGAATGACTTCAGCCGGATCTACAATAGTGGCGGTCTGACCTCCAACACTGGTTTTTTCAAATCCGATCAACCTTTTTGCTGAATTCAGAAATGCAATGATGAATACTTCTTTGCGTAAATCTCTCATCATCGCACCAAAGTGCCCATAAACATCGTCAGGACATCTTAAAAAAACTTTCTCTTCAGCCGATGCGGTTTGAAGTCGCCGGCCAAGCTCCAATGCAGCCATGATCGTGATAGCCTTTACACTTCCAATTCCATCCACTTTACAAATGTCCTTCCAATCCCTTCGTGCCATGCGGTGCAAGCCACCAAATTGGTCTAATACATTTCGGGCCAAATCTATCACATTAAGCTTAGTGGTGCCGGTGCGCATTATAATTGCCAATAATTCTGCATTCGACAACACCTCCGGACCATGCCTCTGCATTTTTTCCCTTGGTTGATCGTCCGGCGGCATGTCTTTCACAACACGAATCGATACCAATCTCTCATCAACATCCGTCAAACCGTTTACTTCTGATAGTTTCATACATGTATACAAATTATTACTGTTGTATACTTTATGAGAACCCTGATTTCAATTCCTCACAAAAAATGTATCTTTTTTCACATAAATAACACACTACTACTGAATACAACTGATTTTGGAACGATCTGGATTTATCCACTACCAAATAAATAACGAACCTCAGCTACAGAAAAGTGATTTTGAACACAGATGACCTCATTCTTTTTCACACATCTAGCAGATCAAAATACGCACAAGTGATTTTGGAACAGAACCGATATCGCTATGAATAGCAACCTTTGGGTGCGGTAAAGAACCCGTTTATCCTATTGATATCATCAATTAAACAGATATCTTCATCTTATAATGTGGACCAATACCCGGGACATCAAACTCATCAGAAAAAATCTCCCAGCTGTGTTTTCTGTAAAAATTGACGGCAACTTTTCGGGCGTTACACCAAAATTGGTTCGAATATGACTCTGACTGAGAATCCTTCAGTGCAAACTCAATCAGTCGGCCACCCAGTCCCATCCCCTGAAACCTTGTGTCGGTAGCCATTCCTCTCAATTGCCAGGCCTTATTCCCATCCATTTGGGAAGGGATCAGTGTGAGACAAACGATTACAGAATCATCAGTAAACAAACCATAATGCAATACGCCTTCACCATGATCCCCATCAAACCGAGCGGTATCGAGGGGTTTCCCTTCTCTTAACACTTTATGTCGCAAGGGCAAAATGTCCTCGACTGAGCATCTACTGCATTTCATATCAGAGTCCACCCATCAATGGTTCGTCAGATGCTCTCAGTGAGTCATTGGGGAGGCCGGCAGGATTTGCACGCTTGATACTTGTAATAGCTGATAATACAACTTCAAGGTGTTTCTCTTTAGAGTTTTGATAAAAATTCTGTGCGGCACCCGACAGTTTGGGCTTGCCGTGCAGAGGCTTATCACTCACGCACAATAACGTTGCGTGTGGAATCCGATATCTGAACCCGTTTGTGGCAATGGTTGCCGATTCCATATCGATGGCGATGCTCCGACTCATATGAATTTCATTCACGGTTCTTTTTTTCGCAAACTCCCAGTTTCTGTTGGCCGTAGTATAAACGGTTCCAAGTCTATACCTGAGATTAAATGCCTCCAGGGCATCCTGCAGGTGAATATTCAACAAATAATTTGGTGTTATGGGTACACTGGTTGGAAGAATATCATCCAACAATCCATCGGCCCTCATATACCCTGAAGCCAGGACAAAATCACCAATTTCCTGATGGTTTCTCAATCCGCCACAGTGTCCAACCATAATCATGAGGTCTGGTCTAAGTACTGCAATATGATCAGAACAGGTTTTGGCATTTGATGGACCCACACCAATGTTTACCAGTGTGACTCCCATATTGTCGGCTTCCTTGTGATGATAGGCGGGCATTTGAACACCCGGATTTGAAGGACCCACACAGTCTGGAAACTTCTTCTTAAAGACCTCTACATGCATATCGTAGTTGGTGAAGAGAACATATCGTTGAAAATCAGCGGCGCTTGTCCCGGTGTAATGCTGCAATCGATCAATCGATAAATCTATACGCTCAGCTCTGAACAGAAACAGTTTTTTTTGAGTAAAATCCCATGCGTCTTCATCCAGATTGTCGAACAGAACGGGATCGTTCAACTTGATTTTCTTTCTGGAAGCGGTCAGCTCTACAGTGGCATTCTTCGACAATAGCCGTTCAATTTCCCTGTTTAGATACCACTCAAACACGCGAGGTTTGGCAAATTCACCTGAAATAGCGGGATTATATTGCGACCATTTTCGATGGACCGTTAGTTGGGGATAGTATCCTGCATCATCAATCTTTTCCATCTCGTCCAGAAATCCGGCAATTCGGTCCTGAAGGTCACTTTTACTCTCGTTTGGCTCGGGACATAGCGTAAATCTTACATCCATGAAGTACTCCTTTTCGCTGTAAAGATAATGAACTTTGTGATTTGTGTCATTGTATGACAGAATTCTTTTTACTAACATCCTAAACCAAACAACCGAAATAATGACACTCATAATCGACCTGGCTTACAATCTGACCATGCTCATCGCTTTTGCGATCGTCTCTGGTCTGGTGGAGAAAAGAATTCCCGGTACTACCACGAAAGGCATGATCATTCAGGGTGTTTTATTTGGTACGGTTGCCGTGATAGGAATACTGAATCCATTTGTGCTGAGAGAAGGCATCTTCTTTGATGGAAGAACCATTGTCATAAGCATTTCTACACTTTTCTTTGGTCCAATAACAGGCTTGATAGCCGCAATTATGGCAATCATATCCAGGATATACATCGGTGGATCTGGTGTTGTAATGGGTGTAGCAACAGTGATACAAGCCCTTGCCGTGGGATATGTGTTCAGACACTTTTGGAATCGCGAATCCGTACCCGGTCTTACTTTTTTGTACTATATGGGACTCGTGGTACACATCATTATGGTTGGAATGATGCTGATGTTACCAAGTAATCTACAACGTGACGTTTTTGAAAGTATCGCTTTTACTATTATCGTTTTTTATCCCCTGACCACTGTATTAATGGGCAAAGTACTATCTGATCAGCTTGAAATCAGACATTTATTCACGAACTTGTCCAGCAGTGAGGCTAAGTTTCGTGAGATTTTCAACTCTGTTAATGAATCCATTTTCATACACGACGCCGAAACGGGCATGATCGTTGATTTCAATGATCGAACCTTGGATCTGTACAAACTCAATTCCCGAGAGGCTGTACTCAATAATTTTGTTCGAAACCTGAGCGCGGACGATGGAACCTATAACCCTGAATCAGGAATGGCCCATCTAAAAAAAGCTGTGGCCGAAGGCTCACACCGATTTGATTGGCTGGCACGCAGACCGAATGACGAGCTTTTCTGGGTAGACGTCTCTCTTCGTTATGTAACTATCAATGATAGGGGATATGTACTTGCGGTTGTTAGAGATATCGATGAGAGAAAAAGAAAAGAAACCGAGACAAAGGAAAACCTGCGTGAGAAGGAAGTCCTGCTGGCTGAAGTCCATCACAGGGTTAAAAACAACCTGGCCATAATATCAAGCCTTCTTTCATTGCAATTGGATTCGGTTACTGACCCTGATGCAAAAGAACTGCTCATCCAAACAGAAAAAAGAATTCGATCCATTTCATTGGTACATGAACTGGTCTACGGGACAGAGGATCTCGAATCGATTGATTTTGGTTCATTTCTTCACAGACTCATCCCAATTATCGATACATTTAGTGGATCAGAGGGGTGTATCGTGGATGTTGAAGTTGACGCAGGCCATCTGGAAATCGACCTCAATAAATCAGTTCCGTGTGCATTGATAGTAACCGAACTACTTACAAACTCCTACAAGCATGCTTTTAAGGGTAAGAGTACGGGGAAAATCTACATAAAATTGTTTGAACAGGATGATGGCTATTGTTTGACGATAGGCGATAATGGACTAGGGGTTGATAATGTCGATCGACTGCAATCCGGATCTTCATTTGGCTATACAATTATCACCGGACTGGTGAACCAAATAGGAGGCAAAATGTCGTTCAGAAACCTGGATCCAGGCTTTGAAGTTACTATCACTTTCAGCAATAACCGTCATAAATGATCGATTTCCCTGAAGATATTCTTTCGATTTCCACATTTATACCCCTCAAATCGTCAAAAAAGCGATTCCAGACAGATAAATTGGATTAATTTGAATTGTTATTTTAACCCGAGTAAGCCGTATATTTGCAGGAAATTAATTTTTAATCTTACAGAAAATAGTATTTAATAATGGCACGAGTAGAAGTAGTGATGCCCAAAATGGGCGAATCGATTATGGAGGGTACCGTCATTGAATGGACCAAGTCTATTGGCGATACCATAGAACAGGATGAAACATTACTCGAAATCGCGACCGATAAGGTAGATTCCGAGGTTCCGTCTCCAGCATCAGGTGTTCTTGTTGAGATTTTAGCCGAGGTAAATGAAACCATCGAAGTGGGCAAGGTCATCGCAATTATTGAGACCGATGCATCCGCTACATCCAGTCCAGCTCCCGCCAAAGAAGAACCTGTTGAAGCCGTTAAAGAAGAATCACCAGCAGAGGTATCTGCTCCTGCTCCTGCTCAACAGACAAGTAACGAAGAGGTTTCTGAGTCATCAGATGATGAAAACTCGGGCGATGGACGTTTCTACTCACCTCTGGTAAGGTCTATTGCCAAAGAAGAGGGTATTTCTTTGAATGAATTGGATTCAATCGAAGGTACCGGCGCACAAGGACGTGTTAATAAGCAGGATGTTCTTAATTTTATAGAGCGTAAAAAAGTCCGCGCATCAAAACCTGAAGAAATTGCAAAACCAGCTCAGACCTTAAGCAAACCCGCTGCAGAACGTCCAGCATCTTCCGGTTCTGAAGATAACAGCAAAATTTCAGCCGGCGAGATCAAGGTTCATTGGCCATCTGACAATGTTCAGGTTATCAAAATGGACCGTATGCGCAAGCTTATCGCCGAGCACATGGTCAAGTCGAAACAAACTTCGGCACACGTAACTACTTTTGCAGAGGCCGATGTTACGAATATGGTAATGTATCGTGAGAAGAATAAGGACCGTTTCTTCAAAGAAAATGGATTCAAACTCACATTTACTCCATTTTTTATCGAAGCGACCATTCAGGCTCTTCGTGAATATCCGCTGATGAACAGTTCCGTAGATGGTGATACCATCATTTTAAAACGTGATATTAATTACGGAATCGCTGTAGCTTTGGGTGAATCAGGTAGTGGCGGACTCATTGTTCCTGTCATCAAAAATGCAGGCGAGATGAATCTCCATGGAATCGCACGCTCAACCAATGATTTGGCGAAGAAGGCAAGAAACAAGCAGCTTTCTCCTGACGATCTTGTTGGTGGCACATTCACTCTTACCAATTATGGAAGTGTTGGGAACCTCATGGGTACACCAATCATCAATCAGCCACAAGTAGCCATCTTCGGTACAGGTTCTATCAAGAAGCGACCTGTTGTTATGGAAACCGAACATGGAGATGTGATCGCCATCAGACACATGGTTTATCTGTCAATGAGTTATGACCATAGAATCATTGATGGTGCCCTTGGCGGTGCGTTTGTGAAAAGAGTTGTTGAACTACTCGAAAACTTCGATCTGAACAGAAGTATCTGATACAATACTCTTTCATTCTCGATTTCCATTCAAATAATATTACGGCACGATGTTAAAATCGTGCCGTTTTTGTCTGTACCCACATGCAAATCATCCACAAGATCCAACCGTTGCGTGAAGAGTTGAACCGACTACGGTCGCAATCTGCCATTATTGGATTGGTTCCAACAATGGGAGCCATCCACGATGGACACCTCTCTCTCATCAAGGAAGCCAAAAAATTCTGTGACATTGTGGTTGTATCCATTTTCGTAAACCCAACACAATTTGGACCGACTGAGGACCTGGATCGCTATCCTCGTACCTTAACATCCGATGCGGAGTTGTGTACGAATGAGGGGGCTGATTTTATCTTTGCTCCATCCGTTTCCGAAGTTTATCCAGATAAACATTATCTCCGAATTCAAATTGAAGATCTCGCAGATACTTTATGTGGCGCAAGCCGTCCGGGTCATTTTAATGGTGTTCTTCAGGTCGTAAATAAACTGCTACAGATTGTAGGTCCACATCATGCATTTTTTGGACAAAAAGACATCCAACAATTTGTGTTGATAGATACAATGGTTCGTGAGTTCAATATACCTGTAGCACTTCACGCAGTTCCAACAGTCAGAGAACCGGGCGGATTGGCATTAAGTAGCAGAAATCAATACTTGAATGCTGAACAAAGATCACTTGCCCCACGGTTGTACTCCAGTATCAGCGATATTGGTCAGCTGATCAAAAGTCACACGGAATTTAATGACGATTCAAATCGTTATACAGATACGATTGATAGCATCACACAGGCTGTCTCAGACCATAAAAAGATGCTAACTGCAATTGGTTTTAAAATTGATTATCTTGAAGTAGTTGATTTTAAATCACTGCAGCCGGTTAAGAGTCTTTCGGGACACGACACATATATCGTTGCCATTGCCGCTTGGCTTGGTAACACAAGGTTGATTGATAATATTATTATTGAAAAAAGATCGAGATCATGACCATAGAAATGTTTAAATCCAAACTCCACATGCTGACGGTGACCGAAGCCGATCTCTACTATGAGGGTAGCATTACTATTGATGAGGAGTTGTTGGAGGTCGCTAATTTATTGCCTTATGAAAAAGTTCAGGTTGTAAATGTCAACAACGGAAACCGACTTGAAACCTATACGATTCCCGGACCGCGAGGCAGCAGAGTTGTTTGTCTGAATGGTCCAGCAGCCAGACTTACATCCGTCGGCGATAGAATTATTGTTATTTCCTACGCTCATATGACACCTGAAGAAGCTAAAAGTCATAAGCCTCATACCGTAATCATGAACAAGGATAACGAACCTGCCAGGATTATATCTGAGTCCCTCTATCGTCAAAATTACGCTGAAGAAGTAGGCCTCGACTAATTTTGAGCTCAATACAATCTTATTTCGCTAAAACCATGCCCGAGCTTGAAGGAGTTCTGGCTAATGAATTGACCGAACTTGGAGCCACCGACACCGTAATTGTGAACCGTGGCGTAACCTTTTCAGCGTCTGAAGATCAGTTATATAGAATCCTTCTTCACGTTCGAACAGCCCTACGAATTTTTGTTCCCTTAGCAACAGGGAAGGTTCAGACAGAGGCGGATGTATATGAATTCGTGAAATCCATTAACTGGCTTGATCATCTTTCTCTTCAAAAAACGCTGGCCATTGATTGCTTGTCGTTTCATCCGACCATGAATCATAACATTTTTCTGGCTCAAAAGTCGAAAGATGCCATTGTCGACCAATTTCGTGATAAATATGGCCTCCGTCCAAGTGTGAGTCCGAAAGATCCCGATGTACTAATAAACATACATATCGCACCTGACGGGACAATCGTTGTCTCTCTGGATGCTTCAGGCAGGTCTTTAAATCAGCGCGGATACAGGGTAGCAACAGGACCTGCACCATTGAATGAAGTGTTGGCCGCCGGACTCATTAAAATGACCGGTTGGGATCCGTTAACAACCTTCATTGATCCAATGTGTGGAACCGGTACGTTTTTGATCGAAGCAGCTCTCATGGCCAAGAACAAAGCTCCGGGGTTACTTCATGATAATTTTGGCATCAAAAGATGGCCAAATTTCCGACAGACTCTGTGGAAAGGCCTACAACAGGAGGCCAGAGACATGGTCAGAAAAGATGTAGACTGGATTTTTGGCAGTGATAATAATGAAAGAGCGATCGATTCTACTATAAAAAATCTAAAAATGGCCAGACTCACCAAAAATGTCAGGGTCAGGGTAGGGCACGTTGAAAAAATCTATGTCCCGGATGGAACCGGACTTATTATCATGAATCCACCTTATGGTGAGCGGATGGGCGACCAGGAAACCCTTCAAGCAATGTACCCGAGGATCGGTGATATGTTAAAACGAAACGCTAAAGGCTATACCGCCGCAATACTGACGGGCGACATGCAATTCAAAAAAATGATTGGACTTAAAACCAGTTCAAGGTCTTCCGTTCTCAACGGAAAAATTGAATGTGATTTCCTGCAATACAAAATTTTCTAAAAAATTTTACAATCTATTGGAAGCGCTTTTCCAATTTATTTTGTACATTATAGTAGTGGTAAGAAAATAGATGTATGTGATTTTAGTTTTGTTTGTTGTGGTGGTAGTCGTGATGAGTCTTTACTGTTACACTATCGCCTTGTGTTGATACAAATCCAGTTTATTAATTACCCTAACATCCCTAACACAAAAGGCGGCTTGGTGACACAACCCGCCTTTTTTTATGTCCAAAAATCGGGATCACTAGGCAAAGACCTTTTTTACTGCCTGGATCTATTCCGAACACATGCTCAGTAATAAGAAATTCAAACAGCTCCTCAAATCTATCAGATTTATATTTTTCGTATATTTGGTGCATGAATAAAAAAGAATTATACCTGAACAAAGACCGTATTATCAAGGGAATTACGGCTGACGGATTTTTTAAAATCGCCGTTGTAAAATCTACCGATGTTGTAAAATTAGCTCGTGAATACCACGAACTATCACTGTTACCTACCGTTTTGCTCGGACGATCTCTCACCGGGGCACTTCTTCTTGCTGCTGAACTAAAAGGCGAAGAACGCATTCGACTGCAACTCGAAGGAAATGGACCTATCGGTAACATTATTGTTGAGGCAAATGCTATAGGAGAAGCCCGGGGATACGTTCAACACCCTGACGCTCAACTAGATTATGAGAGCACAAACAATATTGGTGATGGACTTGGACTCGGACTCTTAAGTTTTTCGAAAACATTATACAATGAGGCCAGACCTATCACGGGAACAGTTGAACTCATGACAGGTAACATTACGGACGACATCGCTTACTATCTGTACCAGTCTGAACAGATTCCGTCGGCAATATCCCTGGATGTCGGAATTGATGAGGATGGTGAGATTACACACGCCGGTGGAATATTGATCCAGGCCCTGCCTGGTGCTCCGGAAAATGGAATTGCCATGCTTGAGGAGTCGCTAAAGGAGTTATTGCCTCTTTCTGACCGTTTTCTGGATGGAGATTACATTGATACACTGCTTCACAAGGTCGCCAAGGATCTAAAAGCCAAGGAACTTAGCAGGGGACCTGTACATTTCTTTTGTAGATGTACCAAAGATCGATTTATCACAGCTCTGTCTATGCTGAGCATAGATGAGCTGGAGGAGATGAAGCACGAGACTCAGGAGCTGGTCTGCCACTATTGCAACAAAAAATATTTCATCACGCCACCTGAAATTCGCACGTTAGTACACGGATTAAAAGCCAAGTTGAACTAACCGTTCTGCAGGTACTTTAGCAATAACCAGGATTGTGATGATACTGCAAGTTTCAAGGTTGACTCATCAACATCAAATAGAGCTGTGTGAAGTGCATGAGAGGTTGCCGGACCATTGCTGGTCCCAACTCTCATAAAAAAAGACGGAATAATCTCTCCATAGTACGCAAAATCCTCCGCCCCCATACTTTGCTCTGGATAGGTTATGTCCGATTCGTTCAGGATTTCATGCAAAGCACTTTCTGCAAATTCGAACAATGAATCATCATTGATAACCGGTGGTGCCCCGCCTAAAATCGAACAAGTTATTTCGGCATTGTGGATCTCCGCCATGCCTGAACATATTGCTCTAACTCTTTCACCCAATTTTTTTCTTGAGACTGGATCGGATGTGCGGATAGTCCCGCTAAAACTCACTCTATCCGGTATAACGTTAATGGCATTTCCACCATTAAATGTACAAACAGATATCACTGATGGTCGCCTCGCGTCGGTAATCCGGGTTGATAACATGTACATCTGCTGCATTAATTGGTGGGCGACCCACATCGCATCCGTTCCCAAATAAGGTCGAGCCGAATGGAGTGATTCAGAAACTCTGACTTCAATTTCAAAAGCATCAAAAGATCCGGTTAAAGACCCTTTTCGAATTCCAAGCTTACCTGCATCAAGGTGTGGATCACAGTGAATCCCAAATACAGCATCTACTCCATCAAGAATTCCATCCTCAATCATTTTTGGAGCTCCACTTGGAGTAGACTCCTCAGCTGGTTGCCAAAAAACCCTGACAACCCCCGAGAATTCACTTCTCAAATCATTAAGAGCCAATGCAACACCCAATGCTACTGAAGCATGATAATCGTGGCCACACATATGACCTATCCCTGGACAACTCGAAGCATACGGAACATCTTTCATGTCCTGAATTGGTAGTGCGTCAATATCTGCTCGATAGGCAACGGTCTTCCCTGGACCATTTCCTATGATATCGCAATAGAATCCGGTGCCCGCCAATGGAGATGACACAGAAATACCCGACTGCTCAAGCACTTGCTTGATTGTAGAAGACGTTTGGAATTCGTTCCAGCTTAATTCGGGATGCTGATGTAGTTTACGCCTTACTTCTACCAATTGGTTCTGAAGCCTGTCTGCGATGTTTCCTATCTGATGATAGGTGAATGAAGCCATAAGTTAGAAGATCATGTGCTGAAAGAAGAACCACATCCACAGGTCGTGGTGGCTCTGGGATTCTGAAAAGTAAAACCACGTGCATCAAGTCCGTCTTTGAAGTCAACAACCGTTCCACCTAAATATATCAGATGACGCTTGTCAACTATAACCTTAATGCCTTCACGCATCAGCTCGGTATCAAAATCTGTCTGATGATCAAACCCAAGAACATAACTCATCCCTGAGCAACCACCACCTTTTACACCAACTCTAAGGAATTGGTCCTCAGGTATTCCTTCTTTATCGTAAATGTGACGAATTTGATTCGCAGCTCTCTCGGTCAAGATTACGGCTTCTTCGGTGTCCTTCTTGAACAAATTATCAATCAACTCGTCAACACTAAAATCGTCTTCAGCCATACAGCTCCTCGGTTTTATATTGTACTGATTCGTACAACGAAAAAAAGCTATTAATCGTTTAATTCAGATTAAGTAAAAATAACCAATTTCTAACTAAATTGAAATCAGACTATTTCACTGGTAAGTGTAAAATATTCCTTCTTTTCATGATTAAACAATCTAAGCACACCTGCGCTCACAAGATTTACTAAAATGCGACTGGCCCGGCGTTGTGAAATATTCACAAGATTTGAAAACTCACGTACCGATATGCGTTGGTATTCATTTAGATACTTGAATAATTTCTGTTCATTGGGACCGTATTCAAAGGTAATACCACTGGTCGAAGTAGAATTCATGAGTACTCGCTCTACTTCTTTGCTGGCCTGAACGCTTTTATCTTTTTCCCTGATGAAAACGTACTTCTTGTCGTCTATTTCAACATAGACCGGTTTAATTTCCGCTTCTTTGACGTGAACTACAATGATTTCTCTCTCTTTATACTGAACTGTTTCAACTTTGACATCAAGCGGAGGTATACAGCAGTAGTTCACCGATTTGTCAAGCAAATATTCCTGTTCGTAATAGCTTTCAATACCGATTAGTTTACCGTCATCATCAACACCAATAAGCATCGTTCCACCACGCGTATTGGCAAATGCAGCAAGCTCACGCGCGATTTTCTCTGGTGTAGAGATGAGTCTTTTGAATTCGAGATAAGTACCTTCGCCTGTCTTGACCAGGCGTTTTAAAGCCCCCACTGACATGTCAGAAGTTACAGGATGCTGGAAACTCATGGGCTATGGAAATGAACGAATGTTTAGGTTCCTGCGTCAATGTTTGACACATTATAATACATCGCAAAGCAAATCACAAATGACCAGTGTGTTAAAAATTGGCTTTACAACCTGGTTTCGTCTTTTGCTTCTCTTGTCATCAGTTCAAACATCCCGTCAAGTGGATTCATTCCCTCAAACAACACCCGGTACACCATATCTGTAATGGGCATTTCAATGTTAAGTTTTTCACTCCAACCCTGAACAGATTTCGTTGTTTTGACCCCCTCGGCGATCATATCCATTCTGGATATAATATCTTGAAGTTTTTCTCCTTTACCTATGTGGTAACCGACGTATCGATTACGACTGTGTTGACTCGTACAGGTAACGATCAAATCCCCAATACCAGCCAATCCGGAAAACGTTTCTCGTGAGGCACCTATCTGTGTACCTAATCTCGTCATTTCGAAAAGTCCCCGGGTGATTAGCGCGGACTTAATATTATCACCAAGGTCTGCACCATCAACAATTCCGGCAGCAATAGCCATGATATTCTTAACCGCACCCGACACCTCGACCCCAAGGACATCATAATTCACATAAACCCTGAACATCGGGGTCATAAATGCTTCCTGAATAAACTTTGCAGTTCCGCGCGAATATGCCGCCGATACTACAACGGTTGGCTTTAATCGAGCGACTTCCTCTGCATGACTGGGTCCAGAAAGAGTACCAATATGATCTTCGATTATTACTCCGTCAAGTACCTGAACAAGTACCTGAGTCATAGTCATATACGTGTGGTTTTCAATACCCTTTGAAACTGTAACAACGATTTCATTTCCACTAAGGTGGGGTTTGACTCTCTCGGCAACCTCCCGCATCGTATGTGAAGGCGTCGCAAATACCACGAGGTCGCGATCATGCAGGCAATCTTCCAGAACCGTTGAACATTGTATCCTGGACGGGATAATCAAATCTGGCAGGTACGTCGGATTATGATTGTTCTTGTTGATGTTTTCTGCAATCTCAGCCTCTCGCGCCCAGATCAGCACATCGTGATCATTGCTATCAAGTACTACTGCAAGTGCGGTCCCCCAGCTACCTGCACCGATAATTGTTGCTTTCACGTCACATTATCCTCATTAAGTTTACCTTTGGAGGGAGAAAATGATTTAATACGATTTTCCGTACCCTGAATGAGCCTTCTAATGTTGGGAATATGTTTTAGAATAATTCCCAGGGCAACTACTGAGCTAAAAACCATGAGACTTCCATCCAGATAATCCATTCCAAAGCCATACCTCAAAATAAGTAGAAATATTGGATAACTGAATGATGCGATGATTGATGCGAGTGATACGTAGCGACTGGTAAATAAGATGATTCCGAATACTGTAAGCGCAAGTGAAATCGATAATGGCTCAATTCCATAGAGCATACCGGCTGCGGTTATCACACCTTTGCCTCCCTTGAATCCGGCGAATACCGGGTACATGTGACCAACAACGGCAAATAATCCGGCAACGACCCTCATGAAGACATCCATATTCCAGATATCTATCGTAATTGGGATTTCACCTGCAAGAAAACCGATTTGTGATATGTAGAATGTTGCAACAAATCCTTTAAAAATATCTATTAATGACACAAAAACACCACATTTCCATCCTAATACTCTAAAGGTATTGGTTGCACCAGCATTTCCGCTTCCGTGTTCCCGAATGTCAACTTTATAAATCAGTTTGCCCACCCAGACGGCAGTAGGCAACGAGCCAATCAAATAGCTGAGAACTATGATGACCAAAAATGAAACCAAGCTCTAATCCTTTCTTAAGCTAATCTATCAACAGTTTTTAGTAAAACGTCATCTCTCAAATCTTATTTCCGTTCATAACGAATTCTCGTTTCTCGGATGACTGAACGAAATTACAAATCCTATCTGCTATGACACAAAGAAGAAAGTCCGCTAAAAAATAATTTTGCGGACTTTTTCAAACGTTAAACGTGGCGCTCTGCGTGGTATGATGATCTGACCAGCGGTCCGCTTTCAACATGTCCGATTCCCTTGGCTTCACCGATCTGTTTGTATCGAGCGAATTGATCCGGATGGATCCACTCGATCACGGGATGGTGCATCTTGGTAGGCTGCATGTATTGTCCGATTGTAAGTACATCAAGCCCGATTTCAACAACATCATCCATTAACTTGAGCACTTCCTCTTCGGTTTCACCAAGTCCGACCATGATACCCGTTTTTGTTCTCAGTCCCTGCTCTTTGCAAATTTTGAGTAGCTCAAGAGATCTGGGGTATTTAGCTTGTGGACGAACGGTTTTATATAATCGCGGGACTGTTTCCAGGTTATGGTTCAACACCTCTGGATGTGCATCAATTACATATTGAAGTGCATCCCATGCTCCGCGGAAATCAGGAATCAATACCTCTATAGTTATGCCCGGAATTTCCTCCCGCAACAGTCGGATGGTCTCGGCAAAAATCGGTGCACCACCATCTTTACGTTCATCGCGGTTAACTGAGGTTATTACCGCATGTTGCAGGTTCATTAGCTTGGCTGCGCGGGCAACCCTGTTGGGTTCATCCCAATCGAGTCCCTGTACTGGTCGACCTGTTTTGATGGCGCAAAATGCGCATGATCTTGTACAAACATCGCCCAAAATCATAAACGTAGCGGTACCTGCTCCCCAACACTCTCCCATATTAGGACAACGGGCTTCAGAGCAGACCGTATTCAGCTTATGATCGCGGATGATATCGGCAACCTCACGGAAATTTTTGCCGGATGGTAATTTTACTCTCAGCCAATCGGGACGGCGGCCCGGACCTTCGGTTTCAGCTGGAATAACATTTAGTTCTTTTATCATAATGTTCCAAATATACCAATTATTTCACAAAATTTGCTTGTTCCTGAGAAGGCAGTGTTATGCCAAACTGATTGAACAATTCCATCGGATCTATGTCTTGTTTCACAATTTCTACGTCAAATATTTTAGAAAAATGATACAGAATCCGCTTCTTCACTTCTTCTTCATCAATAGGTCGATTTAAGATCGACGACATACTGCAAACGGCTTTGTCGTTAATACCACAGGGTATGATGTGACCGAAATAATCAAGATGCGCATTAACATTTAACGCGAACCCATGCATGGTAACCCAGCGCGAACATTTGATTCCGAATGCACAGATCTTGGCATCATCCACCCACACTCCTGTAAGCTTATCGACCCTTGTGCCGGTAATCCCAAAATCCGCACACGTGTGAATGATTACTTCCTCCAAAAAACGAAGATATTTATGGATGTCGGTAAAGTACCGGTCCAAATCCAATATTGGATATCCTACAATCTGACCGGGACCATGGTACGTGATATCCCCACCACGGTCAATTTCGACATAGCTGGCATCCAATGCATCCAACTCTTCTCCCGATCGCAGTAAGTGCGATGCATTTCCACTTTTACCCAATGTATAGACATGGGGATGTTCCACAATCAGAAGGACATCACCGGGGACCGGCCTCAACGGCAAAGAAGCCTTGGGTTGTTCAACTTGGGATGTTGATTCATTTTTTGACCGAAGTGATGTGTCCGGTTTGATTTCTAAATTCTCCGAACCCCGGTCAATCAATTTTTTATTGATAAGCTCAGATTGAATACCCTTCTGGAGAGCCCATGTCTCCACGTATGGTACACATCCAATATCATAACAATACAGCTTTTTCATTGTGGGTGCATGAGAAAAAAAATGCTCCCGATTTGCACCGGGAGCATGAATATCAAAGCGATATCACATTTACTTTTTAACCGGTGTCCCCAGGTGTACACCTTCATTGTACGCCTCGGCAACAGCTTCCATAATTGCTTCTGAAAGTGTCGGGTGAGGGTGGACAGCCGCAATAATCTCATGAGCGGTAGTCTCAAGGTCACGAGCTACAACAACTTCTGCTATCATATCCGTAACCGAATGACCGATCATGTGGCATCCAAGCCATTCACCATATTTTTTGTCGAATATTACTTTGACAAAACCTTCTGGATGTCCGGCGGCTTGCGCTTTGCCATTTGGCATGAACGGGAACTTGCCAACAATAATGTCATATCCAGCCTCTTTTGCTGCCTTCTCTGTAAGACCGACAGAAGCGATCTCAGGTTTGCAGTAAGTACAACCCGGAATATTATCGTAGTTCACCGGTGCTGGTTTGTGTCCAGCTAATCGCTCTACACAACGGAGTGCTTCGTGAGAAGCTTTGTGAGCCAGCCAAGGTGCTCCGGCAACATCCCCAATAGCATAAATGCCTTTGACAGAAGTTTCATATGAGGTACGGTCAACTTTGATAGATCCTCGCTCGTGCTTCACACCGATCTCGTCAAGACCAAGTCCTTCAACGTTACCAACTACTCCGACAGCTGAAAGAACCACATCGGTTTCGAGTGTTTCAGTTCCTTTAGGAGTCTTGACTGTAACAATTACATTCTTACCCTTTTTCTCGACTTTTTCAACGGTACTTTCAAGCATGAGATTCATGCCAGCTTTCTTGTAGATCTTGCCGAGCTCCTTACCCACCTCTTCGTCTTCTACTGGAACCAAGGTTTTCATCATTTCAACAATGGTTACTTCCGTGCCCAGGGTATGGTAGAAATAAGCGAACTCAACCCCGATCGCGCCGGCACCAACAATGACCATACGCTTAGGTTGTTTTTCCATTTTCATGGCTTTTTCTGAGTTGATGATGGTTTCACCATCAAATTTCAGATTTGGCAATTCGCGGCTTCGTGCACCGGTAGCTATGATGAAATATTTAGCCTTGATACGCTCGACTTCTTTGCCATCTGCATCGGTCACTTTTAATTCCTTGGAAGAGGCAAATGCACCATGACCGAAAACTACATCGATCTTGTTCGCCTTCATAAGAAACTGGATACCCTTGCTCTGTTTGTCGGCTATACCACGGCTACGTTTGATGATCTTGTCGAAATCAGCCTTGATTTCAGTAACCGAAAAACCAAATTCTTCGGCATGCTTCAGACTTTCAAGGGTTTCAGCAGATTTCAACAATGCTTTGGTCGGAATACAACCGATATTCAAACATACTCCACCGAGATCTCTTTTTTCAACAATAGTAGTTTTGAATCCGAGCTGGGAAGCACGGATAGCAGCAACGTATCCACCAGGACCGCTACCTATAACGCAAACATCGACTTCTTTTGCCATAATAATAGTTCTTTTTAAATGATGATTTTCCGGTCAACCGGAACACTTTCTATTCCGGTTCAATGTACGAATTATCCGAGTTTGTTCACAAAATCGAGTTGTTCCCATGGAAACTCTGGTCGCCCGAAGTGTCCGTATGCAGCTGTCTGTCGGAAAATTGGGCGTTGCAGGCCCAATCGGCTAATGATTCCGGCCGGTGTACAATCGAATGTTTTGTTAACAAGCTTTGCCAATTCTACATCAGACATCTTGCCTGTTCCATATGAATTCACATTGATTGAAACGGGCTCAGCAATACCGATGGCATACGCCAATTGCACAAGCACTTTGTCGGCCAATCCGGCAGCTACCAGATTCTTAGCAATATGTCTGGCCGCGTAAGCTGCACTTCTGTCAACCTTGGTCGCATCTTTACCAGAGAAGGCCCCGCCACCATGTGCTCCATGGCCACCATAGGTATCGACGATAATTTTACGCCCGGTTAGTCCGGTGTCCCCGTGAGGTCCACCGATTACGAACTTACCTGTTGGATTCACATGCAAAATTGTATTTGAATCCATCATTTCAGCCGGAACGACGCTACTGATCAAATGTTTCTTGATATCTGCTCTGATTTGCTCCTGAGAAACATCCTCATCATGCTGAGTGGATAAAACTATTGTATCTACACGTTTGGGATTACCATTGTCGTCATATTCAATTGTCACCTGACTTTTACTGTCAGGAGCGAGGTATGGCATCAGAGTTGTTTTCTTACGGATGCGAGCCAATTCACGTACAAGGTCGTGTGATAGCTGAATACTTAAAGGCATCAAGCTCTCTGTCTCACGGCACGCATAGCCAAACATCATACCCTGATCACCGGCACCCTGCGCTTTATTGTCGCCTTCATCCACACCTTGAGCAATATCCGGGCTTTGCTGGTGTATCGCCACCAAAACACCGCACGAATCAGCATCAAATCGATAACTGGCTTTGGTATAACCGATTTCACGGATTACACTTCGTACAACTTCCTGTACATCAACGTATGATTGGGTAGTAACCTCGCCGGAGACAACCGCGAGTCCTGTGGTTACCAAAGTTTCAACAGCAACACGTGACTTTGGATCACTGGTAAGCATAGCATCGAGAATCGCATCAGAAATTTGATCGGAAACTTTATCCGGATGTCCTTCGGAAACAGACTCAGATGTGAACAGGTTTTTCATTAGGCAGATTTGATTTAGCTTGAATAAATAAAAAATTTAAGTCGGGTAAAATACGAAGAAATTGAAATAATATTTCCTAAAACGTCCAATTAGTCGAATAGTGTAGCTCATCCATCGTTGCTATTGTCAAATAATGACACCGATCCGGTTTCTTTGGGTACACTGACTCCCAAATAGGTGTAGGCTTTGGCTGTCGGAATGCGTCCTTTTGGAGTTCTTTGAAGAAATCCTTCCTGAATGAGATAGGGTTCATAGACTTCTTCTATTGTACCTTTGTCCTCACCCACAGCTACGGCTAAGGTTCCCAGTCCAGTTGGCTTCCCTTTAAACGTATTGATTAGCGCATTGAGAATGCGTTGATCCATATCATCCAGTCCATGCATATCTACATCCAAGGCGTTCAATGCTTTATCTGATATCTTCTCATCAATGGTGTCAAGTCCTTCGACTTCGGCAAAATCCCTTGTCCTACGCAAAAGTCGGTTAACGATGCGTGGTGTCCCCCTACTGCGCCTCGCTACCTCATAAGAGCCTTTGGGGGTAATCTTGAACCCCATGATTCCGGCTGTTCTTTCTGCAATTTGCTGCAATGTTTCGACATCGTAATAATCTAACCTGAAATCGATACCAAAACGAGCTCTCAACGGTGCTGTTAGCAGTCCTTTTCTTGTGGTGGCCCCAACCAGGGTAAATCGACGAAGATCAATTTGAACGCTTCGGGCATTCGGACCCGAGTCGATGATAATATCGAGCTTGTAGTCCTCCATGGCCGAGTATAAATACTCCTCCACAACTGGATTCAACCGATGTATTTCATCGATAAAGAGCACATCACCGGTTTCAAGAGAAGTCAACATACCGGCGAGATCACCGGGTTTTTCCAAAACCGGTCCGGTTGTGACCTTTAGATTGACACCCATTTCATTGGCAATAATTGTAGCCAATGTTGTTTTTCCAAGTCCCGGGGGACCAGACAAAATCGTGTGGTCAAGGGCATCACCGCGCATTTTGGCCGCCTTAACAAAGATACCCAGATTTTCGATGACCTTCCGCTGACCAACAAAATCATCCATGCGTAGCGGACGTACACTTTGTTCAAATGCCTGATCTTTACTGTTCGTGTTCAACAATGGATTCGACACGGATTCTTTCTTTAAAAATACTTGTGTTAACTTATAACAAGATAGAGAATTATCTCGTTGCAGATAATATTGAGTTAATACAATTTCGCGATATTATGTTGTCAAAAATGATATTCTAAATTTTCGTCCACTCCAATTTATGCCCCATCGTAATCGATTATCACGGTCCAGTACTGGAAATAGCACTGCACACGCCAAACCTACACTTGTTCGCCAGCGTATAGAACGGGCGGGCGTCGTATTTGATCATACCTCGAATAGGGCGGAGCCGGATCCGACATTGTTCAACAACTATGAGCTAAGTTGGTTGAAATTCAATTTCAGAGTGCTGGATGAGGCACTGAACATGGGAAACCCACTTCTGGAAAGAGTCAAGTTCATCGGTATTGTGGGTAGTAATCTGGATGAGTTTTTTCAGAAAAGGGTCGGTGGACTTAAGCGACAACTTCAAGCAGGGACCAACAGTTTATCGTTGGATGGAAAGACACCCCTGGAACAGTTGCAACTGATCCGTGAAGAGGTTATGCAGATGGTAGGTAAACTGCGCAGTTATTTCTTTGATGTTCTTGTTCCGGAACTCGATAAAAATGGCATCCGATTCAAATCGTATGATGATTTGTCAGATGAAGAAAAAATCACGGTCGATGAATATTTTGATCGACAATTGTATCCGATATTGACACCGTTGGTGGTCGATCAATCGCACCCATTTCCATTGATATCAAACAAAAGTCGTTCATTTGCGGTCGAATTACGTGACCCTGTTACGAACGAAACCCTCTTTGCACGTGTGAAGATCCCAGCCAATCGTCCACGATGGATTACAGCATCCAGACATGACAAAGAAATTACCCTGATTTTGATCGATGACCTCATCCGACATAAAATCGGAAGATTATTCCCGGGGGCAGAGATTCTTTCGGCACATGTGTTTCGGGTTACACGGAATGCAGATATCGAGCGAAATGAAGAGGAGGCTGAGGATCTGCTTGAAATGATTGAGGAGGAGTTGAGAGAACGTCGATTTGCCGAGGTAGTAAGACTTGAGATCGATTCTGAAACTCCGGAGCATATCAGAAATCTTTTGATCGAAAAAATGGAAGTTACACCCATTGATGTTTTCTTGATTTCAGGTCCAATCGGGTTGGCAGATGCTGTAGAACTGTACAAAATCAAAGGGCATAAGAACCTGAAATATACCAAATGGACGCCTACGCTTCATCCAACCTTACGGCATCTACTCGAAGTACCATCATCTGACATGTTTTCTATCATTCGCAAGGGTGATTTCCTGGTGCATCATCCGTATCACAGCTTCGCTACTTCGGTACAGCGATTTGTCGAAGAAGCTACATCAGACCCGAAGGTATTAGCTATCAAACAGACACTCTATCGAACCTCTAAGGACTCTGCCTTAATGCACTCATTGATGAGGGCTGCAGATAATGGCAAACAAGTTGCCGTTTTGGTGGAGTTGAAGGCACGTTTTGATGAGGAAAGAAACATTGAATGGGCCCAAAAACTCGAGAAGGCCGGGGTACATGTGGCCTATGGAATTGCCGGACTCAAGATTCACTCGAAAATGACCATTGTTGTCCGTGAAGAGGAAGACCAGGTGCGCAGATATGTACACCTCGGAACCGGTAATTATCATCCGGATACGGCACAATTGTACGAAGACGTCGGATTGTTCACCTGTGATGAAGATATTGCTGCAGATGTTTCTGAGATATTTAACTTTCTTACTGGATTCGCTCCGGCCCAGGAGTACAAAAATCTGCTGGTGGCGCCCCATTATTTGCGCGACAACATGATGGCTCTCATTGGTTATGAGACCGAAATGGCTAAGTCGGGTAATCCATCTCGAATCATCATGAAAATGAACAATCTGGAAGACCCATTGATTATCAAGGCGCTATACGAGGCATCGAAAGCAGGGGTGGAAATAGATTGTATCGTAAGAAGTGTCTGTCGACTTCGACCTGGAATCCAGGGACTAAGCGAGAACATTCGAGTACATTCAATAGTAGGAAGGTTCCTTGAACATTCCCGGTTATACTACTTCCATCATGGAGGAGAGGATCTCTATTTCATCGGATCCGCAGACATGATGCATAGAAACCTGGACGCTCGTGTCGAGACGGTAACACCGATCAAACATCAAGCGCTGAAAGCATATCTCAGACACATGCTAAGCATCTATTTACGGGATAACACACAGAGATGGTTAATAACCGGGAACGGTGATCACGTAAGGATTCACAAAACTTCATATGAGCAGAATGTATCGGTACAACAAAAACTCATGGATCTTGCTTCAACCATTGAATCACCGGTCCCGGCCAGTTGGTTGCCTACGTTACCTGCCAATCAGTGATTTATTCAGATGCTTCTGGCTGACCATGCCATCGATCTTTCTTTTTACACAATCACGAAGTATCTGCTTCAGCCTGTGTTTGGCGGTCCAGGCACATTTAACGGATACCCCATACTTTATCGAAAAATCAAGAGTACTGGCACCTTCGTTCATATACCAGTAATTGAAAAACTCCTGATGGCGCTTCGAAAGCATCGAAACACAACTTCTCAATGTAGTAAGGTATTCCTGTTCGACGATTTCATCAAAATGAGATCGATCGCTCTCAGAATAATAACTCTCAAGTTCATCCTGGACAAACGATGAGCGCTTTTTTAAAATTCTGAGGTATTGATTTCTGAGTATTTTGAATGAGTATGCCTTTGGATCGTTAACCGAATCCAAAGCGTTATCCTTCCACATCCTGAATAGGACTAACAAGGTTTCTTGTGTTGCATCACGTGCATCATCTGCATCAGCTCCGTACTTATGTAGTAAGTGTTTGATCATATCGTCTCTGAGACGACCAAATATGTTGTTGAATTTCCGGGGATTTTCCGGATCATGATCAAACGAAATAAAGAGTAAACACATACTATTCTCGACTTTTTGTTAAGGTTTTAGCTTGTTTGTTCTCCACAACCCGCTGTTTTCACACAACGGACTCTCTCATCTTTGATCTGGCGATCGTTGACCATCGGTATAATAATATTTCGTGACCAACGTGGCAATACTTAATAAAAATATTTAGTTTTTTCACATATAATCTTTAACACTTGCATTGTTGTCTTTTCATTATATTGTTGACAAAGGTTTAAACAATGTATCGCGTCCAGCTTCACAACTTCGAGGGCCCGCTTGATCTGCTCCTCTTCTTTATCAGAAGGGATGAGCTTGATATTTATGATATCCCGATTTCCTACATCACCGATAAATTCCTCGAATACATCCACTATCTGGAAGAGCTCGATCTTGGGATAGCGAGTGAGTTCATTTACATGGCCAGCACTCTGATGTCTATCAAAGCCAAAATGATGTTGCCACGCGAAGAATCTGACGATGAAGAGTTTGACGAAACCGATCCGCGATATGAATTGGTCCAAAGTTTGCTCGAGTACAAACGATACAAGGAAATGGGAGAAGAACTGGTCCGATTCGATGAAGAAGCACGCCATAATTATCGCAGAGCTTTTTTCAAGCCAGATGTTGTCGACGAACCCGTCGATGAAGAACCACTCCGGGATGTAACTTTGTATGATCTAATCGCGGCATACAGACTTATTTTGAACAAAGTCACCCGGGATGAAATCGTGCACAAAGTTCAGATGGTCCGCACAAATATCGAGGACCGTAGCACGTATATCATCGGACGTCTACGGACCGCGGGCAAGTTGAATTTCTGGCAGATATTTGAAGATGCGCCACACAGAATGGTCGTTATAGTTACGTTTCTGGCAATACTTGAAATGATCAAAGATCAGCGATTGGTCCTTTTTGTCGGAGACGATTCGCTGAGTTTCGAAATCAGTCTTCCAACAGCTGAAAAAATTTTATCTCAATAATTACAATTCACTAATCACGAAAGCCTACCGATACCCATGAAAAAGTATCTTTACCCATCTATATTAGTACTATTTGTAGCCCTGGCAGCATGTAGTACAACCGAAAAACAAACTTCGGGGTCCTCCGCCTCATCTGTCACAATCCATGATTTTAATAAATCACTGACTCCCGATCTACTTCGTGAGCACCTCTATATTTTTGCCAGCGACGAGTTTGAAGGTCGTGGGACCGGTCAGCCAGGAATCGACACCGCCGCAGAATACATCACAAATTACTATCGTGAGCATGGAGTAAAAGGTGGAATGCCTGATGGTGGATTTTATCAGGAGTTTCATTTGAGAGGACAGTCCAATACCGGAATTGAAACACAGATCCTTAAAGCAGAGAATGGCGACACCTCTGTTGTTTACCGAGGACGTTTCTCACAGAACTCTTTTTCAGCGTTCTACCCTGAGTTTGGCGGAGAAATTAACGCAACAGGAGATATCATTTTTCTGGGTTACGGAATTACGGATGAGAGAAATGGTATCAATCATCTGGAAGGTGTCGATATCCGCGATAAGTGGGTAATGGTATTCAACGATATCAAATATGTTGTAAATGGCGACACACTCGTTTCATCCAATATTGCTCCACGTCAGCGCTTGAGCGAATTGTTGTTCCGTCAGGGTGCTGCAGGTATGATCATGATCTCACATTTTGATGAGACCGCGTTCATGGATGATGCACTTGATGCTTCTACCATTTTTGGTATGCCGGGTAGATTGGCTCTTGAGTATACAAATCCACGTGGTGGACTCCGTGCGACCGTGCTTAGCGTGAATCCGGTACAAGCTGCACAGTTATTGGGTCTGACCAATCAGTCTCTTTCTGATTTTTATTCTTCATTTACTGCAAATCCGGCGTCTTTCAAACCATATCAACTTGGATATTCATTCCGGGCACGTGCCTATGTTGAAGATGTTCGGGTTCCGGTAAGAAATATCGTGGCCGTAGTTGAGGGATCCGATCCGGTACTGAAGAATGAATATGTAATCATTTCGGCACATTATGACCACACTGGTATCGGCGCTCCAGATAATTCCGGTGACCGCATATATAATGGTGCAGATGATAACGGAAGCGGATCGATTGCTGTAATGACCATGGCAAAAGCTATGAACGATGCAAAATTGGCCGGACATGGTCCCAAGCGTAGTGTGATATTTTTGCACGTAACAGCTGAAGAAATTGGTCTCTTGGGATCAAGATATTACTCAGATCACCCAACCGTACCGGTGGATGATATTATTGCCAACATCAATGTTGACATGATTGGCCGTACCGACAAGGAAAATGATGCGATCGGGGAGACCGACTACGTGTACATCATTGGCGCTGAAATCATAAGCAGTGAATTGAACAATCGTCTTCAAAAAGCCAATGAAATCAATGGCAATGAAATCAAGTTCAATATGCGCTATAACGATCTAACCGATCCAAATCAGTTTTATCGTCGCAGTGACCACTGGAATTTTGGTCGACTGGGTATCCCGTTTGTGTTCTACTTTACAGGTGTACACGACGATTATCACCGTCCATCTGACTCACCCGATAAGATCCTATACGACAAGTATGCCAAGATCACTCGTCAGATCTTCTCAACCGCTGCGGAATTGGCCAATAATCCGATCAGACCAATTGTTGACAGCCAGGAATTCATCAACATAACACAGAGTCAGGCCAGATAACCAGATCTGAGCAACTGCACTTTTTTCAAGCCGGGTGATCACATCATCCGGCTTTTTTTTTGAAACCGGATAGAATCTTCAAGCTTTCCAGCGGTGACATTGTTCTCGAAAACTCAACCGATTAAAGCCAAGCCTTTTCGTCCTACGATCCAAGAAGCACGGTAAGTGAATCATCCATAGAAAAAAGCTTGGAAATCCGTAAATTGAAAGTCTGTAAACTTTCTAAAAATAGCATGTCCGACACGAATACACTCAAAGAAATTGCCGTAATAGGTGCAGAGGTTAATCAACGCAGAACCTTTGCAATTATCTCACACCCTGATGCCGGGAAAACCACACTAACAGAGAAATTGCTGTTGTATGGTGGAGCGATCCATGAAGCCGGATCCATCAAACAGCGAAAAGCGGCACGTCATGCTACCTCCGACTGGATGGCAATCGAGCAGGAGAGGGGTATTTCGGTAACTTCATCCGTTTTGAGATTCGAAAAAGACGGAATCAAGTATAACTTGTTGGACACCCCGGGTCACAAGGACTTCTCTGAGGACACCCTCCGCACTTTGGTTGCTGCCGACTGCGCATTGATGGTGATTGACGTTGCCAAAGGAGTCGAGGAACAGACTGAAAAACTGTATCAGGTCTGTAAATTGAGGAACATCCCGATCATAACCTTCGTGAACAAGTGCGATCGTCCAGGTATGGAACCCATTGAAGTGATGAGTAATATCGAGGCAAAACTTGGTCTGACCGCCGTACCGGCTAACTGGCCAGTGGGATACGGACAAGACTTCCAGGGAGTCTATGATTTGATCGATCGCGAATTACACTTGTATGTAAAGAACAAGTCGGGGGCGAAACAAGCCGACACAGAGATATTTGGATTCGAAGATGGGTTGGCCGAAAGCACCCTCACCGAGCAATACAAACGGGACTTACGTGAAATCATTGAGTTGGTTGAGGAAGATTATCACATGATGGATCCGGAGGACTTCCGTACCGGAAAAGTATCGCCAGTGTTTTTCGGGTCGGCCTTGAACAACTTCGGTCTGGATTTGTTTCTTAAATATTTTGCCCGATTAGCACCCACACCCAAGCCATACAAACACGTCGGAGAAGAGCATCGTGAGTTAGAAGAGCCGTTTTCAGGATTTGTTTTCAAAATGCAGGCCAACATGAATCCCGATCACCGTGACTGCACGGCATTCGTCCGCGTAGCTTCCGGAGTCTTCCGTCGTGGGATTGAAGTTGTGCTGGAAAACACGGGTCGCAAGGTCAGAATGAGTACACCGCACTCCTTGATGGGAGATGAGCGTGCCTTGTTGGAAGTAGCTTATCCCGGGGACATCGTCGCCTTGTTCAATCCGGGGGACTTCAGGATCGGTAGCACATTATATGAGGACAAACCTGTAAAGTTTGATGTGATTCCGTTATTCTCACCTGAACACTTTATGAAAGCGTCATCCAAGGACCCATTCAAGCGAAAGCAATTACGGGAGGGGCTTAAACAACTATCCGAGGAGGGGGTAGTGCACGTATTCGAGGTACCGAACGGAGTTGGAAATGAGTTGTTGTTGGGCACTGTAGGTGCGCTTCAGTTTGATGTCGTAAAGCACAGGATGCAGGCAGAGTACAAAGTCGAAATGATCATGAGTCCATCGCCCTACTTTGCGGCGCGATGGTTACCCAACAAACCGGAAGTCATTCGAAAACTCGAATCGAGTTACTCCACCCATGTCACCAGAGACCTTGAAGACAATCCCATAGTATTATTTGAGTCCGCCTATGCGTTGAACACCGCCATAGAAGCGGTAGGACAAGAAAACCTGTATGTGTACAAAGGTGGAAATGAGTAGCACATCGGACATACGCTGCATTCGCGTAGACTATACGGATGAGAAACAGATGGAACATCTCACGTATCTGCTCAATGCGTACAGCATGGATCCGATGGGAGGAGGGAATCCATTACCGGATGAAGTCAAACAACGGCTCAAAGAAGACCTCCGCAACGTACACAGAGCCCTGTCATGGTTGGCCTACATAGGAGCAGACCGAGAGCAACCGGTAGGACTCATCAACTGCTTCGAGGGCTACTCCACATTTAGGGCCCGGCCGTTATTGAACATCCATGACATAGTAGTACTACCAGAGCATCGGGGAAAGAACATAGGGGCCACCTTGATCGAAACCGTAGTACAACAAGCAAAAGAAGCTGGTTACTGCAAAATCACGTTAGAAGTCCGAAGTGACAATCCAGCAGAGCGCCTATATCGTCGGCTCGGCTTCAACGACGGCAACCACCCTATGAACTTTCTCACAAAAGAACTGTAATCAACAGTTAATATTTAGAAACCGTAGAATCCAGTTTGTTTGATTTGATGTTCTTTTTCTTGAGTAGATTAAGTTTATAAGAAGTTGGACTTTGAGATGTGTGATATCTCATATAGTCATAGAATGCTTTCTCATCTCTGAAGCCAAGATCACAGGCAATTTCGAAATATTTATGGTCGGGTTTTTCAAGAAGTCGCTTTTCAATATTTCTAAGTTTATATCTATGAAAAGCCGATTTAGCACTTTCACCATACATTTTCACATATTGACGTGAGAAAGTGGCACGGTCCCAACCCATTTTTTCAGACCAATCTGAAACTGATCGAATTGAGTCAATATTAGTACGTAGCACTTCCAATGCGAAATTGATTTTTATACGATATTTCATCTCATACACCTAGCTAGGTTGATATTATTGTTGATTGGTTTATTTGTATCGAATACAACCCGGTAATCACTATCTGAAAATAAAATCAATCAGACGACCGACACTATATAGAGTGAGAAAAACTCCAAACCTTACAAAATCTA
>CAZDYD010000014.1:0-41295 GCA_964509715.1 uncultured Chitinophagales bacterium
GATCGGTAAATTTTAACTCCAAAATCACTTTATCTCCAAAAACAGACACCGGTCGCTCTTGAACAATTTTGTAATCAAGCTTATGCATTACCTCAGAGCAGACATCCCGATCAAAAGTAACCCTTACAGAGTTTGAATCAATTAATTCATAGGCTTCCCTGAAGTATTTGATGTGCGTTTTGGGGTGAGCCTGCAAAGATCCGATCAAGTTACATACATAACTCAGAGCCATGAATTGTTCATTCGTTTTTTCGACCAAATGATGCATGGAGGGTATAGCTCCATAAACCAATTCTTCGGCGAACTCTCTGTGGACCACGGCCCTTTTTTTCGAAATGACTCTGTCGTGTCGTCTTTTGACTTCAAAATACACCGGTGCATCGTCACCATTTTCGTAATATCGTAAGCGCAGTTTGAACCGGTTACGACTACCGTTTATGGTGTCGGTGTATGTTTTTAAGTTCGCCGAGTCCAAATATAAACTGTGTACAGGGTAGGAGCGGTTTGGCTGTGTAGAGCCAAATGGATCCAGATACAAATAGCTTTCAACAAATTGACGAATAGCTAACGCCTGATTTTCATTAGTTATGTATTTATACTCGAATCTTTGTTTTTGAAGTTTACTTTCTGTCATCGTTTAATGCTAGGCATGGCACAAATTGGCTCATGCACCCTCGATATCCTCAACTGACCAATTTACAAGGTATGTACTTTACATTCAACGTAAAGTTACTCAATAGATTGTAAGTCTACCCATCAATCTCATCAGTTCTGTTTCTGAGATTTTCGCCTCATATTGAGCTGTAATCAACCGTGTTTCGGTATTTATCAGATTCCGTTGCGTTTCTCTGAGTTCAAGGGACGAGATCGTACCCTGATAAAATCGCTCCATAGCGATCTCTACCGTCTGTATGACCAGTTCAAGATTTTCCTGTTCTATTCTGACTACTTCTCTACTTGAGACATAATTTTGATATTCGGCGACAGCCAGTCCATATAATCTGGAATTCATATCCTGTAACTGCAAGTCAGCATTTCTTTCATAAATCTTGGCAGCCTGCAGTTTTCGATTCATGTTGAACCCATCAAATATAGGAACCGAAACCGTCACTCCGTATCGTAATCCCTCGGTTTCTGTCATTCTTACTACAACATTGTCAGTCTCTCTGTTATTGATGTTATAACCAGCATTCAGACTTACTCTTGGCATACGCCCCCGCAACACTTCCTGACGTTCTAATGTTGCGATTCTGTGTTGTATTCCAGCAGCCATTAACTGACTATTGGAAGTATTCATACCCTCAAAGACCGTATCAAAATTGATGATGTCTGCAAGGTTGATTTCTGAAGTCACTGTAAATGGAGTTGTTGGATTCATGTTGAGCAGTGTCAGCAACCTGATTTTAGCATCGTTCAATAAAACTTCTTCCCTGATAACGGCTGTTTTATCGGAGTTCAGGTCAGTCTGGGCTAACAGAAATTCGTATTCAGACCCGGATCCAATTTGCCTCTTCGTATCGGCAATTCGAAATCTTTCTTGAGATAATTCAACCGTATTCTGCAAAACAGTCAGCCTTTTTTCAATACGAATAATGTTGTAGTACGCTGAAATGATATCCGATACTGTGTTTTCAATTTGAATCCTGGCCCGGATATTTCCCAAATTTTCAAACTCGACGAGCTTGTTGTAGGTGGTGAACATCTTGAGTCCGTCGAATATCGTCCATGACAAGGAAGCATCCAGATTAGAAGAAGAAATCAAAGTCCTTTCATTTGGACGTGTATCACCATTCTCAGTAATGGTCACATCATCTCTTCCTCCCGATACTCCAGCGCTTAGATTTAAATCTGGCGTGAATCCGGCAGCACCCCAATTTCGGTTCAACGATGCAATTTCGGCTTCATTTCTCGCAATGACGATGCCAAAATTACGGTCCAACCCCGCTCTTATCGCATCTTCAATAGTTAGCAATTGCGGGTTAGTTGAAGTTGACATCTGTGCAGACGATATGATTGGATGTACCAAAGTTACAACCAAGAAAAGTGCTGGGATGAATTTTAACATTGATTTCTTTATGAGCATATGTGATTCAATGGTGTTCTGAATCCGGTTTCTTGTAGTTTTGCCGATGATTCAGGATAAACCTAAAAATTGTTTAATAAAATAATGTGATTGTTAAATGATATTCATGTTTTTAACAAAAATGTCAATTCATTTGTTCGTCAACAGCATGTAATAATTCTTGCCTTTTTGTTTTATCATCTGCCAGATAGGTGTACATCACAGGAATGATGAAAAGGGTGAGCAATGTCCCCACAATCATACCTCCGATTACCGCCACACCCATTGAAATCCGGCTCTCGGCACCTGACCCAAATCCGAGTGCAAGTGGTAATACTCCGAGCACGGTCGATAAAGTAGTCATTAAGATTGGCCGGAACCTGGTCTTAGCTGCATCTTTGACTGCTTCGAATATCGAGTATCCCTGAAATTGCCTCTGATTTGCAAACTCAACGATCAAAATGCCGTTCTTTGTGACAAGTCCGACCAGCATCACGATGGCAATTTTACTGAAAATGTTTAACGTCTCTCCAAAATACCATAAGCTTAAAAGGGCTCCGAACACTGCCAGTGGCACCGTCAATAAAATGACAAGTGGGTCTCTGAAACTTTCAAACTGAGCTGAAAGTACGAGATAAATGAAAAGTATCGCCAACATGAAGATAAAGTATAAGCTCGATGAACTCTCTTCATAATCGCGAGATTGTCCAGCCAGTTCTGTGGTGAACCTTTCATCAAGCACATCGTTTCCGATCTCTCTCATAGCTCTGATACCATCCTGAATAGTGTAACCAGGTGCAAGAGCTGCAGATACAGTTGCTGAGGACAATCTGTTAAATCGATATAACTGGGGTGGACCACTGGTCTCGGTAGTTGTGACCAAATTGTCGAGTTGAATGAGATCCCCACGACTGTTCCTTACAAACAGCGACCTTAGATTAGATGGATCACTTCTATCATCTCTCTGAACCTGACCAATAACATGATACTGTCTGCCATCCATATTGAAATAACCAAATCTGGACCCGGAATATGTAAGTTGCAGTGTCTGGGCAATGTCTCTTACAGTTACACCCAATGCACGAGACCTGTTTCTATCGATATCAACCAATAATTCAGGTTTATTGAACTTCAAGTTCACGTCCACAAAAGAAAAAGCAGGATGTGCTCTGGCACTCAACATGAAATCAGGAAGTGCATCTTTGAGATCATCAATAAAATTAGCCTGGATTACAAACTGTACAGGTAATCCACCGTTATCACCTGATAAACTTTGTGGTTCTGATACAAACGTTTGCGCTCCAGTCAATTTATTTAATGATGCCGTCAATTCGGAGGCTATCTGACTTTGTGACCTTCGTCGTTCACTTGGGTGTACCAATGTTAAAAATCCTTGAGCTACATTGGATGCATTCGATGATGATACGGTATTGAATACACGGATTTCAGGTACTTCGTCGAGTACAACCCTAGTGAGTTGATCCATGAACAACTCAGTATATTCAAATGTAGCCCCTTCTGGTGCTCTCGCTGTGATCTGTAATGAACTGCGATCTTCAAGAGGTGCGACTTCCTCAGGTATCAGAACAAAAAACAATCCGGTCAAGAGTAATGCACCTAACAACGCTATTACTGCCGATTGCTTCCGATTCATGACACGGTCCAGCATTCTGGAATACCAGGAACTTGCCCAGCGAAAGTATTTTTCGGTGCGATTATAGAAATCTGATGGTTTGACCCTATTGGTCAGGATCCGTGTAGTCAACATCGGTGTAAGAGTCAATGCTACAAATGTTGATATCACTACTGCTCCGGCAATGACCACCCCAAACTCTTTGAACAGTTTACCTGTGAATCCCTCAAGGAATAGTATGGGTGTGAAGACCGATACCAATGCCAATGAGGTCGACAAAATCGCAAAAAATATCTCTTTAGTTCCCTCGATTCCAGCCTGAATCGGTGGCATACCATCTTCTACCTTTCGGTAAATATTCTCAAGTACGATAATAGCATCGTCTACCACCAGTCCAATAGCGAGGATCATGGCCAATAGTGTCAGGACATTGATCGTGAATCCGGCTATATAAATCACAAAAAATGACCCGATCAATGTGATCGGTACCACAACCATCGGGATCAACGTGGTTTTCCAGTTACGTAAGAACAAAAATATGATTATGACAACAAGTGCAAATGCAATATAGATCGTATTTTGGACATCCCGAATCGATTCACGAATGAACTCCGTTGTGTCAAATCCAATAGTTACTTCGATATCGTCGGGAATTTCACGTTTTATGAGGTCTAATCTTCTGTAGAACTCATCGACTGCATCAATCTGATTCGTACCCGGTTGTGGAATAGCTGCAAGCCCAACCATTGGCACACCGTTTTTCTTGAGTATAGATCTCTCATCGCGCGTGCCTAACTCTGCCACACCGACATCTTGAAATCGAATCACTCGTCCACTTTCTTCGCGAATGATTAGATTATTGAACTCCTCTACACTACTCAACCTTCCAGCTGTTCTGATTGTCAATTCTACCGATTCACCTTCAATAAAACCGGCCGGTAACTCAATATTTTCCTGATCTATGGCTTGTCGGACATCAAGTGGTGTTACATTATATGCTGCCAGACGTGCCGGATCCAGCCACAGACGGATCGCATAGCGCTGTTGTCCCCAAACGCTGATAATACTAATCCCATCAATCGTTCGAAGTCGCTCTCTAAAGACATCCCGAGCAAGTGCAGTCAGTTCCAATCTATCTCTCATGGGACTGTTTATGTTCACAAATATGATGGGAGAAGAGTCGGCATCCTCTTTTCTGACACTGGGTGGATTCGCTTCATCCGGAAGACTCTCCACTGCTCGGTATACCCTGTCGCGCACATCGTTCGCGGCCGTTTCCATATCGACATCGATATCAAACTCAACCCGTATGAGACTGTTTCCCGGGGAGCTTATGGAAGTCATTGACCTGATTCCTGATACCGCATTTATTTGTAATTCCAGTGGCTCGGTGATTTCGAGCTCAATTACATCTGCGTTTGCACCACTATATGATGTTGAAACCGTTATAACCGGCGACTCTACAGCCGGATACTCACGAACACCAATGTTCGGATATGCGATAATACCGAACACAACGATCACTATGGAAAAGACCATAGCAAGAACCGGTCTTCGAATACTTAAACTTGATAGGCTACTCATTGGTTCGAAATTATTGAAGAGAGTTGAACCGGCATTCCATCCTGTACCTGTAATAAACCTGAAACGAGGATCGTATCACCGGCAGCGATTCCATTGATGATTTGAACTCCTGTTGGTGTACGGGATCCTATGTCGACCGGTACAGATACTACAGTACCATTATCATACTTATAAACTTTATAGGCACCCATATCTGGGATGAGTGCGATTGAAGGTACTATTAGTGCAGTGTCAGATTCATCGAGTACCAGGTCAATAGTCGCGAATGCACCTGGACGCAGCAATCTCCCTTCGTTCGTGGTAGCGGCCCGTACTTGAATAGTACGAGTTCTGGTATCAACCTGTGGTTCCTGTGCATACACTCGAGCCGTAAATACAGAGTCAGTCCCCTGTACGGTAAAACGAATTTCATTTCCTATTCGAACTTGCTGAGCATATCGTTCGGGAACAGCAAAATCAACAACCATATTACTCAAATCCTGAAGTGTGGCAATTCGAGTTGTGGGAGTGATGTATGCCCCAATATCAACATATTTTAACCCAAGAATTCCATCAAAAGGCGCTCTGATTTCAGTACGCCGAATCTGTGCTTCAAGAATTTCAACTTCGGTTTTTAATTTGTTCAACTCAATCTGGATGGTATCAAACTCCTCCTGGCTGCTCCCGCCACGCTCAAACAAGGTCTGTTGACGCGCAGCATTCTGTTCCATGAGTTCCAATGCATATTTTGTTTGTGAGAGCTGCGGAACAAGGTTATTGTCGTTAATCTTAACCAAAAGTTGACCACGACGAACCTCAGCCCCCTCCTGCATATTCAATCTGGTGATTACGCCAGAAGCTTCTGCACTCAGATTTATTTCCTGAATTGCCAATACATTTCCAGTTGAAAACAATCTGTTTTCCAACGATTGAGGATAGATAACCACTGCATCGGCCATCGTAAGGATAGGCTCTGGTGTCGTTTTGAATGGGTTATATTCAATGATCACCGGTAGAATTTTGGGCAGTATGATTAGGATCAACAAAACGATCCCAAGTATACGTAGTATGTTTCTACGATGCTCTGGGTGTTTCCAGTAACTGGACATGATATTAGTAACTCCAGTGGACACCTCTGGCTTTTTTTCTTCACTCATATAATTAAGTAGCTGATAATAAATAATATGCAAAACTAATAATTTCAAATTAACGGTATTTAGTAAACATTATTTGTTATGAGTGATTTTTTTTACACTTTTTTAGCGGATAGTAAGATTTACGTTGTAGTGATTGTTATTTTGATGCTTCCAGAACATTAATACATACATGACAACAAATTTCAATCCAATTATTAAGGTAATCGATCATAAATTCGAGATTCCTCAACTGATCAAGACACGTAGAATTGCTGCGCTACTACCCTATGATTACTATACATCTGACAAAAAATACCCGGTTCTGTATCTGCAGGACGGACAAAACCTATTTGATGATTATGCTCCATTCGGTAGTTGGGAGCTACCCGTTAAGCTGACACAACTTGCAAGAGAGGGATTTCCTGGCATGATCATTATTGCCATTGACCATGCTGAGTCCGAGCGAATTAAAGAGTTCACACCAACCCGAATCACGGCAATCGGTGTTGGAGACGGTAAAAAATATGCCTCATTCCTTAGTGAAACATTAAAACCATATGTCGATTCACATTTCCGAACGTTGCCCGATAGGGATCACACGGGTATTGGGGGGAGCTCCATGGGAGGGTTGATCAGCATGTATGCGGCTATGCAGCATCCGCAAACTTTCAGCAAATTGATGATATTTTCTCCATCATTATGGGTAAGTCCTGAGTTACCGTCCGAATTTATAACAAAGACTCCCGATTTTTTTGGAAGAATTTATTTGTACGGTGGAACCGACGAAGGATCGAATATGGTTGAGCATTTACAGAACTTTGGTGTTCAGATCGAAAATGACCCATTCAACCGTAATTTACCCTATTTTGTTTCGATCAGAGATGGGGCACAACATAATGAATCAGCTTGGGGCATCGAGTTCCCGAATGCAATTAAATGGCTATATGAAGAATAATGAGTACAGTAAATAACTTAAAAATATCGTCACAGATCTTACAATTAAGTGCTATTGGTAAGATTATCGTTCCGATTCCTCAGGATTCCGATCATGATGAACTGAATTCCTTTTTTCAACATGTAACCGGACTTGATACTCTACGGACATTTGAGTCATTTGAGGGTAGGTCTGGGGAGGTTTGGAGAGTTTTACATGATTCAGGTGAGTTGATATTAGTCGGACTTGGCAAAAAACCAACGCCGGCATCGGCATATAAAGTGTTGCGGAAGTTTTCCAATGACCAAAGGAAAAATCTGGAAGATGAAATTGGCTTTTTTATCGATTCAATATGTATGTCTGGCGATACATCTGATATCGCTCAGCAATTATTATTTTGCGAATTCGCAGTAAATGGCCTATTCACAGGAACAAATACGATACGACTGAACGGAGATGACAATGAACACCCGCTACGCCATCTCATCCTTTTAAAACACCAACAGGAAGAAACTTCTATTGAAATATCTGAATTTGTAAGAGCCGGACTCAGAGGGCTGACCATTGCCAAATCGCAGTTGACTTCCATGCAGTTGATAAATACTCCGGCCAATCTGCTCAATCCCCTTCAGTTTACTGATACTGTGATAGACATTGCACGTAAATCGGGGTTTCATTGCGAGGTTTACGACGAAAAGCGCCTACGAGAAGAACATTTTGATGCATTATTAGCTGTAAATCGTGGGAGTGAACATCCGGCCAGGTTTCTTGTTCTTGAATATGATGGAACCGAGCAAGATTTCGAGACTACACCATTGATTACATTGGTTGGAAAGGGCGTCACATATGATACCGGTGGACTATCGATGAAACCTTCGGAATCTATGGTACATATGAAATGTGATATGGCTGGTGCGGCGATCGTTGTTTCCGTAATGGAAGCCTTGGCTAACTTGAAATCTGCAGTTCGTGTCATGGCCACAATCCCACTCACGGACAATCTTGTGGACTCAAAATCAATTAAACCTGGTGACGTCATCAGGTCATATAGTGGCAAGTCCATCGAGGTAATAGATACTGATGCGGAGGGGCGTCTCATACTGGCAGACGCAATCAGCTGGGTCACTAAAAACACGTCATCTGATTATATAATCGACATTGCTACCTTGACCGGAGCTTGTGTTCGTACATTTGGAACACACTGTGCGGCTATTTTCTCCTCCAGCAGTGATGCTCAATCGACCTTTATGAGCGTCGCAGAGCGCACAGGTGAGCGATTATGGCCACTTCCTTTATGGGACTTATACAAGGATGATATACAAAGTGACATTGCTGATGTTCGTAATTATAGTGGGAAACCTGTTGCCGGATCCATTACTGCGGCAAAATTTCTCGAGTATTTTACTGAAAATCATCCAGGTTGGGTACATCTGGACGTAGCCGGTACCGTTTTTGGGGATACTGAATTTGGCAAACAAAAAAATGCCACCGGATATGGGGTCAGATTACTAACCGATACCGTACTTGAACTCAGTCGCAAGAAACATTAACACCATCCCGTATACGGGTCAACGTCAATTATAACTGAATCGTCATGACATATTTGTGTATCTCCTTTTATTTCAAGGGAGAAGAATTCTTAAGGTCCTGCAAACGTGAAGGTAACTCGGTGTATCTGTTGACCCACAAAAAGCTAGAACATCGAAATTGGCCCAGAGAGTCGATCGACGAATTTTTTTATCTCGAAAACGATAGTAATGATCCCGGGAACATAAACAATATCGTGAAAGGTGTTGCATGGTTACTCAGAGAGAGAAAAATAGATGCCATAGTTGCTCTTGATGACTTTGATGTGGAAAAGGCGGCAGCGATTAGAGAGGAATTCCGGATTCCGGGAATGGGTCAGACAACGGCCAGGTACTTTAGAGACAAACTTGCAATGAGAATGAGAGCAAAGGATGCAGGGATTCTCGTACCAGAATTTTCAGCTTTGTTCAATAATAATGATGTCAATCATTTTGCTGATCATGTGAAGGGTCCATGGTTCCTGAAACCTCGCGCGGAGGCTTCGGCAACCGGGATCAAAAAGATCACAAACAAGGATGAGTTGTGGTACAACATAGATTTGCTTGGTGAAAAGCGACATCAGTTTTTGATAGAACAATATAAATCTGGGGATGTCTACCATGCCGATGCTCTGTCATATAACGGAGAACTGCAATTTTGCTGGAGTTCGAGATATTTATCCACTCCTTTTGATGTTGCTCATGGTGCCGGCATCTTCAGAAGCATGACACTTGATCCAGATGGAACGCCCTTCAGAGATTTATACAACCTTACCGGTGATGTTATGAAGGCATTTGGGATGAAACATAGTGCATCACACACTGAATTTATCAAATCGGATGAAGACGGTGCATATTATTTCCTGGAAACCTCCTCTCGTGTTGGCGGTGCACACCTGGCTGTAATGTTGGAAGCAGCTACCGGTGTCAATCTATGGGGTGAGTGGGCTAAAATAGAACACGCTGTAGCTACTGGGTCCACGTACGAAGTTGTAGCGGAACGGAAGGATTTTGCCGGTATACTCATCAGTCTTGCAAGACAAGAAGTTCCAGACACAAGTGTATTCAATGCTCCGGAAATTGTTTGGAGAATGACTGAAAAAAATCATGTTGGAATGGTCTTAAGGTCTGGCTCAGAACAACGGGTCATCGAATTATTGGACGAATATGCACAAATAGTGTACAAAGACTATCATGCATCGGCACCGGTTCCTGATAAACCATCAGCCTGATTAAACTGACGAATTCAATTTTTTTTACATATTGTCTGAAACTTTTTGACAAATTAAACGTTTGATTAAATCAAATGTTTAATTAACTTTCGTGACTATGCAAGATGAGAGTACAGACAAAAAGTTGAACATACTGGATGCGGCAGAGAACTTGTTCTCGCGCAATGGATTTGATGCAACATCTACCAGAGATATTGCTGACAGGGCCGGAGTGAATGTGGCGATGATATCCTATTACTTCGGATCCAAAGAGAATCTATTGTTAGCCATTATTGAACGATTCAGCACCGAAATTTTATCGATTCTGAAGGGATCATTTCGTGAGGAAGATCCTATATCGGACAGATTAAAAAAGCTGATCGACTCATATCTCACATTCAGTTTCAATCACCCTGACCCTATCATCATAGCACATCGCGAGTTGGGTGTAAACATGCGACCTGTGCTGCGTAGTGTCATTCAAGTGACGTATTCGCAGGCACGGGATTTGGTGAACAAAATCATTACCGATGGTCAGAAAGCCGGAATCTACCGGCAAATAGACCAAACATTATTGATACAGGCTATTGGCAGCATGGTCGATAACATGGTCATTGAAATGCATACGTTTAAACGGTCAAATGTTGATATGTGTGCTTTAAATCTGATTGATATTGGTGATGAGGACAGTTTAAAAAAGGTGAAGGACTTTGTCCTTGAAATCACAGAAAGATTTCTGAAAGTTGATAACTAATTATGATTTATCACGTATAAGTTCAGGATTTCTTTATATACCAAACCGTTCCGAACCCAAAAGTGTTAGGTCATTTGTCCGGAACTATTATTTATTAAATAACGAACCAACAGTAAAAATCACTTCTCTATGCAATTATTCGAAATATCCAGAAGTCCGCATTGGTTGATTTTTACCATTTTGATCTCTGCTTTGCTGATGATGCCGGATAGAACATCAGCTCAGGCTGCGTCTGATAACATCGCACAGGATGTCCCCCTGTCATTGAATGACGCCATTGAGATCGCATTGGTAAACAGCTACGTACTTCAAAGAAGTCGCCTTGGCGTTGAAGAAGCAGAAGCACAGATACGCGAAGCCAGAGGTACAGTATATCCTCAAATCGGAAGTCAAGCCAGTTATACCAGAAATGTGGTCACACCAAATCCGTTCGCCGGAAGTAGTGCAGAAGGACTATTTGCCTCTTTCGCTGCAATTGATTGGTTGTTCTACAACGAACGTCAGAGGAGCGATGGGAATCCGACGCTGCCTTTCGATGAGTTTCTTGACCGACAAAGTGAGGGATTACGTCAGGCCGGCATCAGCCAAAGTGGTGGATCCAATCCATTTGCGGTCGAAAACCAATTCGTAATGGCAGTTAGCGCAACACAGGCTTTGTATAATGGTGCTGCATTTGCCGCAATTCGAGGTGCCGAACATCTTCGTAGCATTATGCGTGAGCAACTCGAGCGAGATACTCAAACACTTGTAAAAGATGTCAGAACCGTTTATCTGAATGTTTTGTTGGCACAAGAACAAGTCAACCTGATCGAGTCCAGCCTCAGACAATTACGTGAAACCCACCGGGAAATATCGTTAATGGTCGAGCAGGGAATCCTGCCTCGAATCGACCGGAACAGTCTGGAAGTTGAGATCGTGAATCTTGAGACAAATCTAATCCAGGCAAGAAATGGACGGGATCTGGCAACAAGAAGTATGAATCTTGTTTTGGGAATACCCATTGAACACAACATCAGGCTCACTGATACCTACGATAACTTTACCGCTACCTTACCGGAATTAGGTAAAGTTGATGATGCTTTCGTGACTGCACTACAACTTCGTCCAGATTTAAAACAAGCAGATGGAGCAATTAAACTCAGAATGGAAGAGCGTAACCTGAATAGGGCTCAATACCTCCCTGTTCTCAGTGCTTTTGCCGATTATGCGTTCATTGGTTCGGTTCCACAAAATAGATCAATGGCAGTCGCCGATCCCGATATCGACTTCAAGTATTCTACAAACACCCGTGGATTTTTCGATAACTCGTATTGGAATTCAAGTTTGGCAGTTGGTGTCCGAATGCAATGGAACATATTTGACGGATTTCAGAGAAGAGCACGTATCCAGCAAGTTAACGTGAATATTAAACGAGCTGAACTCGATGCACTGATGCTCAGAGAGTCCATCTACCTCGAAATAGACCAATCTATCAAGAGCCTTGAAGCCGCCTGGAATCGCATTGAAAGCCAGCGCAGAAACATTGAATTGGCCCAAATGAATTATGACGATGCGCGCGCCAGATTACGAGAAGGCGCCGGAACACGATTGGAAGAACGACAAGCAGCCAATTTGCTCGATCAAAGCAAACTCAATTATATGTCTGCACTACATGAGTTTCTTGTAGCTCGCAGCAATTATGATCACGCAGTTGGAATCAAAACTGTAGTTGTTCAATTCAACGACTGATTTTATAAATAACTACCAGACAATTATTATGAAAACTCTTAAAAAATATCTCCTTCTTGTCCCGGTATCCATGATTGTAATTCTCGCAGGTTGTTCGGCCCCTGAAGCCGAAAATGCCAACGGAAACGGAAATGGTACTCGTGAACGCATTGTTTCTGTTGAAACTATGAACATTGAACCTATTCGGTTCGAAGATCGCATCCGTATCAATGGAAATGTAACCGCATTGGACGATGCAATGATCTCAGTTGAAACAGCTGGACAGGTCCTGTTTGTTGCAGAACGCGGAACCACTGTCAGAAAAGGTGATGTCATCCTCAGACTCGATGATAGATTACTTCGTTCCAATTATGAGGCAACCAAGACTGGCTACGATCTGGCATCTGATATGTACAACAGACAAGCAGCACTGTATGCAGATTCAGTTATCAGCACCAGCCAATACTTACAGGTCAAGGCACAGCGCGACCAGGCAAAAGCTCAACTGACCGCCATCGAAAAACAATTGGAAGATGCTCAACTTAGAGCCCCTTTCAACGGCCGTGTTGAAGAGAGACTAACTTCTACTGGACAATTTGTTGGTCCAGGTACACCTGTGTTACGACTTGTGAACACATCCAGAGTGAGAGTAACCGGTGGAGTGCCTGAGCGTTTCACGGGTAGGATCAAACAAGGTACAGAGGTTGAAGTTTCCTTTCGGACCTATGGAGTACCATCACAAAAAGCCACCGTGCGTTTTGCCGGCAACCTGATCAATCCAGACAGTCGGACATTTCCGGTGGAAGTGGTAATTGACAATCCTGAGAACCTGATCAAACCGAGCATGGTAGCTGATATGAGTGTTACACGAGATCAAGTCGAAAACTCAATTATCGTACCCCGTATGAGTGTGATACGAAACGATCTCGGACTTTCTATTTTTGTGATTGTTGATGACAATGGCGTGAAGCGTGCTCGACAAAGACCTATTACACTTGCACTGTCATCAGGCGATTATGTCATTGTAGAAAGTGGGATTGAGCCAGGTGATGAAGTTGTCACCGCTGGCTTTACGAATTTGAGTGATGGAGATATGGTCAATATCCTTTTCACTCGTCCTGTGTCTGATCTGCTTAATTAAGCAGTCTGATTCAAAATCTTTAACGTTAAATCAGCCTCAGGTATGAATTTTACTGAATTTACATTAAAAAGCCGTACTGCGATTTTGATGTTGGCTTTTATACTCCTTCTCGCCGGAATCGGTGCGTATATGAGTATACCCAAAGAGTCAAATCCATCAATCGACGTACCCTACTTCTTTATTACCACGTTGTATCCGGGAATCGGTCCCGCTGATATGGAATCCCTTGTCACCCAACCTCTTGAAAGACAACTTCAGGGAATCAATGGTGTCAAGGAAATACGTTCTACCACACAGGAAAGTGTGAGTATAATCGTAGTCGAGTTTGAACTATCGGTCCCAAATAATGTTGCAAGCCAGCGAGTGCGAGAACGAGTTGATCTTGCAAAACCGGATCTACCAACCGATGCCGAAGATCCAATGGTCATCGAGTTGAACATCGATGATTTCCCGGTAGCTTCGATCAACCTTGCCGCAGACTTTTCTTTGGACGAACTCACGAAAGTTGCTGAACGTCTACAGGATGAACTTGAGGTTTTACCAGGTATTCGGGAAGTGGATGTTGTTGGTGGATTGGAGCGCGAAGTCCAGGTCAATGTAGACCTAACTGCACTCACCAGCTATAACCTGGCTCTGGGCCAACTGGTTGGGGCTATCCAATCACAGAATCTGACCATACCTGGCGGTACAGTCGATGTGGACCGATTTTCATATCTGCTGCGCGTTTCCGGTGAATTTAAAGATCCGCGCGAAATCGAAAACATTGTTGTTTCGTCACCCGAGTTCAAATTTGGTGAGTCCGCTCCCGGACTAGTGTACATACGCGACATTGCTGAAGTAGTGTACGATTTCAAAGACCGCACCAGCTATGCACGATTGAAAGCGTATAAGGTTGAAGATCGTGATGGGAAACTGGTTGAAATAGACAATGCTGACGTAGACGAGAAACAAGTTGTTACATTAAATGTCAAACGCCGACCCGGGACAAACATTCTGGAAATGTCGGATGACATGTACAACATTATTGAGTCCTTTAGCTTCCCACCGGGAACCCAGGTAATCATAACCGGTGACCAAAGCCAAGATATCAGAACCCTGATTGCTGACCTTGAGAACAGTATCATTAGTGGTATGTTGTTTGTGATCCTGGTATTGGTCTTTTTCCTTGGTATCAGGAATGCACTTTTAGTTGGTACCGCTGTACCACTCTCCATTTTTGTCGGATTCCTGGTCCTAAGTTTACTTGGCTATACTGTCAACTTCGTGATTCTGTTCTCACTCATCATCGCACTCGGACTGTTGGTCGACAATGCGGTTGTAATCGTGGAGAATATTTTCCGATACCGTGAAGCAGGGGCAGGAAAAATTGAAGCGGCGATTAAAGGTACTACCGAGGTAGGTGGTGCTCTTTTGGCAGCAACAACTACCCTTGTCGCAGCATTTTTCCCATTGGTTTTCTGGCCAGGTATCATCGGTCAGTTCATGAGTTATCTTCCAATAACATTGATCATAGTATTGATTTGTTCATTGTTCGTGGCACTTGTGATTTACCCGACACTTACGGTAATCTTTGTCCAAACAGAGAATGAAACGAAAAGGGAATCGACCAAAGTCGCGAAGTACACCAAATTCGGAGTACTGGCTTTTGGTGGATTGATCGTACTCCTTGCCAACTGGATCACATTCTTTGTTTTGATTCTTGTAGGAGCATTCTTCTATTTTTCCTACATATTGGTGATCAAGCCACTTTCACACCGATTCACACATATTTGGGTTCCAGCCTTTATCGGAAAATACCAGGGATTGTTGGAAACCTTGCTCTATCGCAATTATGTCGATAGGTCATCATGGTTCAAGAACCTTACCTCATTGGTATCACTGACCTTGGGTTTATTACTCTTGATCGTGTCATCCATGGTGTCATCCATTGCTCCAATGGCATCATACGTTCCAATGGTACCAGGCATGATATTGCTCGGTATCGGGGTTATCGGAATCTTTATACACACGGTTGAGGCGATGATCCGGGGAGCAAAAGGCGTATTGATCGCAGGAATCGTGATTTTGGTGACCGTTGGACTTGTCATTCTGTTGGCCTTCGTTGCCAATGGTGGCATGGATCGCCAAACAATCACAGTATTGCTAGGACTCCCTGTGATATTGATCGTTTTTGGTGGAATTGGTACAGTACTAAAGCTCAACAAACCACTGATTCTTACCGATAACCGTGCATTATTATTAAATGCCGTTCTTGGATTGTTGATCAGTATTTTTGTGGCTTTTTCGGCGGCACCAACCGGGGTTCAGTTCTTCCCGGAAACAGATCCGAGTGCTTTGATCGTAAACATCGAAGGACCGATCGGTATGAATGTTGAAACGAGCAACCAGGTCGCCGCATTAGTCCAGCAAAGAATCGACGAGGTTCTTGAGAACAATCCGGCATCAAGAGCCAATGTTGAAAACATTGTAATCAATGTGGGAGTATCAGGAGGTGGACCATTCGGTGGAGGCCAACCACGTCCGGAATTATCTCAGATTACAATCAACATGGTTGATTATGGCGATCGCTCTGAACCAAGTGCATTGACCTTGAACAAGATCCGTCAGAATTTGACAGATATCCCGGATGTGAAAGTCCAAATCGACGTTCAGCAAAACGGGCCACCTACCGGCGCACCTGTCAACATTGAAATCTCAGGCGAGGATTTTGAAGAAATCGTCAGAATTGCAACCGACATTCGGGGTATTCTTGAAGATGCAGCAAGGTCCGGCAGAGTTGCTGGTTTGGTTGATATCTCAGACAACGTTGGCGGAGGATCTCCAGAGTATGTCATTAACATCGATACAGATCGTGCCGGTCAATTCGGACTGAGCATTGCAGAAATAGCTCAAACTGTACGAATAGCAATGAACGGAATTGAAGCAAGCAAATTCCGCGACGGTGAGGATGAGTATGATATTACCGTGAGACTCAGAGAAGAGGATCGAAGAGGTTTAAGTAGCCTGGATAACCTGACGATAGCTTCAAAAGGTAACCAAATCCCGTTATCTGCCGTTGCGACTTTTGAAGAATCCCGCGGTTTAGGAAGCATCACACGATTAAACCAAAAACGAACTGCAGTAGTTGAAGGTCAGGCGGCTCCAGGATTCAACGGACCCGAAGTCTTGATTGAGGTTCAGTCCCTGCTTGCAGATTATCTAGCTGCCGTTCCAGCTGGTTACACCATCACCTACACAGGTGAAAGTGAAGATCAGGATGAATCCTTCGGATATCTGACCTCTGCACTTTTAATAAGCTTTGCATTGATCTTCTTTGTGATGCTCATCAAGTTCAACAGCTTGGTAGCGCCACTTATAATCATGATTGTGGTAGGATTATCACTCATTGGTGTGATTCTGGGATTGATATTGACAAGAACTCCATTCGGATTGATGACCTTTATCGGGGTAATATCACTGGCTGGAATTGTTACAGTAAATAACATTGTACTGGTTGATTATCTGAAACAGCTTATTGATGGTGGTATGCCAAGAAAGCAAGCGATCATTGAAGCTGGGTCGACCAGATTGCGACCGGTATTACTTACCGCAGCAACAACCATTCTTGGGTTGGTCCCACTTACGTTTGGTATCAATATTGACTTCGTTGGATTCCTGACATCCTTTGATCCGGGGTTTCAATTGGGTTCGGATAACACGGCATTCTGGGGACCAATGGGAGTTGCTATCATTAGTGGTCTCTCATTCGCAACATTCTTGACACTGATTGTTGTGCCTGTCATGTTCTCTGCGTTTGATTCATTAACAGATCGGATGAAGGTCCTGTTCGGATCAGAGAAATAATAAAAAAGGGGTTGTGGCCTTGAAATTCCACAACCCCTTTTCATTTACTGGGGTAACCTATTCAAACTTTGTTGAATAATGTATTACTCGTGTCCCCATGGCGCAGGAGGAGTTTCAATGGGACTAGTCAGATCAAAATCGATTCTCCAACTCCACTCATCTCCCCTGATTGTTCCATACGTATATCTTTCCCCTGGAACGATTTCAATTCTCCATCCACGGAAAATTCCGGATTCTTCAGTTCTTGGTATTGACTGAAAAATCTGCATACCCGCTTCATTCACGCCGTATTGAAGTCCGCCATACATGGTATGGTCATCATCCGAACCATCCATTTTGCGGTGGTCATGTCTAAGTTCAAGTCCGTCGCTATGCTTGGTGATAATCCATGTCCGAGATCTGTTCCACTCGCCATCGGCTACGGTATTAATATGAAAAGGGAGTTTGAGCACATCATCACTGCACTCTCTGAAATGGACAACAAGTACATCTTCAAACGTGATCATGTCGTCACCTGGAGGAGCTGTTGTAAGTCCACCCTGGTATGCATTCCCACATTGTTGGGCCAAGGCTGCATAGAACAATTCAAATGGCTCCTGAGTAACTGTGGTTTCTGGTTGTTCATTTTGATTGCCTGAACAGGCTGATAGAAAGATGACAAAAGATGCCATCAATGTTAGCGATAAATGTTTCATAATGTATGGGTTGGTTAAGGTTAAATCAATACAATAAAACGCGACAGACTACCGACAATAATTGTTCGACTTATATCATTTACTTTAATCGTGCACCAAGGATTGCCAAGAAGCCTGTTAATAGGTTTTGGTCATATTTGAAGGTACCACAATAGTAAAATCAGCTTTACCGAGCAACTCAACATCAACCTTTGCCGGATCAACCGCTTCTATTGTGGTTATCGTCAAAATTTTAGTTTCCGGGGCATCACGTTTAACATACCAAACAATACCCTCATAATTATCACTGTGGTAACTCCCATTGTAGTGGATAAATCTGTCACCCGCGCGATGATACTGAAGAATAAACCAAGCCATGGTGGCATCTTTTACTGCTTGAGATTTTGGCAGATTCTCACCCCCGTGACCCATGGCAGCATCCATAATACTTTTATATCCGGGTAGTGTAAGATCAACCTCAATCGGCAATGGTGCAATCCAGGATTGAGTAAGTTCACTCAGATTATCCAATACTTCAAGTCCCCTGCTATAGACAAGTGATGCATATCTTCGCGGAATATTGGTTGCAATAAGTGGCAGAGATTTCGATTTGCCAAATTCAACCAGTGGTTTATAATCTGTTTTGTAGTTATTCCACAGACGAGTTTCTCTTTCAAAATTTGCAGTACTAAGATATCCGGCAGCATACTCATCCAACAACACTTGCTGGTCGGCCTCAAACATTTCAAATCCAAGTCTGAGTACACTTGTTGTATCTGCAAAATACAAATCTCTTGTGAGCTCAAGTTGTAGCCAATGAGCAATTGGGTTATTGTGCAATTCGCCAAAAAATATCAACTCGTTCTGAAGCGATGATGTTACAATATCTTCATAGGTTGCGATCTCACCAACATTATTGAATATGATATAGGCGGGTTTATTTGGGTTGGCATTCGTCAGTAAATGAATAAATCCCATTAGAATGAAGAGTAGTGGTTTCATTTGAGTTTATGATTGGTAGTTTTTGGTACATACAACATAATATAGCGAACTCAAATCACTTTGCTAACATGTACGATCGTCTTGGATGGAAGCATAGATATTGATTCATTGGACAAATGATCTTGAACTCAACAAGTGCATATATTGAGGCAAGGCATAACTCCTGATATTGAATATTGTCCTCACCATAATTTCGAGGATTTCTGTCTTGCGACCTACATTGGCAGAAGCCCTGGTATTGTTCTTTTCACCCGGTTACTGATTGAATAGCAAATATCTAAAGTCTTATGATGAACTTAACAGCAAAACGCTTATTTTGATGGACGTCGTTTATTATCTGGGTTATACATTTTGAATCTAACATGAATCCGAAGTTGGTCAGTCATATACTTAAGCATACAGGAATAGATTTAGGCTTACATCCTATTCCTGAAAATGATCTTGATCTGCTTGAAGAAGCTTCGAATAATGATTTTAACACATTAAGTTGTTTCATTAAACGAAGGTTGGCCGGAGAACCTATCGAATATATTATCGGATTTGTGAAATTAGGTGAATTAAAGATTCCCATTGATAAACGTGCCTATATAACCGATCCCGAGGCGATTCATCTGGTAAACCATCTGACCCAAATTTTGAGGGGTGAACCTCCAAAAAGGGTCCTTGAAATTGGAACAGGTTGTGGATCGCTAAGTTTTGCCATTGAGCGAGCATGTCCACATCACAGATACTTGGCCGTGGATATCGATTCAAACGCTATAGATCTTGCCAAAGATAATGCACAGAAACTGGATTCAAAGATTGAGTTTCTGGTGAGTGATTTTTTTTGGGGTCTATCTGATGATTATATACCTGACATTATTTTTGCGGATCCACCGTGGGGGAATGAAACTTCCATTTACGACGGAGAGTCACGCCCGGTCGATCATTATCATGCCATGCCTGTTATTTCGGTGTGGCCCTTTAAGTCTGTAACAGGCATACATGAACAAATAATTGATGAAATCAAGAATAAGCGCTGGAAATGCACATTGATTATGAACTTTGGAATGCTGGACATAAGTACCATCGAAGCGGCAATTTCGAATGGCCCAATTCCTAAATTAATGCACCCAGTGGATAATGTGACATTAGTCCAACTTCAATTCAATTAGATGTATGTTTAACTGGAAGTCAATCTTTAAGATCAATCAGCAAGAGCTACCAAAAGTGATAAGCTTTATGGTTCTTGCTTCGATATTCCAGGGTGGATTGACGATAGGTACCACGGCGGGTGACTCCCTTTTTCTTTCAAATATTGGTGTCGAGCGATTACCCTATATTTACGTTGTGATGCCGCTGATTATGGTGTTGTATGCTTCCCTGTTCAGCTATCTGATCAGTAAATTGGGAATTAAAAAACTACTGTATACATCGGTTATATTTGTTTCCACCGTAGCATTGATGCTGTTTTTTGTCATCTCTTTTCGCGAAATGTTATCCGATGTTCAGATAACATCATTGTACTTCCTGATTAAAATATTTACGACCGTTGTCTACATAGCTTTTTATTCCCTGTATTGGAATTATGCCGATCTGTATTTTGATATGTCTGAGGGGAAACGGTTGTTTGCATATTTGGCTGGAGGGACAGCATTTGGAGTGATCGTTGGTGGACTCACGGTTTCATTCGCAACAGAGGCATTGGGTGTACCAACTCTTTTCATGTTATGGACATTGTCCGGTCTATCGTCGATCCCTGTGATTTATTACATAAATACGCGCTTTTCTGTGCTTGAAATAGGGAGCATAAATGATGATGAGGAGGAGTCGGCATGGCAGGTGTTAAAGAACCACTGGGGATCCATTCTCAAGATAAGGTACGTCTCTGTTTTGGCTGTTATGGTCTTTTTTGTGTCATTACTGGCTGGCATCGCTGAGTATCAGTACTATGATGTATTCTCCACTTTGTACACTGAGGCCGAACTCGCCGTGTTATTGGGCAAGCTATATGCTGGGGTAAATGTATTCAATCTCATTATCTGTGCATTTCTGTTTAATCGACTTGTACTTAGAATTGGAGTGACCAATGTCGCAATGATTCAGCCGGTCGTGTACATCTTTGCGTTTTCATACCTGTTGCTTGATTATGGATTTGGCGCCGCTATTCTTGCCTTTTTCGCCTACCAGGGAATGGCGTGGTCGGTCGACAACAATAATTACAATTTGTTGTACAATGCCCTTCCCAACACGAATCGCGCTCAACTTAGAACCATTTTGGAAGGACTCCTTGAACCCATGGCTACGGCCATTGCCGGGGTCTATTTAATCTTTTATGCAAGTAAGGTCCCCGCTGAAGGCATTTCTCTTGTCGGATTTCTTGGTGCGTTGTTGCTGTTTGTTTTTGTTGTCCTGATGAAGAAAAACTACCTGAAGTCACTTGTACAAAATCTTAAAACAGAATGGCTTGATTTTTCTAAAAAATTCAGGAGTGATCAGTTGGGACTATCAGATCAGGAGCGAAATATTCTGTATTCCAATTTGGAGAGTTCATTTGATACAGCCATAAGTGCATTGAGCATACTTATTCTTGAAAAAGATCCGAAAGCTCTTGATTCGTTGATCCAGATTCATGATCGATATGGCAGTAAAAATATGTCAGATCACGAAGTTTCAGTATTGAAAAAATTCTTTGAATTATTCCTGAACGATACAAACTATCACAATACCAGAGTACTTATTAAATGGTTCAACACCGAATCTGACCATATTCACCCGGAAATAGCAGAACTGTTTGCATATCATGGACTTTTGCAACCTGAAAAAATCAATACATTTGCTGAAAGTGCTAATCCGGAACAAAATAACATCTCCTTGATCGCCTCAATGCATTCTTCAGATCTGCTACAAGTTGCTGGATCGGTCGAAATTATCCAGGCTAAATTACTTGGAAACCAGGATGAAGTTAAACGGGCCCTCAGAATTTTACAATATAGCCGAAATCCAGTCTACGCTACTACGGTCATGCCGTACATGTACCACACCAATCCTGATATCAGGCTTGCTGCTCTCAGAACCATCCGGGACAATATTACCGAATCGACCATTTCATTTGTTACACCCATAACGGATGTAATAAAACTGAACGAAGGTGAAATTCGGTATGTATGTATTGATATTCTGGAAAAGATTAATGATCCAATAAGTGTCAAACCATTGCTGATGTTGGCACCTGAACTAACACCCTCGGAGAGAAGGCACACTGAAAATGTAATTGTAAAGATGGGGACCCTGATTATACCCATCGTTGTATCTGTTTTTAGTGATGTTGATGCAAACAGTATATCCAGATCATTGGCTGCAAGAATCTTATATCGTATCGCACCGGAGCATTTCGAATTGATCTATCCCGGACTGATTCATGAAGAAATCGAGTTTATTGAAAAACTTGAATGGAATGAGGGTGTTTTGGATCGGGATGAACGTGGAATACCTGCCGTATTGGTATTAAAACGCTATTATAGCGATATCCGAAAGTCAAAAGTTAACCTCATACTTGAAATACTCTCGACAGCCGGCTTGTTACCAGCATACGAACTTGTCATAAATTCATTGAAATCGACAAACCAAAAAATTCGAGCATTTGGTATTGAAATGCTTGAAGAGGGATTAGATCGAGAACTATTTGACCAGATATTGTCACATTTGGATACGTTCGACAACAAAGTGAACACCAACATAACGACAAAGGTCGATTCATCTGATATCGACACTGTGGTTATGACCGCGGCACAATCATCACACCCAATTGAGAAATCGGCTGCATTAACGATTATATGGCATCAGGACAAATCTACCTGGATCAATCTGATCAAACCTATTTTGATGCATCATAGTGCTGATATTGTGCGCGAGACCACCGTTGCCAGACTACATAATGAATCCGAAAGAGAGCAAAGTGATTTTCTTCAGCGACTGATCCTGTTATGTGCATGTAAGGCATTTGCACCATTACACATTTATCATCTGGAATATCTTGCCCACCATTCCGAAATCAAATTCTGGCCACAAAAGTGTGTAATTCGGGATACAGTCCAACAGGATAAGCATCTTTATGTATGCTACGAGGGTCGTTTCAACTATGATTCCGGTTCAGAAACTAAGTTGATTGCAAAAAAAGGAGAAGTCTTCCCTATCGAGGTTCTTAAATCAAATAAAGACATCGGAATTGTTTCTACCGAAGGTGGATCAGCCCTCTCGATACCATTTAACGCAATAATAAGGTGCAGTACATTGTATCCTGAAGTTGCGATGTACCTGTTCCAAATGAATCGCACATGAAAAGCATAAAGCAATTCAATATTTCCCTGTTGATACGTGGATTCATCATTCCAATCATTCTGCTTTCTACGATGATCGGTGGATACAGATTGAACAATAAAATTGTTGATCTCATCGATTTTGGTTTTACTAATAAACTATCCACTCTTTCAGCCACAGCGGGTGCGTTCATTGATATAACTGATCACGATATTTTGATCAAACCGAGAAGTATGACAAAAATCCGACATCATCAAAACGATGAATTGTTAGTTTTGTCGGATAAAGGGGAAATTCACTACTTATACACCGACGGGTCAGCAAGTCTGGCGACTGCATACTCATTTATTCCCAATAGGTATAGAGTCATTGATTTCGATGTATCAGATAATTCTGTGTTCATTCTAACAATGAACGAGGATCAGGTGTCCGTATCGGCTAATTATCAGCCTGACAGTCATGCCGAAATTGAATTGAGATTACAGCACTGGACTACGGATGGAAGATTTGTATCATCTACAATCAAAAGAGGTCCAGCGGATGCTTCTATTGCTATCGACAAGAAATCCGGGAATATCGCATTCGGTCCTAACTCCAATGGAACAATACAGATATTCTCGGATGGATTTGTTTTACAGAATGAAATCAATATATCCGTTGATAGAGTTCAAGATATTCAGTTCAATAATTCTGGAATTCTTACACTTTTGACCTCAGATCAGCAGCTGATGTACGTACATCCTGTTGATGCAGACGTCATTGAATCGAAAAAAATCACATGTTCCGACATCGACGATTGTCCACCAATACATTCCGTGACACATAATCAGGACGGTGACTATTGGGGAATATCAAAATCACTGATTCTTGTCAATAAGGATGGTACAATAGACCCTGAATTCTATGCGCATGATAATTTTCATGACCACACATCTGAGCGATATCTCGATTATGTGATTCCGATGAGAGAGATCAGAGAAAAACAAAATCTCACGTATCTTTATTCATTCATACTCAATGAACAGGATAAATCGATTTCTTATGTTCTTGATTCAAGTATCGATGATGATTTTACCCACATAGGATATGTAGATGATGAGCTGGAACTTGACGATTTTATTGCAGCTACAGATGTACAAGTAACCATTAAGCCATATGTTTCGGCTATTAAACCCTGGGGACAATGGGGATTGGTAAAAATTGGGTTTGCTCCAATTTTTGGACAAGACGGAACCGGAAAAGCTTTGATGGGGGCCGATCAGAACGTGTCGTCTATTTCACAGATCTCACGTGAAGCATTAGTGATACTAAGTTTGAGTAGTTTTGTATTTCTACTTTTTGGAGCAAGTGTATCGTGGGTCATTGCAAATAAGCTCACCGCTCCACTATTGGTAATGAAAGAGAATGTACTGGGTATAGCGGCAGGATTTTTAGACCGGAAAATTCTTGAGCCCGCTCTCGATGACCTTAAACCATTGGCTTCATTATTCAGAGAGGCTGGAAACAATTTGAAAAATGAGGTATTGCAGGGACCTAAAGTACTGCGTGCTTTTGAGGAGGTTAGATGTGAACAGGATTTTATTTCCTTCCTGAATTTAAAAATCCGTCAGGGAACAACGGAGTTCATTCACACAAATATTGGTCCAAATGCACCATCCCAAGTAGCGTGTAACCTCAATTTAGATCAAGGTTACATTTGGGTGCTATCTGATCAAGGTGCTGACCCATCCCAACTATTGACACATAATCAGATCTATCAGACGGCAGATGCTTTATTTAATACACAGGAAGGTGTCCCGAATCCATTGGGGTACTTATTTGGATTATTCGAGAGCGATTTAAGCTTTCTGATGCGATTAGATGTGAAAAATAATAAAGCGCATTTCATAAGTAAAAGTACCATGACCATAGATAACGGGATGAAACATTCGTTGGCTCCTGCTGATTTAGGTGTCGTTCGGGAATCCATGGGTAATCAATTTGAAATACACATAAATGACTTGAAGATTGAGATCGAACTCAAAACCAGAGGTTCTTTATGAGAATTAAGGCATCTGACATAGAGAAAATATTTCTGCTTAAGTCTGTCAGTCCATTTGACAAACTGAACGAAACTGCATTGTCAAAACTGGTTGAGGTGATGCATTGTACGAAATACAATGCCGGTACTCTGATTTATTCCAAAGATCAGATATGTGCCGAAGTGCTGGTTTCAATAGATGGTACATTTACTACCGGATCCGGTGTGTCTGTGACGATTGTAGGAATACACTCCGTTCTTGAGGACATCCCTGTTGGTGATGAAATAATTGCTGGTCAAAATGGAGTGTCCTATCTGAGAATTGGCAAGGGACACTTCCTTACCATGATATATGAGTTTCCGTTTATACTAACTGATCTGATCGAAATCAGTAAAATAAATCCCTCCTACTATTTATAACATGACGTTATTCAGACAAAACTTACTATTTCTGATTCCGCTGTTCTTGGTGCTTGGGATTTTGTATGCCTACATATCATTCATGTTACAGACTAAAGAACTGAAATGGTCGGTCGATCAGGAAGCGAAAGCGATTGGTCATACTATTCAGTCATTCGTTGAACATCGACCCGATAAATATTTAGAAACTTCTGATATTAGTTTATCTGTGCATCAGGAACTGGAAACGGTCTTGAACAGAATAATCAAACAGAACAAGAACGAGTCCATTTCCGTAATATCGGCAACTGGCGACACACTCATCCATATATTGACAACTGAGTCGAATCATGAGCTGTTTGATTGGATTGATCCAGAAATTTTATACAATTCATCCTTTGAGGAAACCATGTTCAGACTGGAAAGAAAAGATGATCTTGGCAGACTTGTCGTAAACACGGATTTAATTGTATCAGATATCACATTATCGTTGGTCATTATTCGGAACGGCCAAGACTATCTTCTCCGAATCCGTGAGTTAAGAAGGTGGATCGCCATTGAAATCCTGATCTCCTTAGTGCTGGGTACCATTGTTAGTATTCTTTTGACTGTGTTTATAAAACATCGAATCAATACGTTGACACAACTTTCAGCTAATTTCCTACAAGGTAATTCAGCTTTGGAACTCGATAAGGGAGCCATATCTGAGTTCAACGATCTGGGATCGACGTTAAACATTCTGGTTAATGTGTATCACAAAAACCTCGACTGGTATAGAAAGAGTATACAACGCAATGAACAGTTACGGACTTCACAAAATCTTGCTGATTATTTTTTATCACAGAATGATCGCCAGATAAAATTATCAAACAATAGATTGACTGTGACTGCAGATGTAACCGGACAGCAGGCGTATTCCATGTTTTTAGGAGTCACTCGCAGTGAGAACAGTCAAACCGTGGTTTGGGGTATCGTTGATGAAACAGAACCAATTGAAGCCGCACTCTTATCAGATTCCATTTCGAAACATATATCAAAAAACATTGATGTGAGCGATGTGATTAGTAATTGTTTGGCGCTATTTGGAAAAAAGATTACGAGCATCAACCAACTTGTACTTGGTGAAAAGGGGGAAGTCCGACTCACATATGACCTCCAAAATCAATCAGATCAAGAGCAAATAATCGATACCTCCAATATGATTGACTTTTGGATTCATGGTTTAGGCGAAGATGTGACAGAAAAAATCAACATGTATTGTCAGCATGCTCTTAAAAATGATTCGGAGCATTTATTCGATGAAGTAAGGGAATTAGTGGGATTATTCGGATCTACCGTACTAATTCAATTGAAAAAAGATGAGTAGTGCCACTGATATACATACAAATTGGTGGGAAAGATCCGATTTAAAGTACATCGGATCTCAACTACATTTTGCAGGACACAACCTGAACGATCTTATAAATACACATGGTACTCCGGTGTATTACTACAGTACGGACAGAATACTTGAGAATATCCGCAGAATACAGCAGGCCATGACTTCAGTTGGACTTGATCACCAACTACTATATGCGATGAAAGCCAACAGACATCCGGAAATACTGAGATCAATCGCAAACAACACCGATTGTGGGATCGATGCTTGTTCACCCGGGGAGGTATTGTTAGCTGTAGCAAGCGGATTTGACCCAAGCAGAATCAGTCTCACATCTACCGCAGTTGGAGCAAAAGATTGGGAAACATATTGCAAATTTCCGGATATGAAATTCAATTGCGATTCGATTTCATCGATTCATCGCATCGGCCAATCGAAGTATAGGTCGTCTATTGGAATTCGTATTAATCCGGCTGTTGGTGTTGGATACAACTCAAATACCATGGTTCAGTATGCCGGCACGAAGCCAACTAAATTCGGTATTTATGAGGACAGAATTTCAGAGGCACAAGAAACAGCCAAACGGTATGGGTTAAACATTGAGGGCATTCATATGCATGCGGGATCGGGTTTTGTGCAGTCCGGCCTTGTTAATTACAGACGTGCTTTGGAAAAGCTGGTCAACATTGCCCGGCAATTTAACAGCCTTGAGTATATCAACATCGGTGGTGGACTTGGTGTCCCACTGACCTCCGAAGATAAACAGATCAACCTTGATGATTGGTCTGAAATCGTATCAGAAACGGTAGGGAAGCTTGGAGTTCGAGTGTATCTGGAGCCAGGCGACCATATAGTCAAGGATGCCGGAATATTGGCATCAACTGTCATCGAAGTTGAGAAAAAAGGATCCATTACATTTACATTTGTGGATGCCGGATTCAATATACACCCGGAACCAGCATTCTACGACTTGCCTTGCGAACCGGTTCCGGTCATAGAACACAAATCTAAATCAAACACACTAACTACCATCGTAGGGAACATCAACGAAGCCATTGATATCTTTAACCGTGATCATCCGATTTCACTGAATGAGGGTGAAACCATAGTATTTATCAATGCCGGTGCCTATGGCGCATCCATGAGTTCCAATCATTGTTTACGATCGGTTGCCATTGAACACATATTACATCAGAATGAGTAGAGATAAAAAAAACTTACAAGAGTGGGACAAATTGTATCAAAGTACGGAACAACGTATTTGGGGTGATAATCCTATCGAATTTTTATTTGATTACGTTGAACAATTTGAAAAAACATTGAATACATCATCAAAAATTCTGGATGCAGGGACTGGCGAAGGAAGAAATCTGTCCTTGATTTCAAGAATTCCGGGACAATTACACGCTGTTGACGGTTCTAAACATGCTCTGTCGAAGATTCCAATCGAACTAAAAAACAAGATCGATATTCAACAGGCACTGTTGCATGAACTCCCGTATGAAAATGATACGTTCGATCTGATTTTCGGTATAGATATTTTTGAAACTCTTCCGAATATTCAGGATGTTCTGAATGAGTTTGTACGGATTCTGAAAAAAGATGGAAATTTGATCTGTAATATCCCCAGTGAAGAGGATACCATTTACGGAATCGATATGGAAAATCCGATTGAAGAAGAGAATGCATGGATGTATCAGAATAAATACTATTACAAGTTTTATTCTCCGGATGAAGTCATGCACATGTTCTCGAATGCAGGTCTACGTGTAATTAGTAACAAGAGATATGAGTGGATGGAACAAGCACATCCTAATTTCAGGTCCAACGACCACAAACATATAAGTCAGGTCTATGTCGGTTCAAAAATCTAAAAAATAAAGAGGATAGTAGCATGAGAATACGTAATGTCCGTTTAATCCAGAGTTTGTTGATCGCAATGATTGTAATTTCGTCAACATTTATTCCAAATTCAGTTGTAGTTGCACAAGGGGCTTTTGATCTGGGAGCAACCACCACCAGTCGATATGTCTGGAGGGGTATTCAGATGGACAATGGGGTAAACATACAGCCTTATGCGATGTATTATACCGATAAATTCAGTGCAGGTGCAGCATCATCGGTCTCACTTACCAATGATTTCAATGAAATCAGTTTGTGGCTATCCTACAAATTGAGTACCTCCTTAGTTGATATGACGTTCTACGTATATGATTACTACTATGAGTATGCCGGCTCTGATTTTCTAAATTACAAGGGTGCCGGTGACGATGCTTCAGTCGGAATGCACTTCATAGAGACCTATGTTGAATTTAGCTCTGAAAACAGTCCATTATCATTTAAATTATCATCAGTAGTCTGGAATGATCCGGATAACAGTGTATATGCTGAAGCCTCCTATTCCAAGGAGCTTGGGAGTAATATTTCATCCAGGTTTACTGTTGGATCATCATTAAAAGAGAGCCGAGAATGGTATTACACAAACAAGGCCGGAATTGTTAATTTATCTTATGAGCTTTCAAAAAGTCTACGGATAAACCCAGATTTTCAACTTCCAATGAGTGTGAATACCATTTTTAACCCTTATGGTAAAGCTTTCTATGTAGTATTAAGCTTGAGTATATAAATATGTTTGAAGACATTGAATCACGCTACGAAGGTAACCTCCATATTCATGCATTAAGCCTGCAATCGGGTAAGGAGTGGAAATATCGTGAAGCTGATGTCGTGGCAACGGCAAGTACAATTAAATTACCCATTCTGATGCACGCAGCGAAATGCGTTGAAGATGGATATCTGAGTTGGGACACCGAAGTAACTCTTACTGATAGTGATAAAGTTGGTGGGATGGGGGTGCTTCAAAACTTTAAGACTCCCCATAGAATGACCCTTCATGATGCCTGTTATCTTATGACCGCTATTTCAGATAACACGGCGACAAACCTTGTAATCGACATACTCGGGGTCGAAAACATCAATCAATTTATTCGGGTGTTCAACATCAATGAGACCCGATTGAATAGAAAAGCATTCAGTCCCGATAATGAACAATCCCGTGTGTACGGACTCGGCCAAACCACGGCAACTAATATGCTTAAGCTGCTGAAAGCCATATATCGCCCTGAATATTTATCCAAGGATGTTACAAGTGACATCCAGTGGATGCTCTCCAAGCAAACCGATCTTGTCGGAATCCCAAGGGTACTTCCAAATGGATGGGTATATGCAGGAAAAACCGGGCGTGTGTTGGATGTCCGGGGAGATGTCGGTTATGTAAAATCATTAGATGGTAGAGAATGGCTACTTTCAATGTTCAGCTACGGACTAACGTCACCAAACTGGACGATTGAAAACGAGGGTTTATTGGCAATAGCCGAAGCAACAAGAAGAATCCTTGAACTGGAGTAACGATGAAGTACATTAACATTCCCGGAACAGATCTACAAAGTTCCATCGTGGGCTATGGTTGCATGAATATAGGTGGCAGCTGGAATTCAGACCACGTTACATTCGAGGAACGTAGTATTGCATATAATGCTATAAATGCAGCAATCGATGAGGGAATCAATCTGTTCGATCATGCAGACATCTACGTTCGTGGTAAATCAGAGTCGATTTTCGGAGATCTTTTAAAGCAGGATCCTGGACTGAGAGATAGGATCATCCTACTCAATAAGTGTGGGATTCGATTTGCCGGACATCCCGATTCGAAGTCGCCAGCCAGATATGATTTCACGTTCGATCATATTATGGGATCTGTGGAGGGATCACTAAAAAGACTGAATACAGATCATATTGATATTCTATTACTGCATAGACCTGATCCTCTCGCTGAACCTGAAGAAGTTGCCAAAGCATTTGAACATTTGTACAAATCTGGCAAAGTCAGATATTTTGGAGTCAGTAACCACAATGTAGGTCAAATTGAATTACTTAAACGATTTGTTGATCAACCCATAACAATCAATCAGGTTGAAATCAGTTTACTCCACAGAGCACTCATTGAAGAAGGTACCGTTTTTAACTTGGACAGAATGGGTGTGGCTGGAGTAAATGGGTTGTTGGACTATTGCAGGCTTAACAATATTCTGGTGCAAGCCTGGAGTCCCCTTGCAGGTGGAAAACTCTTTGTACATGGGCGTGGCGCTCCTGATGCCTTGATCCAGTTGATCCATGAACTCGCCAATAAGTATAAGACATCGGTCGAAGCTATTGTCCTTGGCTGGCTGACTCGTCATCCCGCCGGCATTCAACCAATTGTCGGAACAACAAATCCAGATCGCCTGAGAGCTTCTGCAATGGTTAGCCATGTTGACCTGTCACGTGATGATTGGTACCGACTTTTTTTGACTGCACGGGCCGAAGCATTACCCTGACATACTACCTTTATTTCTTAACGGTGATCCAAGAAGATGGTTCGCAGAGCCAAGACATTACTCTGGCATACTACCCGTTTTTCATATTGATTCGGTACGTATAATGCCTAACGACTATGCAGTTCGTACACCCTTCACGTCAACATTCTTCATGCTGATTCGGTACGTAGAGTACACCGGGAATTATTCCCACCGCTGAGGCTCAGAATCAGCCGGTTTTCAGATTTAATTTTGCGGTTTTTTACGTGAAATTTTATTTAATTGTAAAAGCATTCGTAAATCGAAATCATCTACAGAAATCTTATGAAAAAGAATACATTGAATCCGACAGAAGGATCCAGCAGGAGGGATTTTTTAAAAAAAATAATCGTTGGTGCCGGTGGAATTGGTGTCGTTTCAACAATGGCTCATGCTGCACCGGTTCCCAATAGCACACCGATGCCCTTTGTCGACGATGATAATACATCGTTTTATTTTGCCCATCTCACTGACATGCATGTCAGACGTCAGCGACAAGGACACATAGGTTACGCTGCTTGTATTGCTTCAGTTAATAGCCTGGATACCAAACCCGATCTTGTGCTCATGGGTGGAGATATGGCTTTTGATGGACTATACAACGAGAAGGATGAATTTATTGACATGATTTCACTCTTCAAAGATGCCTCTGAAAAACTCGAGATGCCTTGGTATGGATGTATCGGGAATCATGATGTTCTTGGCTTGTCGAGCAGAAGAAAGGTCGAAATAGACGACCCGGACATCGGAAAACAACTGATTATGGATGCCTGCAAAATGCCCTCTTCCTATTACAGTTTTACCCATAAAGATTGGCATTTCGTAGTACTTGATACCATCCATGAAATGGACACCCCCACAGGTCCGAGTTATTCAGCAAAATTGGGTGAGGAACAGTTGGAATGGCTTCGATTTGATCTTGGCAAACACAAAGACATGCCAACTGTGGTCGTTATGCATATCGCAGCTTTCTGCAATATTGGTCAGATTAATGGAGACCCTGAGGCAAGAGCTATGAACCACATGGTCATTAGTGATAATCGTGAATTAAGAGAGATTCTGGAACGACACTCTGTAAAAGTTGTCCTACAAGGACACTCCCATCAAATTGAAGATTTTTATTATAATGGCATCTGGTACATCACGAGCCAAAGTGTAAGTGCCGCTTGGTGGGGTGGTAACTGGCGTGGATTCAATCCCGGATACACAGTACTTCAGGCTGGGAAGAATGGAAAAATCGCCTGGCAGCGTTATGAGTTTGAATGGGAACATCAACTCGAGCCTGAAGACGAACTCGAACGTCAAAGGATCACCGAGCGAGACGATTTCATATCACGTCAACGTGAGTTGTACGAAATCGAGATCGGGCTGAGAAGCAATAACTGATTTACTTACAGACCAATTCATATGTGGGCAGATACCAGTTGCCCACATTCCATTTATCTCGCTTTCAGTACCAATCCCGGTCGTGCCCCAGAAGGACGACCGGACTCTTGGACCGGAATTCCATTGATGATCACATAATCAAATCCCGTTGCATATTGGTGTGGATCTTCAAATGTCGCCAGATCTTTGACTTCTTTGGGATCAAAAACCAGAACATCAGCAGCGAAACCTTTTTTCAGAATACCTCGCTTTAAGTAGTGTAAATCCTCAATATTGGGTTCATTATCAGGTATTCTATCTCTTGAAAGACCAACAATCTCAGCCGTCTGACCGGTCATTTTCCGAACAATCTTTTCGATCGGCATCAGTTGCTCCTCCACAAAAAACTCGCGAATTATTTTCGCAAAGCTCCCATATCCACGGGGGTGTAGCATGACCGGAGATCCATCCGTCGAGACCACAACATGTTCGTCCTGAAAAAATCTCCTCATTACGTTATGGTTCATTACAAAATATGCGGCACTTGCTGATCCGGGTGGCATAAAATCAATGAGCACATCTTCGAAAGGTAGTCCGAGTGAATCTGAAATCTGTGCAAGTGTACGTCCTCTCCAGGGTTGTGTACCCAATAGTGTCGCCTCGGGACCATTTCTCATATGGACTCTATTCCTGAGATAATCAGCCAGATCACTTCGCCTCTGTCGTACAACTTCATCAAAATTGTTTGGAGGCAGAGCCCATTCAGGATACAGGATTCCTATTCCGGTATAACTGGCTGTATAAGGGTATACATCAGCCGTTATCTGGATTCCCATCGCCCTGGCACTATCCATCACCGCCAAAACTGATTCCGCGTGAGCAATTTCATTTGCATACACAATCTTGATGTGAGAAACATGAACTCTTGCCCCACTATCTTCACCCATTCGGATGAGTTCCCGAACGGACTCATTAACGTCATCCTCATCTTCATTTCGGATGTGACTCATGATTACACCATCAAACTGGGCGACCACCTCTCCTACCGCCTTGAGTTCTTCGCGATTTGCAAACCTCCCGGGAATGTATTCAATACCTGTTGATACTCCAAATACACCAGATTCAAGTTGATGTGAGATTAACCGTGCCAAAGCTTCAATTTCAGTGTGATGTGGATTGTGATCCAGTCCGATACCTGAAGCAGTTCTGGCGGTACCGTGACCCGTCATAGGTACGATATTCAGTCCGGGCCGGGCTCGTTCCACCTGCTCCATCCATCCAGTAATATCCTCTATACCAGAGCTACTCCCATCCATGCCAAGTAGAATAGATGTGACACCCATCGACCAGAAATTTCTGAATTCCGGGTTCAACTCGGCGTTACCATGTGCATGTGCATCAATAAATCCGGGAGTGACCAATTTACCTGTTGCGTCGATGACTCGGGTAACATCGTAGTCGCTCAGGTCATTCTTACCAACATAAGTGATGACACCATCTTTGATCAAAACGGATCCATTATATGGTTTGTTTCCGGTACCATCAATCAACTGGCCGTTTACGATTTTGATATCATAGGTAATATCATTTGGAGGGAGATTCTCCCGCATACAGCCAACAATGATCCACATCGACACAAAGCCGATCCATAAAAGGCTTTTCCTCATAACCTGAACATTAATCCTTTGTTACTGATTCTCTCAAAATTGCTCTGTCGTACCCTTCAGGCACAAAATTTTCACGTGCGTAAAGATAGAGTGCTGACTGAAAAATGGACAACAACGTCGTGTGTACCAACGAAATCAAGGTGATATAAATTACCAATACCGAGATACCTATCAGGTACCACACCACATTATCGGACATCACTAACATAGGGATTATGAAAATTATGGGAAGTAAAATTAAGCTAAAAAATACCCCGAATCCGATATTTCCGATGACCTGTTCTCCCCAGGTCTGTTTTACGAGTTTGCCTGATTCTTTAAGCGCATCGATCGGGCCGATCTTCTCCATTACGATGATTGGTATGACCAGATAGCTCACCACTGACCATGCAATGCCCGCAATTCCTGCGAACAAGCTCCCGAGTCCGTTAGATTTGGATTGTACGTGTTTTAAAAGAATCCCAATCGTTGCCGATACCAATGCCCAACCAAAGATTTCTTTAAATCTGGCTGTAGCAACCCTGAATCCACCCTTGAGGTCTGGATCACCACCCTTCATCCTGTAAATGGCACATGCAACAATGGCTGAATTAAAGTAGTATGTGATCGAGTAACTGATCAGGTAAAATACAAAGATACCGATGTAGGTTCCCCAAATGGGCATATTCACACTGATATCGTATCCGGAGGTGGCAGCCCATGTAAATGGGATAATGAATGTGGCAACAATGGCCAATGTCAATACACCCGAGATCAACGGAAATACCAATAATTCCCGATCCTTGTTCAAAACGTGTAATGAAGCCCTGAATAAATACCAGGACCGTTTAAATCTTGACATCATAACGACTGAAAGTTTATGTGTAGAATGACGTAATTCAATATATTCAATTTCTTTATTCTTCAAATCTTATTTTCAACATTGAATGTACTCTCTATCTGACTTTGACTTCCGTTTACCTGAGGACCTGATTGCCCAGAAACCTGCTCATCCACGTGATCATGCCCGGCTTTTGGTTTATGATAGGACAAATAGAACCATTACCGACGATTTTTTTTATAATCTTGGCAGCTATCTTCCTGATTCAAGTACGATTGTGATGAACAACAGTAAAGTTGAAAAAGCTCGTATCTTGATAGATAAGGTCGAAATATTTGTGCTGAGGCAATTTGACACTCATCGGGCAGAGGCGTTAGTCAGGCCAGGGAAAAAATTCAGAATCGGAAAGATATTCAACCCAATTCCTGAAGTGAGTATAGAGACTATTGAAATCCAGGACGATGGAGTACGGGTTATTCAGGTCCAGCCGGGATTTGACCATCCGATATGGGATCAATGGAAATTGACGCCTTTTCCCCCATACATAAAACAGGATGAAACACTCGCAGACGAATATCAAACCGTTTATGCAAAGGATGAAGGGAGTAAAGCCGCACCTACAGCGGGACTACATTTCACCGTTGAATTACTTGATTCACTTAAGTCGAAGGGATTCGCCCTCGAAGAGTTAACATTGCATGTGGGACTCGGGACATTTACGCCAGTGAAATCCGAAAAAATCGACGAGCATATCATGCACAGTGAATGGTACTCCATAGATCCGATAACTGCCCATTCGCTAACCCAATCACGTCATATTACTGCGGTAGGCACCACAACGGCACGCACACTCGAATCCATTGTTAGTGGTGGATACTTGTCAGATATTCCTTTCACCAGCAAAGAAAACAGATCTTTTTCAGCTGGAAGTGGGAGCACTGATATCTTCATCAAGCCTGGTTACCAATTCAAAGCCGTCGATGCTTTAGTAACAAATTTCCACCTACCTAAAAGCACATTATTAATGCTCATATCAGCATTGACTGGTATCGAAGAAATGCACCGCATCTACCAGCATGCCATATCGTCCAAATACAGATTCTACAGTTTTGGCGATGCGATGCTCATCGTATAATTCAGCTAATTAAAAGAGCTTAACAGACAAACCAATGGTTATGAGTGGTAAAACATTATACTTCTCAACATTGTCACGTAGCTCTTGCTCGTCATAATCCAATACTTCCGCCAGTTTACCAACTGATCTGGAGGTAATCGTAGGCTTACCGGAGAAAATTATTCCGGCATCCAACGACATTGTCACCCGGTTTCTACCCACAGGATTGCCGAAACCGATTCCAAGATATGGACTTAGTTTATTTTCGTAGTCCAAATCGATGGTTACCGAACCCATTTGATTCGCTGGAATGGTAACGCCTGATTGCGGGTCTGTATAACTTTCAACTGGTATACCAACTCCCCTAAATCGTGGCCCCTGGTGGATGAATCCACCGGTAATTCGAAAACCTTGCTTGAATGGTACATAGTCAAGGAGGATTGACAGTGCTGTATTATCTGAATCAAGGTCAAACTTCACATCCGGATCATTTCCATCTGTTGTGTACGAAATCGTAAAATCGTACCCCGTTAAACTACCTCTGATATTTAAAACATCCGTTAATCCATAAGCTGCTTCAATTCCAAATCCGGTCGTACCGATCTTACCCCCGATTGCAAATCCACCTTGAGCAGATAAATTCAAAGGGACAACCAGAATCAGACTGAATAGTGAGATCAAAAAATAGTGATTGTATTTATTTATCATGGCCGTTTTCCTATTGATAGGTTAATAAAAAGTGAATGGCCTGAGTGAAATATAAAAACTTATATAACCGGATAAACAAGCAATTCAAATTATGACAAAAGATGATAACTATTGAAGAAATTATGCGAACTACTTCACAGCAAATTGGTTGAAAAATCCTTGTTTTCTATTGCCGTTCGATAGCATCACAGCTGTTCCGCGCGTATCCATTATCTCTCCGCCAAGGATGGTACGCATCAATTGCCTTGTGACCCAATTCAGATCATTGAAAATGGTAGTAACATCCATAATACTGTGTGAAGAGATCTCGGCTTTCTGCCCACCAGTCAGACTGATTGACATCCGATTGTTTTGAAAATCTCGGGAACTCGTATTTGAAACGGATTGAATTTCTTGTAAGGAAACAACACCATCCACTGAAGAAAGTCTGTATCCAACAAATCTCGTCCCTGCACGGGTGTCAGTTTCCATGAAATACACGTTTTCCCAGTTTCGGGTATCCTGCAAATGGACGAAACGATACCCATTTTTAAGTTTTTTGGAAGAATTCTGATACTGCCAGGTATGATCCATGTATGCTACTCCGCTGACATCTTTGACATTATCGTTAATTCCGGTTGTCCCTGAGACCCGTGCAAACGGAATATGGGTAGCTATCCCGATTCGGTGATCATCGACCATATACTCGCCGGTGCCAGATTTGAACCCCTGCTGGATGTCGGTAAAAGTTAAATGGATTTTAAACCTGTGACCATGTTTCTGAGTATTAATATACATCTCATGATGCTCCGGTAATGAACCTTTGAACCAGATGTTATCCTGCCGTGGATTGATATTAAATTCATATCCCTGCGGATTCTGCAATAAATCAGCTATCGGATATTCCCTGTTGATATGATATGCCTCTCCATCAAGTCCATATAAAGAAACCCTTATACCACTCACTGCAGACTTCAATCGACCGAAATTTGAGACAGAAAACACAACGTACAACGACATTCCGTTGTCAAAATACATTTGGTAGTTCCAATACTCATTATAATTTGCAGCATCCAACGTCTTTGCCCAAATATCGCCCGAGGTCGTAGGAGTCATTTTTGCACTTTGAGCGCCTACCTTTATGGGATCAGCAACGATATATAAAAATATCCCAATACAAAGCGCAACGAAATATCGGTATATGGCAGGCATATAGTGAACTTTAGTGATGTACAGGACAAGTTAATCGTTTGTGATACAAAATATACTGCTTAAACGTGAGAATCCGACACTTGGTATTCGCAAAGTAGGTAGACCTGTGAAACAAAACTCTAACGATAATTAATTATTGAGTGCTTACGGAAACTTTTATATTTATCAACATAGCCCCGAAATATCAAGGTTTTTAATCATTATAGAATATGGTACAGAATTTCCTGAGACGGCTCATCGATATCATAGTCACCAATTACATCATTGTACTTTTAATTGCATTGGGATTATCGGCTGTAGGACTCAACTATGCCATGAAACTGCAGATTGAGTCTGATTACTCCAAGCTCCTTCCAGATGATTACAACAGTGTCATTGCACTTGAAAAAGTCAGGGATCGAGTTGGTGGGGAGGGGAGTGATGTTGCAGTGGGCATAATTAGCCCAGATCTGGAAGCGACCAGGCGTTTCGCCGAAGACCTGATACCAAGAGCATTAGAGCTTAAAAGGGCCGGATATGAAGATACATATCTTGCAACAGTTGAGTTTAAAAGGGAAACAGAATTTCTGAAAGATAATGCCCTGTACTTCGCAACCGATGATGAAATTACCACAATCCTTGAATATCTCGATGACGAAATCGAGAATGCGTCTCTACAGGTCAACCCGTTTTTCATTGATTTTGATGATGAGGAAGACGACTCAGAGGCTGAGGAAAAAGTCGAAGAATTCCGGGATTTATATGACTGGTTGGTAGGGGAAGAATATCCGGTGCACGATGATGGTTCCTCTATGACATTGAGATTCTTCCCGAGCGGATCCCAAACCAATGTCCGGTACATCAAGGACTTGTATGCCGACATGGAAGCACTCATTGAGGTAATGGATCCAAAATCCTATCACCCCGATATGGAGATTGTCCTGGCCGGACGGATGCTCCACAGAGTAGTTCAAGTGGAGGCGATTAGAGAGGATGTGGCCAAAACATTTGGAGCGGGTGTCTCAGCAGTACTGTTGATCACTGTGTTATACTTCCTTTATAAATCATATAGAGCACGACATGGTACCACCTTTGTACTGCGGTTCTTTCTCAAAGAGGTCGTCAGAATGCCGGTTCTCGTGCTCATCATTGGTCTACCATTGGCTATGAGTTTGAGTTGGACCTTCGGGATTACCTACGCAATAATAGGTAACCTTAACCTGATGACATCCACATTAGCATTACTACTATTTGGACTTGGAATCGACTTTGGGATACACTTTTACGGGAGATATACCGAAGAAAGAGGAAGTGGTAATACAATCCGTGAGTCATTGGTCAGCACATTTATGAGTACAGGAAAAGCGATTATGATAGGCGCTGCCACCACATCCATTTCGCTCTTTATCATGATGTTCGCTGATTTCAGGGGATTCAGTGAGTTTGGTTTGATCGCTGGCGCTGGGATTATCTTTGCAGTGATATCCATGGTATTCGTGCAGCCTGCCATTTTGGTGGCTTTCGAAAAATCCCCATTACTTGATCTGGAAGCCAGAATTGAGAAAAAAGAAGTAGTAGTCAAAGGTGGAAGAATGCCTTTCTCAAGACCAATTTTGGTTTTTGGTGCCGTAATTATGTTGCTCAGCCTTGTATTCCTGAACCGTGTAAAATTTGAATACAATTTTAATAATCTGGATCCGCAGTATCCTGAGTATGCAGCTAAAAAAGCCATCGTTGACGGACAATCAAGCAGTCGCATTGGATCAAATCCTGCGTACATCGTGGCTGACACTCAAGAAGAGGCTCTGAAAATTGCCGCAGCTATCCGACATAGAGTCGAAACGGATACCACGATTCAAACAGTAAAAGACATCATCACATTACAGGACAGGTTTCCATTGGATGATACCAGTGTTCAGAATCGCTTGAACCAAATTTCGATGGTCAGAGACAGACTACAAAATACCTTTATACGCGACAAAGATGATCCAGATCTCGACAGGTTAAGACGAGCATCAGGTACCACAGCTCAACTCAACATTGATGATGTCCCTGACTATCTTAAAGATTTGTTCACAGATCGAGATGGACATGTAGGAACATTCGTGATTATTTATCCATCTGTCAGTTTATCGGATGGACGGGTATCAATGCAGTTTGCTCGAGATATAGGAACCATCATAACCGAAGATGGTATGGAATACCATGCAGGGTCGACATCACTCGTTGCCGCAGATATGATGAGATTGATGCTGGAGGAATCGCCCTATATGGTTGTTGCAGTGATTTTACTGGTAATGCTTGTAGTGCTTGGTTATTTTCATTCCTTTAAATGGGCAGCCCTGGCAATGATCCCACTGGTAGTAGGTATGATGTGGATGTTGTTCATTATGGAAATGATGGGACTTAAACTGAATTTCTTCAATATAGTCGTACTACCTGCCATGCTTGGGATTGGAAACGACGATGGAATACACCTGGTACATCGTTATCAGGAACTTGGGAAAGGGTCTATCATGAAGGTTATACGAACAACCGGCGAACAGTGTACCATTGGGACCATTACCACTATGATCGGTTTCGTTGGATTATTGTTGAGCTTCCATCCCGGACTTCGATCGATCGGTGAAGTTGCATTCATTGGATTGGTAACGACCCTTTTTGCTTCGATTATTCTACTTCCGGCTCTTATTCAATTATTAGAGGATTTGGATATCATAAAGCATTAAATGTTGC
>CAZDYD010000015.1:0-35723 GCA_964509715.1 uncultured Chitinophagales bacterium
TACCGATCGATATCCACGTTGGTTTCATGATCTGGTATTGCATTTTGGATTGAGTAATGGTTCAGCAGCAAAATATGTCGACGGACTTGTCAAGCTTCACCACCACCATCACATTACACTGGAGAAATATTGATTTATGGGTGATTGGCTAACTTATGGTGATACTGCACCTGTCCCAACAGACCTTCCTACGCTACTATTGGCCTTGCTGATCGCTTTTCTGTGTGGACAAGTCATCGCATGGGTCTATATGTTTACACATTCTGGACTTTCTTATTCCAGATCCTTCGTAAACTCCTTGATCATCATTCCAATTACTGTATCGTTAGTTATGATGGTCCTCGACAACAATATTGTGACGGCTTTTAGTTTGCTTGCCGTATTTGCTATCGTAAGGTTCAGAAACATACTTAGGGATACCCTGGACACGGTCTATGTATTGTCACTCATTGTTGTCGGACTGGCAACCGGTACACAAAAATTCACCACAGCTATCACTGGTGTATCTGTGATGTCGATTGCATTTATTTACCTGTGGTTTACAAGTTTTGGATCCAGAAAAAGATATGATCTGGTTGTCAACTTCCATTGGAAACGCTCCATGGAAGAACTGAATGACCTTGAGCTACTCTTGAAAAGGCATAGTTTCACGTTTTTGAAATCAGGTCAACAGACTCGGACCGATCAGAATACAACATTTATGTCATATAAACTGCTTCTCAGAGATCCTGGTGGGATTGACTTATTGGCTTCCGAATTAAAGGCTTATAACGGCGTAGAGCAAGTGACAACGATGACGGTTGAAGATGAATCGGAGGTCTAAAGTGCAAAATAATCCTAAATATCAGCCGGTCCGGGTACCTTTAAGCCAGTATTTGAAGGAATTCAGGCTGAGGGTGTTTCCTGTCTTAGTTTTTATTGTAGTCCTTTTGTTCGCTCTATATCTATGGGACTTCAGAGTATATAATCCGAGTTTTACAGGTCGTGTATATGCTGATGCAACCTTTATCTCCAGTCCAACAACCGGTCTTATTCAGAACATGTATGTAAGAGAGTTTGACAGAGTGCAAAAAGGGGATACTTTGGCCGTAATTATGGTTTCAGATTCTTTGCAGTATGCTTCTCAGATCGAATTGATCAGGGCTCAGATCGAATATGTGAAAACGAGTATGGATCCGATTTCGAGCTGGCAACGAAACCGAATCAATCTGGCTGAATTGAAAGCAGACCTTGCCTCGGAGCAATTGAAATTGTCATCACTTTATCTTCGTCGCGAAATTGAAGAATCACGAGTTAATCGCATGCAGGATTTGTATGATCGGTCACTTGAGTCAAGAGAACTTCTGGATGATGCCCGTCTCGTATTGAATCTCATCAACTCTGAAATAACCCATACTGAGGAATTGACCAAATCACTTGATCAACAGATAATCGCTTTGGATCGAGAACTTGGACAGGATGAAACGCTTGTGTTAACCGCAGCATTACGTGTGCATGAGGCTGAACTTAAAGCCATTGAAGAGGAGATCAAACCCGTCGTGATAGTCGCTCCATTTGACGGGTCCATCGGAAAAATGTTCTATCAGAATGGATCTATCGTACCGGACGGTGAGCCTTTCATGATTATAGAATCAGAAACTCCTACGCACATCATCGGTTATATGCGTCAGCCTTTAACGGTTAGACCTGAAGTAGGTATGGAAGTACAGGTAAGGACAAGAACAGCGGAGAAGAGGATCATTCCCGCTTATGTTACAAGTGTGGGTGCTCAGATAACCATCATTGACGAAACGGTTCAACGGCCTGGAAGTTCGTTACTTGAAACCGGATTACCTGTCAAGGTTGAGATTTTTGACATGGAATCATTACCACTCTTGCCGGGTGAATTTGTTGATATTATTGTAAATCAACGCGGACAGTAAAACGATCGGGTTTTATTTTGTGATGTCTGCACAGATCATGGGGCAGAAGGTCTCATCACTTTGGTATCAATGGTAGTCAGGCGCGCGAAAAATGCGAATTGGTACGGGTAACAAGCCACAGCACTATGGTATCAATGGTATTCAAGTGCGCGAGAAATGCGAATATGATTCGGATAAAACAGGCCACATCACAAGGGTATCAATGGCAGTTTGATTTAAGAAAAGTTAAACTGGTCCACATTTATTAACATGGACCAGTTTATAATACCATTATCTTCTACGGTCGTAGTTTTTACGTCCGGAAGTTCCCCCGGATCGTCGCTCTGAATTCCTCCCACGAGATCCAGATGGAGAAGATTGTGCAGCTGATTCACGTTTGCTTTTCTCGCTTTGTTGCTCAACGATGATTCTGACTTTTTTGCCTTTGATGTGACTTCTGCTCATCGCATCAATCACTTTATCGGCAACGGATCCCTGAATATCTACAAAGGATTCGTATTTCAATACATTGATGTGTCCGATCAGATCCGATGAGATTCCTGATTCACCGGCAATTGCTCCAACAAGATCCCCTTTTTTGATATTATCCTGACGACCGATATCAATTTTTAAGGTTACCATTTCTGAATCATTTGCTTTTCGCTCAACTTTAGCATTCTCGCGTTCTTCAAGATCTTTGAGATCTGCACGAAGTTTAAGTAACGCGGCAGCTATTTCGATGGCAGAATAACCACTTTCGGCAAAAGGTTCGAGCTGTTCAATATAGGGACGTAGTCCACCTGCTTCGAGGGTGTCTCGAACTTCTTTTAATTGAACCGCTATTCTGGATTCTTTGACATCGTTGAGACTTGGCATCGGAGCAACTTTGAGTTTTTGCTTGATCTGATTCTCAATGAACTTCAACCTTCGAATTTTGTTTGGTGAACTGAATGTAATTGAAGTACCTGTTTTTCCGGCACGACCAGTCCGTCCAATTCTATGCACATAGTATTCCGGATCAGAAGGGATTTCATAATTGAAAATTACATCGACATCCTCAACATCAATACCGCGGGCTGCAACATCCGTTGCGACCAACAAGTCGATCTGACCTGTTCTGAAACCACTCATTACTTTGTCTCGTTGAGTTTGATTCAGGTCGCCATTAAGTACCTCACTTGAATAACCACGAGCTTGAAGTTCACGGGCAACCGACTCGGTAGCAATTTTCGTGTTACAGAAAACAATCCCAAGTTTGAAGTTGTAAACATCCATAAATCGGGTTATGGCTTCTGTACGGATGGAATCACGAACTTCAACTACCCACTGTTCGATTTTAGGTGCAGTAATTTGTTTTCTGTCGATAGTAATATTCACCGGATCTTTCATGAAACGTTTCATGATGTCACGTATGAATGGGGGGACCGTAGCTGAGAACATGACCGTTTGAATATCATGTTTAACGTGGGTCAGGATTTCTTCCATATCCTCACGGAATCCCATATTCAACATCTCATCAGCTTCATCAAAAATGAGCATCTGAAGATTATCAAGCTTGATAGTACCTCGCTTGATATGGTCTATGGTACGACCAGGGGTCCCAACGATAATCTGGGCACCACGTTTCAGTGATGCAAGCTGCCGCCCGATGGGTTGTCCACCGTAAACAGGAACAACATGCAGATGTGGTATATACTGACCTATTTTCATTAACTCCCCGGTAACCTGGATCGCTAATTCTCGTGTCGGACATTGGATCAAAGCCTGAATATCGTTTGACGATGTGTTTATCGTCTGCAATAACGGAATCCCGAATGCTGCAGTCTTACCGGTCCCGGTCTGAGCCTGTCCAACGACATCTTTACCTTCAATAATGTGGGGGATACATTGTTCCTGAATGCCGGTTGGGGCTTCAAAGCCCATTGATTTAAGTGATTTTAAAATAGGCTCACTCAGACCTAATTGTTCGAATGTAATAGAATTCATGATCTTTATTTGTTGGTGCAATTAACACTAATACGCACCTCACGGACACTTTTAAGATGTGCTGTTTGTCTCTTCGTGAACCGTGCTGCAGGAAAAGACCTGTGCTGAAATACCATCGGGAGAAAACTGGGTGCTTATCGCATAAAGATAAGCATAATATCTGTAAGCATCACTATTGATTCCTGATATTATTGAACTAAGAAAGTGAAACCACTCAATGGGGGAGTAATTTACGCAGTTCAATTCATCACAAACGCCATTATTGAACCAACAATCTATATCGCCCTGGTTCATCGGTTTCATTAAATCCAATGCGTTTTAAATAATCTATGTGTTCTTTGTTGAATGCAAACATATAGATCTCACGAATACCCTCATTTTTGAAAAGTTCTGATTGATCATGGTATAAAAAATTACCTGTTTTGAAATCCCTGAACTTTGGAATTACGTAATCTATGTCTACGGTAAGCACTCCATCGGCTGTTTTTCTGCCTGAAAATAGTCCTGCGGGAATCATATCCCGTAGTATGAAAATATTTATTGATCGTATGGGTATTTCGGAGGGCGCATCCGGTTGAAACTTACGGATGTCATCAAGGTAATATTCAAGAAAATACCTCAAATACTGATCATCTGAACTGACCTTTAACACCGTGAAAAATGTTTTCAATCTGATCATTCCGACCAGATAGTAAATATTGATCCCAACAATAAATGCATTCATCAGAGCGACCGGTAAAGATCCAATCAAAATTCCATAAACGGAAAACGTAAATGACCCGATCAGATTCAATAGACGCAGTCTCAAAATCTGACTCATCATCAATGAGATTGCTACCAATAGTGAGGCTACATAACCAATAAGTTCATATAAAAAGGGGGTGTCCATGTCATTAATAAAATGTAGTTCAATAACTTCCTGACAAAGTACAAAATCTGCCCCAATTCACAAATTAAGACTATATTGTCTGCTATTTAGAATCTGTCTAACTTCATAAAGCTAATAATTTTACGTAGAATTGGTGAATACAAAATTGGGTGAAAAGTGATAGTTGATACTGACAATAAATTACTGTGCCAACATTGTGGGGAGCTTTGCACTGAAGAGACAATTTCTTCAGGCGATATGATATTTTGTTGTAACGGATGTCTGGCTGTATATGATCTGCTCCATGAAAGCGGGTTGCAGGGATATTATGAATCGGATCAGGGAAGCCCAGGTATATCGTTGCGAAATACCAAAAACATGAACTTTGACTACCTGGATCACGATGAAATCTCATCCAAGGTTTTAAATTACAAAGACGATAAGATTGCTATAGTAACATTCAGAACACCTCAGATTCATTGTGCCTCTTGTGTTTGGCTATTGGAAAATCTATCACGCATTAATTCCGATATTAAGCACTCCCAGGTTTTTTTCGAGAAAAGAGAAGTGACCATACGATTCGATATTTCAAGATTACCCTTGAGTGAGCTGGTGCGCATTCTCACAAAAATCGGGTATAGCCCGGATCTGAATCTGGACAAGGTAAACCAAAAGAAGCAGGATACAGGTAACCGGTCCCTGTATCTAAAGATCGGTGTCGCCGGATTTGCCTTTGGCAATATCATGCTTTTCTCACTACCAGACTACCTGTCTGGTTCGGAGGGGGTTGATGATCAGTTCCTGCGGCTTTTCGGTGGGCTCAATATAGTGTTGGCACTTCCTGTTTTCTTTTACAGTAGTCTCGATTTTTTTCGTCCCGCCTGGAAATCCATTACAAACAGATACTGGAGTATGGATATTGCAATTTCCCTTGGAATTATTGCGATGTTCTTTCGTAGTCTGTATGAAATTTTGAATGGTCTCAGTATCGGGTATATGGATTCATTCACGATGCTTGTGTTTCTTTTGTTGGCCGGACGTCTTTTTCAGAAAAAAACGTATGATCAATTATCGTTTGAAAGGGATTATACATCTTATTTCCCACTTGCAGTCACGAGGGTGTCAGGTGGCCATGAACAAAGTGTCGCCGCCACTCAGATTGATAAAAATGACCATATTCTCATCAGGCATAACGAGTTGTTGCCTGCCGATGCCATTTTACTTTCCGAAAGTGCGACGTTGGATTATAGTTTCGTTACGGGAGAGGCAGATCCCGTGTTGGTTAGTAAAGGACAAACGTGTTATGCCGGTGGTAGAAATACAGCGACTGCGGCTGAATATCTTGTCGTTCATCCTGTATCTGCAAGCTATCTGACCCGACTTTGGAATCACGAGGTTTTTTCCAAGCGAGAGAATCCATCCATTCAAAGTTTATCGCAACAATTTAGTCGTTACTTTTCGCCAGTTGTATTGGCTATAGCGGCAATCTCGGCAATCTACTGGTTCCCTTCAAGTCCATCAACAGCGATCAACGCATTCACAGCAGTACTCATCGTAGCTTGTCCGTGTGCATTGGCATTATCGGCACCTTTTACTCTTGGCTGGGTTACAAACTTACTCTCGAGAAATAAAGTGTACCTGAAAAAGGGAGAAGTTGCAGAAATACTTGCAGAGTCAGACACCTTGATTTTTGACAAGACAGGAACACTAACACGTAGAGATAGTGGTGAAATCACATTATACGGAAGGGATCTGTCTGTCAAGGAGACAGAATTACTCTATTCACTGCTCCATGAAAATACGCATCCCCATGGCAGGGCATTGTACAACTGGTTGAAAGGAAATTATTCGAATATAAGCGTTCAAAAAGTCGATCAATACATGGAGAAAACCGGAGCAGGAGTTTCTGGTTTTGTGGACGGCTCGACAATCAAGATAGGATCGGCTGCATGGGTGGGGATCGAAAATCCTGAATCGTATTCTACCCAACATCCGAGATTGTACTTCTCTATCGATGGGGTGGTGCCTGGTTATGCTGAAATCCATTCATCACTGCGTACTGGAGTAGACGGATTGATCACAAGATTAAAAAGTACATATGATTTGTTCGTGTTGTCTGGTGATAATTCGAGAGATAAAGACAGATTGAGCACCTTATTTGATGAAGATATGCTCATGTTCAACCAATCGCCCCAGGACAAACTCAATGCAATAGACAACCTGAGATCACAAGGCCGAAAAACAGTCATGATAGGGGACGGATTGAACGATGCAGGGGCATTAATGGCCAGTCATGTAGGGATATCAGTATCTGATGATACCGTCAGTTTTACTCCAGCCAGCGACATAATAATGGATTCTGAAGCTCTATCGAAAATTGACAAGATTCTGGAGTTCTCAAAGTCAGGCGTAAAAATTATTTACACCAGTTTTACAATATCGGTGCTTTATAACATTGTCGGACTCGGATTTGCGGTAACAGGGACACTTTCGCCACTTGTTTGTGCCATCATCATGCCAGTCAGTTCAATAACTGTTATCGCATATACTTCGTTGGCAACACATTGGTCAGCAAAAAGAAAGGGACTATAAACTATGTCTGCAATGTACATGCTCATATTCTTTTCATTGCTCATAGCCACAGGATTTGTCATTGCTTTTGTATGGGCCATAAACAGCGGACAATTCGATGACAAATTCACACCATCTGTAAGAATATTATTTGACGATACGAAATCAAATTCGTTTGAGAACGACAAAAATAACTCGAAAATAACTTCCTCAACTGATTGTGAAACTGGTAGCGAAGTAAAAAAGGATTCAGAAGAGAAGACCAAAGACGATTTTCAAAATTAGATACTTAGAACACAAGACCTTTAGTACAACAAGATATAATCACAAAAACTAGTCGAAACTGGATAAACCAAACAATAAATAACTACACCTATGGCAACGGAAACCTTTTATTACGACAACAAAATCGTCCGCAATTTTGCTATTGCGACCGGTGTTTGGGGGGTCGTTGGAATGCTCGTTGGGCTAATCATCGCCCTGAAGCTTGTACTACCAGAATTTCTTGGTGGAATAGCAGAGCTCTCCTACGGCCGACTTCGACCACTTCACACCAATGCAGTAGTCTTTGCTTTTGCTGGAAACGCAATTTTCCTGGGTATCTACTATTCTTTGCAAAGACTATGCAAGACCAGAATGTGGAGCGATACTCTAAGCAAGATTAATTTTTGGGGATGGCAGGCTATTATTGTGTCTGCTGCAGTTACACTCCCATTAGGGTACACTCAAAGCAAAGAATATGCCGAGCTTGAATGGCCTATTGCCATTGCAATCGCTGTTATTTGGGTCGTTTTTGGATTGAACATGATGATGACCATCTACAAGCGACGTGTAAAGCACATGTATGTAGCTATTTGGTTCTATATTGCAACGTTTGTCACAGTAGCTGTACTACATATTGTCAATAATCTGGTCTTACCAGTTGACTTCCTGAAGAGCTATTCTGTATATGCTGGTGTTCAAGATGCATTGGTACAATGGTGGTATGGACACAATGCTGTAGCATTCTTCCTTACAACTCCATTTTTGGGGTTCATGTATTACTTTATCCCTAAAGCTGCGAACAGACCGATTTACTCCTACAGATTATCAATCGTACACTTTTGGGCGTTGATTTTCATCTATATCTGGGCCGGACCACACCACTTGTTGTACACTGCATTGCCTGGTTGGGCACAGTCATTGGGTGTAGTATTCTCCGTAATGCTCATTGCTCCATCTTGGGGAGGTATGATCAATGGATTGTTCACACTCCGAGGCGCTTGGGACCGAGTTCGAAAAGATCCCGTGCTCAAGTTCATGGTTGTTGGTGTAACAGCCTATGGTATGGCCACATTTGAAGGACCTATGATGTCGTTTAAAAATGTGAACGCAATTACACATTACACCGATTATGTCATAAGTCACGTTCACACTGCAGCACTTGCCTGGAATGGTGGACTCACTTTTGCTATGCTTTATTTTATTGTCCCACGCATTTTCAATACCAAAATGCATAGTATGAAAATGGCCAATTTCCATTTCTGGGCCGCGACAATGGGCATGATTATATACGTAATCCCTATTTACTGGGGTGGTATCGTTCAGTCACTCATGTGGAAAGAATTCAATGATTCCGGAACATTGATGTATCCAAACTTCATGGAAACAGTTACCCATCTTATCCCGATGTATGCTGCCCGTACCATCGGAGGTGGACTCTATCTGGTTGGAATTTTAGTTGGTACCTTTAATCTGTACAAAACCATGCGCTCAGGATCATTGGTTGCCGATGAGAAAGCTGAAGCCAATGTAGAGCATTTGGCAGCTGCAGAACACAAAGACGGTACATTCCATAGATGGTTGGAGTCAAAACCGACACAATTCACTGTACTTACAGTAGTCGCAATCCTTATCGGTGGAGTTGTTGAATACCTACCAACCGCACTCGTTAAATCAAATGTTCCAACGATTGAAAGTGTCAAACCATACACTCCATTAGAGCTTGTTGGACGGGACATATACATAGCAGAAGGTTGCGTAGGATGTCACTCACAAATGATCAGACCGTTCAGATCGGAAACCGAACGATATGGAGAATATTCCAAAGCCGGGGAATTTGTCTATGATCGACCATTCCTATGGGGATCGAAGAGAACTGGTCCCGATTTGCATCGCGTTGGCGGGAAGTACCCTGATTCCTGGCATTACATGCACTTCATGGACTCCCGATCTACTTCACCCGGAAGTATTATGCCTTCATATCCCTGGTTCCTTGATCGTAAGATCAATATAGACCAGGTACCCGCGAAAATCAGAACACTAACCAGGCTGGGTGTTCCATATCCTGATGGATACGACCAACGTGCTATCGATGATCTGCGAAGACAGGCCACAACGATTGCAAGTGGACTCCAAAGTGGTGGATTTGATGTGGAATGGGATTCACACATGATCGCAGTTATCGCCTATTTACAACGACTCGGAACCGATATCAAAGCTGACAGACAAGCAGTCGGAACTTTCGAGAAATACGTTGGTAATGAATCAATGAATCAAGCATCCAATTAAATCAAAGGAACGGATTATGTATAAAAACGTACTTGAATCGATGCAGGGTATAGAGATATACCCTCTGATTTCACTTGCAATCTTCTTTACTTTTTTTGTGGTGCTACTGGTTTGGGTAATACGCATGAAAAAGTCGGACATCGATGAGATCTCAAGAATTCCACTTGAAGATGATGCACCCAACAATATTTTAAACATGGACTCAAAATCTTGAGGATGAACTATGTCAGACAAACAAATTCACAATGATAATGAACCGAACCTCATCCTGAGCGATGAAAAGGAAATCCTGCTTGATCATGAATACGATGGCATCCAGGAACTTGATAATCCAATGCCACCCTGGTGGCTTTACGGATTCTATTTCACTATTGCAATGTCAGTTGTATACCTTTTGTATTACGATGTAACCGGATGGGGGCCCAACCAACATCAGGAATACGAACAGGAAATTGCTGCTGCACTTCAACAATTTGGTCCCGGTGCGGAAGCGGGACCCACTATCAACTATGCCGAGTTGGAGATCCTCTCTGATGAGGCCAGTCTTGCAGCCGGCAGGGCACTATTCATGAGTCCAACGAACTTGTGCACAACTTGTCATGGAGCGAATGCTCAGGGACTCGTGGGACCAGATCTGACCAATAACTTCTGGAAACACGGGTGTGATCTGGAATCGATCATGATTAGTATTAAAGTTGGGTATCCTTCATTCGGGATGCCAGCCTATGGTAGTGGGGTCCCATTGACTGATGAACAATTACATCAACTGGCGAGCTATATCATATCTCTTAGAGGTAGTGAACCAGCAGGTGCAAAAGCACCGAACATGGCAAGATCAGTCGAGTGTTACTTATAAACTTAAATTCTGAACGCAGGCAGATATAATAATGAGCCATATCAATCCGATAACAAGTGAGGAGACCTTTCGAGATAAAGTGTCGTCCATTTCCGATGATGGGAAAAGGAAATGGATTTATCCGAAAAAACCTTCTGGCAAATATTATCAATATCGGAGTGTTCTGAGTTGGTTCTTACTTGGATTTCTGTTCGCCGGACCATTTATCACGGTGAATGGAAATCCATTGATTCTGTTGAATGTTCTTGAACGTAAGTTTATACTTTTTGGGGTGGTATTCTGGCCTCAGGATTTCTACCTGCTATTCCTTGCCATGATGACATTGATTGTCTTCATAGTGCTTTTTACAGCAATCTGGGGACGATTATTCTGCGGATGGGTGTGTCCACAGACGATTTTTATGGAAATGTTGTTCCGGAAGATTGAGTACTTCATTGAAGGTGATGCAAATGAGCAACGCAGACTTGATCAGCAACCCTGGAACAGAGATAAAATCCTGAAAAAAGGTGTTAAGCATACCATTTTTTTCGGACTGTCTTTTCTCATTGCGAACACATTTCTGGCCTATGTAATAGGTAAAGATGAGCTTTGGAGCATTGTAACAGCACCACCAGCCGAGCATATCACAGGATTTATTGCGATCACTGTGTTTAGTTTGGTGTTTTATGGTGTATTTGCCCGATTCCGAGAACAAGTGTGTCTTGTTGCCTGTCCATACGGCCGGTTTCAGTCCGTTTTGGTTGATAACGATAGCTTGGCTGTTACATATGATTTCAGCAGAGGCGAGGGGCGTGCGAGGGTAGCTGATAGGAAAAAAGTTGACGGACGTATCACTAACTTGCCAAAATCAACTGAAATTACCGGATCATATGGTGATTGTATAGATTGTGAACAATGTGTGAAAGTGTGTCCGACAGGAATCGATATAAGAAATGGAATCCAATTGGAATGTATCAATTGTACAGCATGTATGGATGCATGTGATGAAGTTATGGTCAAGATTGGTAAACCAGAAAAACTCATTACTCATACATCGCATACAGCCGTAGTTACAGGTACCGTTGCACGGTACTTCACACCTCGTATAATTGCCTATCTTGGCGTCTTTGTTATACTCGTTTCGATATTTTCATACTTGATGGCAACCAGAGCACCAATTGACACTGTAATACTACGAGCTCCAGGAACGCTATATAACGAGTTACCAGACGGCAGGATCTCAAACTTATACAACATCCGGTTCTTCAACAAGACGTTTAATGACATGGATGTTGAAATGCGACTTCTGTCACCAAATGGTGAAATTCAACATCTGGGTGAACTCGAAACGATATCAGGTCAACAACAGATGGAAAAACGGCTAATGGTTTTCGTAGATCGAACAATTCTCACAGGCACACAAACTGAAGTTCTGTTCGGCATCTACCAAAATGGAGAATTAATACAAACAGTTAAGACAGGCTTTTTAGGTCCTGGGAAATAATTTGAATATGAACCCAAACAATGAAAATCCACAAGGCAAAGAATCGAAAGAACGAGCCTGGCCATATGGTATCATCATCGCATATGTTATATTTGTAACAGCTACAGTAAGTTTTGTCGCTTTTACATTTACGGTCAAATTCGATTTGGTTGTTCCTGATTATTACCAGCAAACTCTGGTTTATCAAGATCAAATTGACCGTGAATCGAATGCAATGAATTTGTCGGAACCCATTAAGTGGAATATCGAAGAGGGACAACTTCAAGTATTTGTCCCGGAGGAGTTGCTATCTGAAAGCATAACGGGCAAGTTGAAAATGTACCGGCCATCTGATGCATCACTTGATAAAATCTTTGACCTTGATCTGGATGCATCCGGTGTTCAATCCATTCCATTGAGCGAATTGACCACAGGCCAATGGAAGCTCCACGTACTGGTGCAGACATCAGAAAAAGAATATTTTTCTCAATTTTCCGTATTTATAAGGTAATGCAAAATGCATGATCAATTAATTTGGGCTGGATTTGTGATGGGACTTTTTGGAAGTGTTCATTGCGCAGGTATGTGTGGCCCGATCGCATTAGCCCTTCCGGGTGCCGGTGATGACAACAGGACTAGATATATATCCGGCCGGATTCTCTATAATCTTGGAAGAACTGTAACCTATGCTTTTATGGGATTTGTTTTAGGTTCTGTGGGACTGGGGATGTCGTTTGTTGGATTGCAACAGGTGGTATCGATATTGGCAGGAGTGGTACTTTTGATTGTTGCATTGGTTCCTGGGATTACCTCCAGCAGACTTTTTCATTCGGTTCCAGTACAATGGCCATCGTTTTTGAAGAATCCATTCAGGAAATTGATGAAAAACCCTGGACTATCTAATTTGTTTGCGATCGGATTACTAAATGGGTTGTTGCCTTGTGGATTTGTTTACATGGGATTAATCGCTGCAGTAGGATTTGGAACCCCGTTATCCAGTGCTGGATTTATGATTTTGTTCGGAATCGGAACGCTACCCATGATGCTTGCAATGTCCATGGTTACCGGATTCACTACACCATCTTTAAAGGCTAAAATGGCAAAAGTATTCCCCTACATAACAGCTGTCATTGCCGTTATTTTGATCCTCCGTGGATTGTCATTGGGTATACCGTTCCTCAGTCCAGACTTATCGTCTGGGGGGCATGGACACCATTAACTTGTCTTGCAGGTGTTTACTCCAAAAAGGGCGTATAAACCACAAAAACTAAATAGACTTGTGATAACCATGACAGCTGCTATCCCAAGAGCTACATAACCCCATACCCCAGTTACGATATCCAGTGCGAACAGTAGAATCATAACCAATGCGATTATAAACCGAATCGCCTTATCAATAGACCCGACATTCTTTTTCATAGTGCATCCATTAGTTTTTTAATTCTTCAAAGTCGGCATCCTGAACATTTTCCAGTTTTCTGGTTGATGTAGCAGCCGACTCCTGACCCTTGAACCGACCTACATGCGGTTCGTTACTTTTGTTTTGGTCATATCCAGCGTGACGTTGGTCAAATGGGTTTGGGTTTCCTGTCTGTCCCCAGTTTACAAACACCGTTCGCTTTGGACGTGGACCAAACAATAGTCTACGAACCAATCTGAAAATGACATAAAAGAATATAAAGTATAATATGAATCTCATATAATTAATGATACGTAATCTGTAGCTTATTTAATAATATCGGCCGAACGCTCAATTTATTGTTTATCTGGGGTGTATATGAGTTCGTTGGCTTTTTAATGGAACTTTAAAGATATGGTCTTCAATGTACGTGAGATGGTCTTCATTGTTGACGAAGTCGATCTCATTTGCATTTACTATAAGTAATGGGGACCTGTCGTAGTGGTAAAAAAAATGATTGTAAGCCTCATTCAATTCTTCCAGATAATCAACGGCCATATCCATTTCATATTCCCGACCACGTTTGTAGATATTCTGGAGTAATCGATCAACCGAACACTGGATGAATATTACAAGATCCGGTTTTGCAGCAATACCACTCATAATATTATAGATACGGTCATACAATGCCATTTCATCTTCACCAAGATTGAGCCGGGCGAAAATGCGATCCTTGTCGAACAAATAATCTGAGATGAGAAAATCGGAGAAAAGATCTTTGGAAGTCAGACTTTTTTGTTGGTTAAATCGACTGGCAAGAAAGGACAACTGGGTCTGGAATGCATATCTTGACCTATCCTGATAAAATTTCGGAAGAAAAGGATTGTCCTCAAATTCCTCAAGCACTAATCGGGCATTATGGCGTTGCGAGAGTAATCTGGCCAGAGAAGTTTTACCTGCTCCTATAACGCCTTCAATTGCTATAAATTCATAGTTATTCACGGCCCTAATCTACCACTTTACTGACTTTTTGGAAAGCTGTAAAGGAGGGGCTTTGAAAATTAAATTGTCGATATGTTCACCAGTGGTCGGACAAACATAATTCGGGAATAGTTCTTTGAGTGGATGGAGAACAAAAAGGCGATCCCGATATGATTGATGAGGGATTTCGAGTTCGCTTGAGATGTGTAGTTTACCTCCAAAGTCAATGATATCGATATCGATAATCCTGTCTGACCATCTTGGTGCACCTAAATCCCTGCCAGAATCTTCTTCGTAGTTTTTTATCACATCCAGTAAATGTTCAGGTGACCGATCATATGTACAAGTTACGATCGCATTGTAAAACTCATTTTTTGCAGGTCCTACCGGTTCTGATTGCCAAATCGAAGAATGTCGTACGGGTGTCAGGCTCAACCCGGATATGAATGATCGTGCAAGTTTTAAGTTCTTCAATCTATCATCTGAACTGCTGCCAATAGCAAGGATTACCTGAAAGCTGCTCATGTCAGATACTCGCCAATTCAATCTTGTGTTGGATATCTTTGATGATTCTGGAGTGTTTTGCGTTCTTGAGCCTATCTTCAACAGAGGTAATGGCATGGATAACAGTAGAGTGATCACGGCCACCAAAATGTAATCCAATCGTCTTTAAACTACTTTTTGTCATTTGTTTCGACAAGTACATAGCAATCTGTCTGGCTTCAACAATCTCTTGTTTCCTCGTTTTTTCGCGAACCTTATTGGCATCGATGCCGAAATATTCTGAAACTTGGTTCTGGATCAGTTCAATGGATATGTGTTTCTTGGTTTCCTTTACCATATCCTTGAGTACGTGTTTTGCCATACTCAAATCGATTCGGTCAATTTTCTGAAGGGAAGAGGTGGCAAGCAATTTAATGATCGCACCCTCCATATCACGGATACTGGATTTGAAATTATGTGCTATGAACTCAAATATTTCGGGTTCAAACTCAATACCGTTATCATGGGCCTTGTATTCAAGAATAGCATACCTGGTCTCAAAATCAGGCATTTGGATGTCGGCTGTGAGTCCCCAGTTAAACCTTGAAATCAATCGTTCTTCGATGTCAGGGACATCTTTCGGAGCACGGTCTGAGCTGAGGATAATTTGTTTACCATCCTGATGTAGTGCATTGAAGATATGAAAGAACTCTTCCTGGGTTTTCTCTTTGCCACTGAAAAACTGGATATCATCTACAATGAGTACATCAATATTTCTGTAAAACATCGAAAATTCACTGGCACGATTGTTTCGGATCGCGTGAACGAACTCATTAGTAAAGCTTTCGGAAGAGATATAGAGTATGGATTTTTCATCACCATAATCCTGTTTGATCTTATTGCCGATACTCTGGATCAAGTGGGTCTTGCCAAGCCCAACACCACCATATACAAAAAAGGGATTGAATGAGTTACTGCCAAGATTTTCAGCTATAGCCATTGCAGCAGCACGAGCTAAACGGTTGCAGTCGCCCTCAATATATCGCTCAAAAACGTAGTTTGGATTAAGGTTAGATTCTACCTTGGTTTTTTTTAATCCGGGTATAACAAACGGATTCTGGATGTTACCCGGATTATGGGTAGGGTATCCGGTGAGATGTTGCGGTTTACTTGGAGGCACTGGCCTTTGAGGCATACGGACCGAACGCTCATCAATGGGATTCTCAGACTTTTCCATAACAATAGAATACTCCAACTTTCCATCAGGTCCAAGCACTTTGGTGATCGTAGATCTGAGCATATTATAATAATGCTCTTCAAGCCACTCATACCAGAACTGAGATGGTACCTGAATTGTAAGTGTATTGTTTTCGATCTTAACAGGCTTGATCGGTTCAAACCAGGATTTGAATTTTTGATAATTGATGTTATCCCTGATTATCTCCAGACACGTATCCCAAATCGCTTTAGCAGTCTCTTTTGCCAAAGTATGCTACCTCCTAATATTACCGTACTTGTGCTTTTTTTGTAAAAAACCCCTTGACCTTCAATTTAGGCCACATAAGGGTTATCCACATTCGATTCTCGTTTTTTCTTTTATTGACTGTTCAAAAGATGAGCATTTTTTAAACATGAAGCAACCAGTTGATTCTATGAAAAGGTCAGGTTATCCACAAAATTATCCACATATTAACTCATTGCTATTCAAGGGATTGTAATATTCCCAACATTTTTACACTAAGGGTATTGACAGCGCTTAACATAGCGTTAACATTGATTTTTACAAAAATCGAGTCCATGAAAAAAAAATGAAAAAAGTTTTCCACATTTTATTCACACACGAAAAATGGGCAAATTTTTGCCTTTTGGGCAATTGTGTTGAATTGGCACTCCTGAACGTAATCAGGACTTATACACGGCTTTTAGTACACGTCTTTTTTTAGCGGAATCCAGCCTGATTTCGTAATCCCACACTTCGGGATTGAGCAAATTTTCATCTTCGATTTTATGCTCATAATGTAGTTCAAGATAGAGAAGTCCTGAGGAATTCAGGTGAGTTTGAGCATATGAAATGATGGATGAATAAACTTTGTTGCGATTCTCAGTAAACAGTGCAATTTCGGGTTCATAATCTTTTACCTGCTGTTCCAATTCATCTTTTTCTTCATATCCAATATATGGTGGATTAGAAACTATGATGTCCCAGTACTTTTCGGGCATGGTTTCAATTTTCAGCAAGTCTGCTTCGACAAAACTTACATCAACTCCATTGATGGCTCCATTTTCCTTTGCTATATCCAGCGCAACAGTTGAAATATCACATCCAGTAACATGCCATTTTGGGCGTTCCATCTTAACGGCGATAGGTATACATCCAGAACCTGTTCCAATGTCCAGCAGAGTAACATTGTCAGCCATGGACTCAGAAATAATCATCTCAACCATTTCTTCTGTTTCCGGTCTGGGAATCAGTACACCTGATCTGACATTGATCTCTGCATTGTAAAATGAAGTTGAACCGGTGATGTATTGTAATGGTTCATGTGCGGCCCTTCGCTTGACAAATTCTCTCAATCTCGACAATTCGACCAAGGTAAGTGGACGATCAAATTGAAGATATAGTTCTAAGCGTTTGATATTCAATACATCAGCAAGTAACCACTCAATACTGAGTCGCGGTGATGGTACCTGTTTTTCGCTAAAATAATGCGTAGCCCATTCGAGCATTTTTAGCACGCTCCAATCGGATTGCTCTGACATATACTATTTTGTACTACTGTTCTACTTCGGCGCTTTTGGGGGCAATTTCTTGCATTGTGAGGCCAAAACGCTTGGAGTAATCGATAACAAAGTCTGTTACCGAGTCAAAAATGGATTGCTCATCACTTGGCATACTCCCTCTGAAACCCATTCGTCCACCAGTTGATATAGCCTCAACTACTACAGACTTACCTGTGAATTCCATGATCAGGGTGACTGATGTACTGGAGTTTAATAACTTCATATGTTCCTCGTACACACACACATCCACATAATGACCATTTCCGGTATTTTTTTCTGATGTGAAAGTGTATTGTGGTGAGGTTCCATCAATTACGGTCTGATTCAGACGCTTTAGTGTGTCAACCGGACCATAAATTGCAAATTTTCTTACTGCACTCATATAACTTTAAGATGAAATAATCGTTAATCCTTGTATAATTATGGGTTTGAATATACGTATTTAACGCATGTTTCCTATATAGCTTTTATAAAACTAAAGTTTTGTTCTAATTTGGAATGCATTATAAAAAGTTAGAGTTTAAGATACTAAACACATAAGCAATACAATTTGGTATGAAATCTCTCAAAAATTTTACAACCGGACTTTTTCTGTTCATGTTTATCGTGGTACCAGGTTCGTATGCACAATTTGGTTTCGAACCCGAAATACGAGAAACTAACATTGTCCGCACACCTTTAGATGAAGACCTTAGAAACGCATTCAGCTTTGGTATTACTCTGAACAATTTTGGTTTTGCTGCCGGGACCGAATACCGACGTGTGATCTCACCATTATCCGAATTTGTTCTCGACTTCCAGATTTCTGCCCTTAGGGATATCACAGAACAAAATTATCAGTTCTTTGGCCAACAGATCATACCGAACAAAAGAAATAGGGTGATTTCATTTCCGCTAACAGCTGGATTTAAACATCGTCTGTTTGCTGAAAGTATTTCAGATAATTTCAGATTCTACGCTACTGGTATGGGTGGATTAACAGCGGCTTATGTCTATCCTTATTATCGTACTTATGATGTTTATTATATCATGGAATCAGATGTACCGGCATTTCAGGCCGGCGATCTATCGGTTATCCAAATTGGTCCACTTGAGGCCAATACGGGTCAGATTTCAAATGATATGTTCCAAGGTTGGGGCGATGGCGAGTGGAAGACCGGAGCAGCGGGACAAATTGGTCTTGGGGTTGATTTTGGAGAGAATTTCAAAAGCCTGACCAGTGTAAAAGTCGGTTTTACTTTTCAATACTTCAGGGAAGGTATCCAAGTGATGGATCCATATCGCGTTCTGGGGTATTTTCCCGGTTCTGAGTTATATCCGGATACATTTGTTGCAGCCGAAGGGACAAAAAAGCAGAAGTTTTTTGGATCTCCTTTTATTACCCTGGTTTTTGGTAGAATGTGGTAAAAAAAATACCACCGAATCCAAAAGTCATTAAATGACTAATGAACACCGGTGGTTAGGATCAAGTATCGCTCTCTCGAAGTGTGTCAATGTTAGTTTGAGTACTATAACGATAGCAATTAAACAATCAACACGAAAGCGAGTCCAGACCAACGGTATAATCCGTTTTACAAACGGTTAACATTGTTCTATAATCGGGCGTTTGTATCTGCAAGAACTGGTAACAATATCTCCACACTTGAACCGATAATGTTATCATGTTCGTCTTTCAGATTATTAAACTTAACCGACCAGTTCAGGGACCTCTCCAAAGCGATCAGTCGTATTCTTTCGATAAACAAGATTAAACCAATAGAGGGACTACCATTATCAATTTTGTTTTTATCACCATGGGGAATGAGTTCGTAAATTTTTTCATAAGGCGTCATTGAATTTACCAAAATCTCATCCTTGTCCTTGAACCCAGCTCCATTATCGGCTACCGACAATAGTAACTGTCCGTTTTCACCAATATTTGCACCAATCACGATCACCCCGAAATCCCTGAAATTCATCATTCCGTGATTGATTGAATTTTCTATGAAGGGCTGAAGTATCAAAGATGGGACATGTAATACATCTGGATTAATCGCCGGATCAATATTGAACTCAACTTTTAGTCCCTCTTCGAACTTTTCCTTATCAAGGTCGATCTGAAGCTTGATTCTTTCGAACTCATCAGACAATGGGGTGATTTTTTTGAAAGAACTATCGAGTTGCATCCGAATGAGCCTTGTGAAATTCATAATCATCTCATTGGCTTTTACAGTATCGCCACGGAACAAGTATAATTTCAACACGCTGAGTTGATTAAAAATTGTATGTGGCCTCATCATAGACATCAGAGCCTGATGTTCGAGTTCGACAACTTTAGCTGATACGGCCTGTTTATTCTGTTCATCAATTAATGCGAATTGGACTCTCCATCGTATAAGAGCATAAACAGTGACAGCAATCAGTGCAAGTAAGGTAATTAGGAACCATGAAGTTAACCAGAATGGATTATTGACCTTAATTTTCAGAACAACAGGAGTTGAAGTAACGCGATGATCAAGAGAATAGGCTGCAATTTCTAATGTGTAAATTCCGGGATTAAGGTATCGGAACCCGAGTGTAGTTCCGTGATCCATGCTCCATTCATCACTCAGTTCGAGAATTCGGTGTTTATATCTGACTTTCTGCCCATCTCTCAAAAAGATACCGGCAAACCTAACTTCCAATTGATTCTGATTGTGTCGCAGTTGTAACTCATCAACAATTGGATGAGGCACTCCGTTTACCAATATCTCCTCTAAAATGAGCGGAATTCTTGCATCTTCATATCCAATGTAATCTGACCTGAATCTTGCAATTCCTCTGTTTCCCGAAATCCAAACATGATCATTAAGCACCTTGACCATGCTTATCTGGTTTACATTCAATCCATCTGAGGTTGTATACGTTATGATTGGCAGGTTATTGATTTGATCTGACAAGTATCGAGTGGTGTCTAACGTGACTTTGTTTACTCCTGAATGTGTAGCAATCCATAGTTCACCATTATCAAAAAATGTAGACTTGACTAAGTTGCTTGTCAATCCAGTGGACTCATCAATAATCCTGATAGTACCAGTTTCAGTGCAAAAGAGAATGAGACCATTACCATAGGTGCTGATTGCAATCCATGGTCCATAAACTTTATCGATCCCATGAATCTGAGCTCTGTTCAGAATCTCAACATCAATTGACTCAATCTGATTTTCAGAAAGAAATTTCAAGCCGTTCAATGTTCCGATCCAGAGCCGATTTTGATGCGATAACATGGAGGTGATGCGAATATTCAAGAACTTAGTATTCACATTCAGATTTTCACCAGTTATAGAAAAAAGATGCCTGTTTGATCCGACGAATAACGTGTCCAAATTCCCGTCAATTGCCTTGATTGAGTACGGAGTATAAAGAAGATTATAATTGATGATGTCGTCATAAAAATTGGTATCCATCCAGCGATCGAGCTGTTTGTCGTTGGTATAATCTAGTTTGTAAAGTCCGCCTATAGTTCCAATCAACAACGTACCATACTCCGGCTCCAATAATACTTCAATCGATGAGTTCAGGGCATGTCCCTGTATAATCCTACCTCTGAAAAGTAGTTCTCCATCGGCAGAGAATCGATAAACGCCACCATCCTTTCCACCAAACCAAATGGTTCCATCACTTGTTATCTGACTGGATCTAATTACAGGGTCATACAAGCCATTCTGATTATCTATGTATTTGAACTGGCTGAATCCCATATCGATTCGATATATTCCATGATTGAGTGTTGAAATCCAAATGGATCCTTCTGGGTCCATGATCATTGAGCTGATGGTTGTATTCTCTAGCCATTTACTGGCTAATTTTGGCAGACCAGAACCAAAATCTGGATAAAAATAGACTCCATCGTCAAGAGTGCCTATGAGTAGTGTATTCGTTTTTGGTGTGACCAGTACAGAATGTGGTGGTGATTTAAGATCAAGATTGGCATTGAGGAAATACTGAGCATCATTTTGTTTTGAGTGCACTATTGCACGCTGTCCCGGTATCAATACACTACCATCGGAGTGGAAATATGATTTGAGACTCCAGTATGGTAATGAATCAACCATTTCCCAATGTGTGTTTGGCTCCTCCCAACGATATATGCCCGCAAACGTTGAAAAGTACATCTGGTTGTCAACTTGCCAAATACTCCGGATGTTGGAATTGTTTTCCAGACCAAAAGTATACTCGGTAACACTATCTTGATTCATCTTCATCACATGCCCGAATTCAGTGGTTACCCAAATATTCCCTGCATCATCCTCAAATACACTTGTCAATGATGCATTTTTGCTAAAAACATCGAGTATGGGTCGATTGGTCGGGTTAAAAAAAGTACCGTCCTGGTAATATGATAAAATACCATTAAAAGTTATGAACCATATTCTGTTCTGTGAATCCAATGTCATTTTTAAAACTTCATTGCCTCCGAGTCCATCTCTGGTTGTGAAATGGGTGAATTCATTTCCATTGAATCTATTGACACCGGCCTCCGTTGCGACCCACAAGTAGCCCAGATGGTCGATAAGCATATCATGAACCACTGTTGATGCGAGACCATCTTCTACAGTGTAATGAGAGAAAGAATGCTGGGCATAAAGTCCTTGTGTGTTTACCGCAATCTGAATGATGCAAATAAATACAAATACAGCACATCGTTTGGTGCTACCAAGAAGGGAGATCCCACGAATCATGAAAAAGTATCTACCAATCCGGATTTTTTCATTATTCTTGTGAGAAAACCGGAATATTTGCGCCTCGCCACCGGCACAATACTTCCTTGCTTTGTGATACATTGTCCTCCATCATGTTGATTGTATTCTTCTACGAGGTCCAGGTTCACCATGAAGCTCTTATGACATCTAAAGAAACTTAAGTCACCCAATTCCGATTCGAACTCGCCGATGGATTTGGTAACAAGTATATCCGACCCGTTTACCAATCTAAGATTGGAATAGGAGCCCTTCGCTTCAATATACTGAATGGAGGAGTGGTCGAGAATTTTGAATCCACCCAAAGTAGGTAGATAAAGTTTTAGGTCTTCTTTTTGTTGTACGGCCGATAGATTTCGATGTAGCTCATCGAACTTTTTGATGTATTCATCATTCAACTTGAAACTTCGCGTCACATAGTCCCATTCTCTGACTAATCTCTGTTGAACACGTATCAACTCTTGAACATTGATCGGTTTCAATAGATAATCAAAGGCGTTATTCTTGATGGCATTCATGGCATAATGCTCATGAGCCGTAACGAAAACGACTTTAAATTCTGGTCGATCAAAATACTCAAACAGAGAAAACCCGTTCATATCAGGCATCTCAACATCCAAAAACACCAAGTGAGGTTTATGTTTATTGATGGCAAGAACTCCCTCTCTCACAGATGGAACGCTGGCAACGATCTGGATACGTTCACATGAATCGGCTACCATGTGTGACAATAGCTCACGATTGGCTTTCTCGTCATCTATAACAACTGAAATTAGTTTCATGGACACACTTGATTTTACAAAACATGTTCTGTAGCCTGACACCAAGGCTATTCGTTCAACTATTATAATAGGTAATATCTACATTTCAAAATGTACCGGATTTGAGTGACACTATTTGTCGGAAATATTCACAAAAAGCTTCCTGTAATTTCAAAAAGAGTAGATTTTGACGTACCTTAACAGGTGCAACCTTACAAATAAAAATAGGGATTTATTATGGCTATTATTGAAGATATTATTGCAAGACAGATTTTTGACTCAAGAGGAAATCCGACGGTTGAAGTCGATGTCGTGACTGATTCAGGTTTGATCGGAAGAGCTGCTGTACCATCAGGTGCATCAACAGGCGAATTTGAAGCAGCTGAATTACGTGATGAAGATACATCGTACATGGGTAAAGGTGTTTCAAAAGCAGTTGAACATGTAAATGATGAGTTGGCTGGAGAACTGGTAGGATATGATGTTTTTAACCAGGTTGAGATCGATAACTACATGATTGCGTTGGACGGTACACCAAACAAATCTCGATTGGGTGCCAATGCGATACTTGGGGTGTCAATGGCTGTGGCTGATGCGGCTTCCCAAAGTCTGAACATGCCATTATGGCGTTATCTCGGAGGTGTGAATGCAAAAGTTCTACCTCTTCCAATGATGAACATCATCAATGGTGGATCTCATGCCGATAACAATGTCGACCTGCAGGAGTTTATGATCATGCCTGTTGGTGCTGAAACCTTTTCAGACGCATTGCGCATTGGTAGTGAAGTGTTCCATAATCTGAAGAAAGTCCTCAAGGACAAAGGATATAATACTGCTGTTGGCGACGAAGGTGGTTTTGCACCGAACCTGAAGTCAAACGAAGAGGCGATCGAGGTTATTCTCAAAGCTGTTGAAAAAGCTGGCTACAAACCAGGCGACGATGTAGTCCTGGCACTTGACCCCGCAAGCTCTGAGTTTTACAACGCTAAAACTGGACTTTATGAATTCAAATGGAGCGACGGATCCAAGAGAGATGCCGATGCAATGGTTGAGTTCTGGGCTGATTGGATCAAGCGCTTCCCAATCGTATCTATCGAAGATGGTATGTATGAAGATGATTGGGATGGATGGCAAAAACTCACACAAGCCATTGGCGACAAAATCCAATTGGTCGGTGATGACCTCTTTGTAACTAACACTGAACGACTTGCCCGAGGAATAGAATCAGGAGTTGCAAACTCTATTCTAATCAAAGTTAACCAGATCGGTACATTGACAGAAACGCTTGATGCAATTGAAATGGCCCATAAAGCCGGTTACACAGCCGTAATTTCACACCGATCAGGTGAAACTGAAGATACTACGATTGCAGACCTTGCTGTTGCTACTAACGCCGGACAAATCAAGACCGGTTCAATGAGTAGAACAGACAGAATAGCTAAGTACAACCAATTATTACGAATTGAAGAGCAGCTTGGAGATCAGGCATTGTTCTTTGGTCGTGAGACATTCGGATTGTAATAAAAATCGCTATATTTTTTGGCGGCCGGACATGTGTCCTGCCGCCATTGTTTTTTACCGGACACGTTAATTTAAAATTGAATGAATATCTACGTAGGAAATTTAGCATGGAAAGCTAAAAAACAGGACCTAATCGATCTATTTGAACATTTCGGTTCAGTTTCCAGAGCCTTTATCGTAAGAGATAAAAGAACCCGTCGATCCAAAGGTTTCGGATTCGTAGAAATGGATGCTGAGGATGCCGCTAAGGCTGCAATTGAAGCTCTGAACAACACAGTATTTCTGGAACGGGCCATCATTGTCAATGAAGCCAATCCCCGAAAAGAAGGAGAGGATGAAGACTTTGATGAGGAAGAAACCGAAGAATAAACAGCGTTGTCTTAATTTTCCGAACATCCTGTCTGTGACTTCCGAATGTAATCATGATTATCTCCTCACTTTCCCTTAAGAACTTCCGGAATCACACCGACACTGATTGTGAATGGGGAAATCGCCTTAATATCATCACAGGGGTCAATGGCGCCGGGAAAACAAATCTGATCGACGCTATACACTATCTGTGCATGAGTCGTAGTTTTGTCTCCTCCACAGATCAATATGTACTGCAGTCCGGTCAAAAAGAGTTTGAAGTAACGGGGCGTTTCAAAGGGTCGATCCGGAATGATTTTTCTGTGACATGTGCCTACTCCCGTGGTGATGGGAAGAAAATCTTTGTCAACAATAGCCCGTTGGACAAACTATCAGATCTCATAGGCATGGTTCCGGTAGTCGTGTTAAGCCCCGACGATAAAAAACTTACCAGTGAGGGGCCTGCAGAACGGCGTAGTTTTCTTGACTCCTTCATCAGCCAATTATCTAAATCTTATCTAAAGGATCTCATAGATTATAGAAGAGTTCTGAAGCAACGAAATGTATTATTATCTAAATCATCTGGATCATCGTCATTATCGGCACTTTTAGAACCCTGGAACGAGCAGCTCATTGAGATAGGGTCCAGAATTACACTAAAGAGATCTGAAACGCTGCAAACATTTTCCGATTACCTGCATAAAGGCTATGAAACTATTGCTGGAATTGGTCACAGGCCACATTTAGTGTACAAAGGACTTGCTGAATCACCGCATAATATCAACGATATCAAAAGCGAGTTCCGCACTCAATTGGAAAATGATTTCAATCGTGAAAAAGACAGAGAACTAACATTGACCGGTCCACACCGCGACGATATCGTCTTTTATCTCAACGATATGGAACTACGCAAATTTGGCTCACAGGGACAACATCGCCTGTTTGCCCTTGCCTTGAAAATCGCACAAAGAAACTATTTTGAAGATATGCTGGATGACCTCCCGATTTTTTTACTGGATGATGTATTTGGCGATCTGGATCCATATAAAACCAATATATTGGTGGATATGCTAAAACATCAGAACGGACAGACATTCATTACTTCTGCAAATAAAAACCTTTTTATTGATTTCGTTTCAACTGAACCGGACGAAATTCATTATTATGAAGTAAAAGACGGATTGGTGACTTTAACCCTTTAGTATTAATATACCAGATGAAATCTCCGGTTTTATTTTCTGACGCACTTAAAGCGTATCTGGAAAAGTTTCCCCATAGGAGGCAATTAAAAAGAGGAATGATTTTATCGTTGTGGCCTGAAGTTGTTGGAAGTTCTATAGCTTTACAATGCCGGGATTTATATTTTAAAGGTAGTACTCTGTATGTTCATGTATCTTCGTCAGCCTGGAGACATGAACTCCATATGCAAAGATTCGCCATTATGAAACGGCTGAACGAAGAGGTTAAGGAAGAGATCATTCGCGAGATCATCGTAAAAAACTGACAAAATTCACAGTAAAACAATATGGCAGGCTCAGGTAATAAGATTATCAAATGGGTTTCCAAAGCCGGTGATTTCATCTGGCCTCGCATGCTCGCCGCAAAAAAAGCAGATCTTCAATCATCCTTTTCTACTTCTGAAAAAGTACTGGTGTTTGTTATTGCATATGTAATCGCAATCGGTGGTTGGCTTACAGTTAATCTGGATCGGGATTTTAACCTTAATCTCACCCTGGACCTTACAACCGGTATTATTGCAGATGATTTAGCTTTGGCTGCCCCTATTCCACAGAGTGTGGATGTAAGTATTTTTGGTGAAGGTTGGAAACTCTTGAACATATATAATAGTCCACCAACCATCCCAATCAATTTGGAAAATCAGCAGGTTGATCTTGCCGATCAGGTCAGATCAGTTATAAGCGGATACCAGAATTTAATTGTTACCCGTGTGCAACCATCCATGATCAATGTTTCGATTGAGCCTAAGATCACTAAAAAAGTACCGGTGGCACTTTATGCCGAAATCCAATACGGTCGTCAGTTTAATATTATAGGTTCACCCAGAGTTCGACCCGACAGCGTGTATGTTACCGGTGCCCGTTCTATCGTATCAGAAATTGACTCCTGGCCTACAGTTGTGCTACGCAGGGATAATGTTCGGGAGACGATAAGACATGAGCTTGAACTCGAATCACCCCCGGGAATATTGACTCTTAATACAAACCAAGTTAACCTCGAAATTAGAGTGACCGAATTTACTGAAGGGGAACTTAGATTACCTCTAAGAATCAGAGGACTCCCACGTGGCCGTGAAGTAGTGTTCAACCCTTCTGTCATATCTATCAGATATGATGTTCCTATTGATGAGTATCAATCATCGCAAGATATCCCGCCTTTTGCAGCGTTCGTTGATTATACAAACCTATTGAATGATCAGACCGGTCTGGTAACCCCATCGGTTGAATACATCATTTCCGCACCGAACATCCGATTGAAATCGGTGCAACCACGTACTATATCCTACTATATTGTTGTCGATAACTGATCAGTTAACAAATTCGGCCAACGCCTCTTCAATGGATCTTGTACCCTTGAAGTAATCCCTGATTTTCATAATGACCTCATCAACAAGGGTATCTGGACAACTTGCACCTGAGGTGATGGCAACTGTAACAGGTTGTTTATCTACTGGGAACCAATTCAGTGTATTTCTTATGGCCTTGTCCCATTGATTGAAATGTCTGATATCATACGGTGATATCATCTCAGAAGCATCCCTCACATGATACGTAGGAAATTTCCTTTCGAGCAATTCAACAATATGCATCGTATTTGATGAATTATATCCGCCCACAACGATGGCCAGATCGGCTTCTTCCTCGAGTAAACCGTATGTTGCCGATTGATTTTCATTTGTGGCATAACACAACGTATCGGTAGTATCAGCGAAATGTTGGCTGATTTCTGCATCTCCGAATTTCTCAATCGCTGCCTGCTTTAGAATCTCCATTACTTCACGGGTTTCAGAAGCGAGCATGGTAGTTTGGTTAATCACACCAAATCGCACAAGATCTTTTAACGGATCAAATCCAGGGGTGCATTTATGTCCAAAATAAGTTTTGAAATCATCGTTGGATCGTACTCCTCGCATGATTTCACCAAGAATTCGAGCTTCATCTGGGTTATAAACTACGACAACAGGACCATCTTCGGCAGCATGTGAAAATGTAGCTCGAGTCTCCTCGTGCTGGTATTTACCATGTACAACAAGTGAATAACCTTTCTTTCCAAGTTGATTCCCTCTTTTCCAAACCTTTTCTACGAAGGGACAAGTTGTATCGTACTGATAGGGATCTATACCGACTTCCTGCAGTTTTCTTTGAATGACAATGGTGGTACCGAATGCCGGTACAATTACAATATCATCTTTCGATAGCGAGTTAATGGGTATGATCTCTGTGCCATCAGTATGAAACAGAAACTTTACTCCACGTCTTAATAGATCCTCATTTACTGTGGGATTATGAATCATCTCACTCAACAGATATATAGGTCTATCAGAATGCTCATCTATTGTTCTATAAGCGATGTCGATAGCATTCTGAACCCCATAGCAAAAGCCAAAATGACGTGGTATCAGAAAATGAACCGGTCCAAAGTCAAGCACGCTCGGAGTGAGGTCTTTCTTTCTGGGATCGATGATCTGTCTCGACTCCTTCACCGTCCGGATGATTGGTGAATGATAAATCGAAGGAATGTCGAATTGTTTTGCCATAATTTTTACTCTTTTGACCGGATAACAAGAATCATGAATCAATCATTCATTCATCAGTTTCCTGATCTTCCATTTTAACTGCGACCAACTTACTTACACCGACCTCGGGCATCGTCACACCATAGAGCATTTCAGATCGCTCCATAGTTTTTTTGTTGTGCGTTATGATGATAAACTGAGTGGTCTTACTGAATTTTTTGATCATGGATGTAAACCGTTCTACGTTCGCATCATCCAGGGGGGCATCGACCTCATCGAGAATACAGAATGGGGAGGGTTTGACCAGATATATCGCAAATAACAAAGCGATAGCCGTTAGGGTCTTTTCTCCGCCTGAGAGTTGTTCAATATTACTCGGACGTTTACCCCGAGGGTTTGCAATGATGTTAATTCTTCTGTCGAGGGGATCCTCAGCATTATCTTCCAGAATCAGGTCACAATGATCCGTTTCCTGGAACAAGGTATGAAATACATTGCGGAAATTGGTACGAATGGCATCGAATGTGACAGAAAAGCGTTCATTAGCGGTATTGTTGATCTCGGCTATTGTCTGACGTAGCTTATCCTCAGCTTCGTTAAGATCGGCCATCTGCGATTCAAATGTATCCAGCCGTACTTTCTCTTCTTCGTATTCGCTAATTGCAAGCTTATTCACCTCACCAATATTCTTGAGCCTTTCCTTAAGGATACTGATCTGCTCTTTGACTGCTGAGGGAGCTATCTCTTCGGGCATGGTATCTGTTACCTGATCCATCAGCAAACCATAGGTCTCCCATACATGGTCTGCAATGGACTTTGACTGCATGTCGAACCTGTTTTTTGTGATGTCGAACTGGTGACTCAGATCGATATTCAATTCGCGGTTTCGACGGGTCTGTCTGAGTTCGTCTTCAAACTGATTCAAGCGACCACGTTGTACTTGAACTCGCTCTTCTGATTCATTTAAAGCTTCATCATAATCGATTTTGTCACGTTTGAGCTTGTCGAGTTCAATTTTTTTTGTTTCAATGTCTTTTTTAAGTGCAAGGATGTGGTCCTTACTATGACGTGCGGAATCGGCGCGATGCTCCAGACGTTTCATGATACCAGCGATACCGACTTTCGCACGCTCGATATCCATTCGGATATTCTCGCTTTTATTGTTGGCTTGTTGATACGCCAGCTGTGCCTCACTATAACGGGATTGCATCCGATTGAGTGCATCTTCACTTCTTTGCAAATCTGACTTTAGTCGATGCTGTTTTTCAATGATCTGTTCCAGAATCTCTTCAAACCTGATGATATCGGGCTCATATGACCTAAGCTCTTCGTTCAAAGATCTTTTCGATTCTTCAAGACGGTTCAGTCGCTCTTTGAAATCATTCAAATTTCTCTCATAGACCTGTTTTCGAGCCTGAAAACTATTGAAATCCCCTTCAACTTTTCGAAGATTCTGATCCAGTTGACGAGTTTTTTGCTGTAGCGATTCGATCGGGAGTTGTTGACGTTGCTGCACGGTCGACTGCAACTGTACATCCATATCATCAATCAATACATTCGTTTGATCTAATTGGTCATACAAACGCTTAATACGATCTTGAAGCCCAACTCGCAATCCCTCATTTTTTTGAGGACTCCCACTTTTGATGAATCCTCTATGATGTATAAGCTCCCCACCAGCAGTCACACCAATATAGTCCTCATGAGGTAATGTCTGATCGAGAGCCTGTTCAATGCTATCGAAATATCGAACATGCCCCAGAAGTACTTTTTTAAGTGCATCATATTTTGGCGCACAGCGGACTTCATAATAAAATGACCCATCTACAGGATCGTTACTTTGGTCCTTGAAAAGTTCGAGTGGGATTATCGTGGTTTTACCTTTTTTGTCCCGCTTAAGGATGTCGAATGCATTCTTAGCTTCCTGCATTGTATCGACCACAATGTAGTTCACGGCATCACCCAAGGCAGCTTCCAATGCAATGGATAACTCCTCAGTGGTAGAGAATAGATCGGCCAGAAGTTCAAATCGGCTAAATTCGCCCGCAAACTGCTTTAGGTGTTTTACCGGAAAAGGAAGGGCGTCGTCCGATTTGGAGATAGCTTCCAACAAAGAGATTTCGTTTTGGGTTGACTCACTTTGGCTTTTTGCAGACCTGATTTTGTCCTTTAACTCGTCTATGACCTGATCAAGGTGTGTCCTTTCTTTAAGTGCCTCCTGAAATCGGGCTTCAGCCAATTCATGAGCTTCACGCAATTGATCAATCTCAAATCGTAAACGGGACTGTTCTTCTGAAAATTTTTCTTCCTCTGTTTTGAGAGCGTCTATTTGACGTTGGAGTCTAAGTATCTCATCAGAATTACTTTCAAGTCTGGATTCGGTTCTGATTTTCTTGTTCTGGACAGATGTAAGACTTGTATTCGCATCTCTGTAGGACTCAGAAAGTTGTTCGCTTTGTCTTCGCTGTTGTGAAACTTCTTCACGTGCAAAATCCAAAGACTCAACTGCAATGTCTAACTTGTTTTTGGTCTCTTCAGCATCAGACTGAGAACCAGCTAATTCAGTTTCTGCTTTAGCTATGGACTTTTTAAGCTCTTTGATCTCAATTTCACTCAGGCTGACATCCGATTCATATTGCTTGATTACATTTTCCTCAGCAAGAATGCGTTCCGTCGAAATGGATATGGAAGTTTCATTATCCCGTATCTGTTCGTTAATCTTGGACACCTGGCGCATGTGTGCCGCCAACTCGTTTTCACGGTTGGTAAGCATGTCTTTCCCCAGAATCAATTGTTGCTCGAGCTGGTCGATAGTCCTTCCGAGTTCCTCACGTTCTTTTTCGGCGGTAAGCATTTTATTACGCAATGGCTCCAACTCAGACTGAATCGTCATATACTCATATCTTGACATGGCTTTGTCAAGGCGTTCCAAGTCTTCTTCATATTGTTTGGCACGTTGCGCACGTCCCGCTTGAATTTGGAGCGATTTTACCTTTTTTCTGATTTCAACGAGGATATCTTCGATGCGAAGCATATCAGTTCTGGTCTCGTCGAGTTTTTTGATGGTTTGCTTGCGCTTTTCCTTATACTTGGTAACTCCGGCAGCTTCCTCGAATAATTTTCTCCTATCATTGTTTTTGTCGGCAAGAATTTCCTCTACCATCTTAAGTTCTATTACTGAATAGGCATTGGATCCCATGCCGGTATCCATGAACATTTCAGTAATGTCTTTAAGTCGACAGGGCACTTTGTTCAAAAGATATTCACTGTCACCTGACCTGTACAATCTTCTGGTGATGGTAATGTCGTCGAATTCAGTAGGTAAAATTCCTCGATTATTATGTATCGTTACCGATACTTCAGCCAAGCCAAGAGGTTTCTTTGTCGCTGTACCGTTAAATATGACGTTGGTCATAGCATTTGACCTGAGCAGGGAAGGGCGCTGTTCACCTAATGCCCAGCGTAAGGCATCTACAATGTTGGATTTACCACAACCATTGGGTCCAACAATCGCAGTAATACCATTGCCAAATTTGACGGAAGTCTTCTGAGCAAAGCTTTTGAAACCGTGTAATTCGAGTTCTGCCAGGTACATATGTTACGGTGTGAGACTGGATTAGCAGTCAGTGTAGGGTCTGTCTCAGTCAATTAAAAAAATAATGCCATGAACCGTTGGGATCATGGCATATGTTTGACTTACGAAAAAATTAAACAGTAAGGATATCCTTTTCTTTGTGCTTTAGAGCATCTTCGACAGCAGCGATGTATTTATCTGTAAGCTTCTGGATTTGATCTTCAGCCTCAAATCGGGAGTCTTCAGGTAAAGAATCGTCCTTCACACGTTTCTTGATGTGATCATTAGCCACTCTTCTCGCATTACGGATACTAACCCTTGCTTTTTCCGTAATATCTTTGGCTACTTTTACAAGTTCATTTCTGCGTTCTTCAGATAATATTGGCAAAGGGATCCTGACGAGTTGTCCGTCGTTGGATGGATTAAGACCAAGCCCTGATGACATAATGGCTTTTTCGATCACTGGAATGGTTGTTTTATCCCAGGGAGTTACAACTAACAATCGTGGATCGGGTGCTGTAATCGAGGCCATTTGACTCAATGGAGTAATAGATCCATAATACTCAACCTTGATTCCATCAAGAAGTGTAGGATTTGCCTTGCCTGCTCTTAAATGTGAGAGTTCTCTTTTGAGGAATTCCAAAGCTTCACTCATTTCGAGTTCTGCCTCATCGATGTATTCGTTCAGCTGTTCTATCATATAAATACCAATTGTTAGATATACTATTTTAAGTAGCGGAATTTACGCATAACCGCAGACTCAGGAAAGCATAATTGACAGAAGTAAATTATGGTACGGAGAATTAGTCCCAGGTAACCAACGACCCCACGTGTTCACCATGGGCAACCTTAACGAGGTTGCCTCTCTTATTCATGTCGAAGACAATAATAGGAGTTGCGTTATCGCGGCAGAGGGTGAATGCGGTGAGATCCATGACCGATAAACGGTGTTTTAATACCTCATCGCCGGTAATGGTATCAAATTTTACAGCATTTGGATTCTTCTCAGGATCGGAATCATAAATACCATCAACACGAGTTCCTTTTAGAATCACATCGGCTTCGATTTCAATAGCTCGGAGTGATGCAGCAGTATCGGTAGTAAAATATGGATTACCTGTTCCGGCGCCGAAGATGACAACACGTCCTTTTTCAAGGTGCCTGATAGCTCTTCTACGGATATATGGTTCGGCAATCTGTTCCATTCGAATGGCCGTCATTAGACGAGTTTGGACATCTTTTCTTTCAAGCGCATCTTGTAAAGCCATTGAATTGATCATAGTTGCCATCATTCCCATGTAATCAGCCTGAACCCTGTCCATTCCCTGGGTTGCACCTTTTACTCCACGGAAAATATTACCTCCACCTATAACAACAGCCACCTCTACGCCCTGACTGCTAACATCTTTAATCTCTGCGGCATACTGTTCGAGTACATTCCCGTCGATGCCATGACCTTGTTCGCCCAATAATGCTTCGCCACTCAGTTTAAGAAGAATACGTTTGTACGGTTTCATGTAATTGATATAATAGTTGATTTAGGAAAAGGTAAAAAAATGGTTTGAATAATAATCGCTAAAATAATGGATAAAAAAAAAGCTACCGAAGTAGCTTTTTCTTTCTTAGTTATCACCAAGTTGAATTCGTTTGAATGATACGATAGCTGGTGCGTTTTTACCCTTGAGGTAATCACGAACAGTGACGGCAGAATCTTTAACGAATTTTTGTTCGTTAAGGACTCGCTCTTCATAGAAGCGACGAACTTTACCCATCGCAGCTTTTTCAGCGATATCGGCAGGTTTGCCCTCGTTAATCAGCTGTTCTTTTGCGATTTCAAGTTCTTTGTCAAGAACGGATGCATCGACATCTTCTTTGTTCACAGCAATTGGGTTCATAGCCGCAACTTGCATTGCAACATCTTTACCGATTTCCTGATCAACAGCACCTTCAAACTCAACCAATACGGCCAACTGTGCACCTGGATGGATATAAGAAATGATAGAACCATTTGATTTGATCATTTCAATACGGCTAACATCGATTTTTTCACCAATCTTGCCGACCATGCTTTTGAGGTGTTCACTAATTTCGAGTCCATCGAGTTTGAAAGTCTTGAATGTATCTACATCAGAAACTTCTTGATCATATGCTAGTTGCGCAAATTTTTCGGCTGTTGCTACGAAATCTTCATTACGTGCTACGAAATCAGTTTCGCAGTTTAATTCAAGAGCAACCGCTTTCTTCTTATCGTCTGAAATCAAAGCAACAATAAGACCCTGATTTGCATCACGATCGGCACGTTGCTCAGAGACTTTCTGACCTTTTTTGCGAAGATATTCAACGGCGGCATCAAAGTCTCCGTTAGCTTCAGCGAGTGCTTTTTTACAATCCATCATACCTGCGCCTGTCATGTCACGCAGTTTTTTTACGTCTGATGCTGAAATACTCATATTGTGAAATATTTTAGGAAGTTAACTATTTAATAAAACAAAAGACGGCAGCCGGTGGTTACCAGCGGCCGTCAAAAATGAACTGCTTAGCCTTTACGTGGACCTCTTCCGGCCCCACCGGCACCAGCGCCAGCACCTGGTCCACCGGTACCACGTCTTCTTCGACGTCTTGGCCCATCGGAACCTTCTTCTTCATCGCCACTAAGTTCGGTCGACTTCTTCTCCATAGCATCCATCACTGCTTGTTCTTCTTCGAACACTTCACGCTCAGCCGCTCCTTCAATAATAGCATCGGCTACGTTGGCAGTGATCAGATGAATGGCCTTTGCGGCATCATCATTGGCGGGAATAATGTAATCTGGGATGTCCGGATCACAATTTGTATCAACAATCGCGAAGATTGGGATGTTTAATTTCATGGCTTCGCTGATAGCGATGCTCTCTTTAACGATATCTACAACAAAAATGGCTCCTGGTGTACGACCAAGTCCTGAGATACCACCCATTACTTTTTCGAGTTTTTCATACTCACGATCGAGCATCAAACGCTCTTTCTTGGTGATATTGTCGTACGTACCATCAACACGCATTTTGTTGATTTCTTCCATACGTGCAATACTCTTTCTTACCGTACTGAAGTTGGTGAGCATTCCACCCAACCATCTGTGTGTTACATAAGGCATACCACAACGCAGAGCTTCGTTACGGATGATATCCTGAGCCTGCTTCTTTGTTCCTACGAAAAGGATTTTTTTGCCT
>CAZDYD010000016.1:0-34369 GCA_964509715.1 uncultured Chitinophagales bacterium
TGCCGGGTAACAATGTGAAAGCGGATCTGGATACATCAGATTTGTATACACCGTGTGATCCATGTACGATAACGCCGTAACCTTTTCGTGCCAATCCTTTTAATCCGATCAGTTCAAATGGAATGGTCCTGAAGTTGTGTTCCCAATGAATGGCGCCCATGGATTCTGCCTCGATCGGAAGATTTCCTAATGTTTTGAATGTTCCAAAAGGACCAAAGTATCCGAGACTCGAATCAAATCCATGCCATAAGTGGTAAGGGAGCTCGTTGACGTAGGTACCAGCCAGCAGACGCACATCGAGTGTATTTGGCAAAAATCTTCGCTTATAGAATGTTTTAAATTGCCAGTCCAGTCTGGCGGTGATATGTGTGTAATCAAAGTCTCCATTCATGGCTTCCAGTCCTTGTCTCACTGCAACAGCACCGTATTTATTCCCGATCACACTGAATGGGACGTCATCACTTCCATATTCGATCCGTAGCTCAGTGAACACATCCGTGCCTTTATCGACCATCGGATTCTCCCTCTGTATGAATCCGCCGGGGATGGAGTAGTTGGTGGTTTTCGCTATATTTGAAATCTTTTCATAACCCGATTTGGTTGAAAAAGTCCATTCACTTCTTCTTTTCGATAGGCTACCTCCTATGCTGGCTCCAGTAGATTTATAGTAATTAAAATAATCGGGTGCGGCCAGGATCGTGTTACCGGAAATGATATATGGATCGAACATCGACTCATTGAATCTGTGTCTGGTCAGATGTTCATAGGAGGCAGAAAGGCGATATACATACTCCCCGCGATGTCGGTAAGTGAGGTTGGTAGTATAATCCCAACTGCGGGTACCCGTTGTGTAAATCGCCCCTATACTTGGACTCCACTTCCCTTTTATGGGAACATCATATTTCAGTCCAAGTCGTCCAGCGTCGACTCTGTTATATCCGAGTACCGGAGAAACACCGGTAAAGGTTTTGCCTAAGAAACGAGCAATCGGACCTGGTGGACGGGACTCCTTTTCGTCATCGTCATCGATAAAACGTGCAAGTGCACCGGTTGGGCGAAAAGCACGATCAATGGTCTGCGTAGAGTCCAACGTCTGATAGGCTGTAGCCTCCAAATCATCGAGAGGGACTCTCATGAGTTCAATTCTTGAATCTGAACCACCGTAATTTACGCTTAAAGTGTCGATAAGAATCCGTCTCGTGATTGCAAAAAGTGAATCCGGCATTGGGCCATTCTCTTCATAGTTCGAGAGCCTTGAAAGCTGTGTAAATTTAATCGCCGGGAACTGAAGTCCGGGGAATCCAAACTTGATCGTTCCTTCAATCCGAACATCAACAGGTAACCAGAAATCCCGACCAAAATTCGAAAATTGTTGTTTGTATGCCAGGCCAAACTCCTGAATCGGGGGTGGGAACATCACAGATTCTCCGGGACGTAGATCCACCTCGATCAAAGCAAAGTCTTCATCCAGCACGGCAATCTTACCTTCAAAAGTGGGTTGCAAGCGTCGACGGGGTGTAACGGAAATATCAAACACGGTTTTATCATCGAGTTGGCGGAACCCCTCCAGTTTGAAATGGTAGTAACTGAGTGCGTTTGGATGTGTTACTCCCACGAGACTGAATCCTGAGATACTGATGTCATCATCATAAAAATTTGGCAGGTTTGTTGCCGATGCGAAATTCTGTGTGGGATCGATGTTGGAAGTTTGTGTTCGGGACTTAATGACTTCACGGATACCTCTTCGTTTGTCCCAATAAACGCGCGATAGAGTCTCGGTGATCGTGACGATTCCGGTATCATTTTCGAGTCGCTGACGTGAATAGGCTTCAGCCTCGAATGTATCGAGCATGTCACGCCAGATTTGTTTACGCCGTATAACCTCACGCATGATTTCGATGGCGGGGTCCTCGCCTGTTACAACGACCTCTCTCATACTTACCGGAACTGGCGTTAGCTCAATGACCATAATATCACTGATGGAATCAATCGTGATGACCTTGGAATTGTATCCAATAAACCTGATTTGGAGGGTAGCAGGCAACTGGGGGATGATAAGATCAAATTCTCCCGCACTGTTTGTGATCGTTCCGCGGTATGTCCCTTCGATCTGGATTGTTGCTGATTGTAAAGGGGACTGATCGGCAGCATCCACGATCACGCCTTTTAAGGATGATTGAGCAGTAGCAGACTGCAACAGGATGCATGTCAAAAGCCCCAGAGTGACAGTAAACAAACGGATGGACAATCGCATAAGAACAATTTCGGTTAACAGTATCTTTGAATATGTTGAAGTACCTATGTACGGCTAACCGAAAAAATTGTTCATGCATTCGTTAAGATTTACATGTCAACAATTCTTATTTTCAAGCATAAGACAATCACAGAACTGACCCGATAGTTCAACAGGATAGAATAGAAGCCTCCTAAGCTCCAGATCTGGGTTCGAGTCCCGGTCGGGTCACATCATCAAAAATGGCGTTAATAGTACCGTTTTAGGCGTTTTCAGGGAGTTTTCAGGGAGTTTTCGGGGGTCGGATTTTAGTTCAAATTGACCGAAAATTGAACATTTTGAACAAGTAACTTATATTTATCTTATATTGAACCTAATAACCATTCTCAAAAGAGTACAATAAAAAAAAACGGAGTAAAACTTGCCAAGCCCTACTCCGTTGAAATTTTTACTCTTTATTTTCGATACCGGAAAATAATTACGCTATCAAAACCTGTCAATGTGAAAAAAATCACAATTTATTTCAGGTCATAAAAAGTACTCATCACTGAAAATGTATTATCCGGAGGCCTGTTTCTCGTGATAGTGGCTGTGAATGGATCCTGCAACCTTGTTGGTAGTGTTCCCTTTCTTGAACTCAAGTAGTTAGTGAAATCCAGCAATACCACATCCTCTATAATTCTATTACTACTTATCACCACGGCATTGTATACAATGCGAGGTGCATACCCTGGTTGAATTGAGTGATTATCAATTCTTAAAGTTACCTGGTAATCTGCAGATTCGTCGTTTGAATCTGTTACACCACAGGCCGGCACAATTAGTGCCATCATCAACATCAAGCTGACAAAGATTAATCGTTTCATACTTTTTCACTATTTAGTTACTAGTTACCGTGAAGATCTTCACCGTACTTCGCCTAGTCTCACCATTATCATCAAAAAGTGTAAACACCAAATATTCACCAGGATCCAATGAATCAAACAAATAGACTCCAAAAGCATCGGTTTGAACTGTCTCCTGAACTGTAATATCACTCTTAAGGAAAGCATAAACCGTAGCCCCTTGTACTGGCTCGCCCTGATACCTGACCACACCAGTTATAATTGTAGGATCTATAGGGATTTCATTTATCTGGAATGATTGCTCCGAGGAGTAAACTGTACCAATACCATTTGTAGCAAAAGCTCGGTAGTAGTAGGTGCCAGGAGCAAGATCATTCAATGTTGCAGTTAGCGCTGGAAGCGTTACGGCATTGCCTATACTGCTGGATAGATTTCCCACACTTGTACCGTATTCGAATCCGGAGGCAGTAATTGCAGAGCCACCATCATCGATTACGGATGAATTCAATGTGACACTTGAATTATTGACAGTTGAAGTAGTACTTCCTAAGGTTGCTATGGTTGGATCAGGATCCGGTTCATCTCCAATTCTAAATGAAATTACATTCGAATAACCGGTGCCTTCGCTATTTACACCGTAAGCCCTGAAATAATATAAATCATCGGCCAGATCACTTAGCACGTGGCTGAACGACTGTGCCAACGTTTTTTGGACGCTGTTTGTCCATTCTTCTGGATCAGGACTTGTCCCCCATTCGAAACCAACTTCCGTGACTGGCTTCCCGTTTTCGTTTAAAACGAATCCAAATAACGTCCCTTCGTCATCTAAGACACTTATATTGGCCTGTAAAGTTGGAGCAGCGAATACGCTGATCTGAGGTAAATCATAATTTAAAACACCACTAGGCCCGCCGGAGCTGAACCATTCAAAACTATGAAATGACCCACCCTCATCAGCTTTAGCTTCGTTTAGTACACCAGCTATAATACCACCCCAAGAATATCTAATATCAAATACAAAGCGAGTGAATTTACCGACGGGTGTGTCTAAACCCCACTTATTTGGATCACTCATGTCCAAGACGTAAACTAGTTTATTGGTTTTGAAATCAAGTAGATAGTTACCAAAAATCAAAGATGCGTAACTCACACTATTCGGCGGATCATCGGATGGGTGAAGTCGAGGTAAAGCCTTTATCTGTGCATTATAACTATTTTGTAAAAGGTCATTTTTATTAACGGCAAATGTTCCCCAAGTACTTCCATATCGGTCTGGATTACTTTGCTCGTGCCCAAAAAACAGCCAATTTTCATTCTGAGTCATATCATCCGTACTTTTTGGGATGAATCGCCAACCAGCCGGAGTCATATCTGATTTTCTAATAGCATGGAGTTCGTATGAATGTATGAACTCTTCATACCCCTCTGGCGGATTTGCATGACCATTACCTGAAGTTAAAGCTACATATAAATATTCCGAATCGTTTTCGATTGCATGATTGCGTAAGTTACTTGATGTCAACAATGTGAAACCAAGATCAATATGAGCACCTTGTGAGCCGTAGCTATAAACTAAATGGTCAGGAGACCCTATTTCAGGTAGTTCGAAATAATCTTCAACATAGTATTGATTTGGGGCATTAATAAATATATCCGCATTGATTTTATGAATGTCACCTGACCTATCAGTTATATATAAATAAGTATCGTCCGACGTGATTGGCTCAGTGCTATGTGTTAGAAATCGAAATACTTTATATGCAGAATAGTCGGAAGTATCAATCATCACTAAAAATCCATCAATAGACGAGAATGGTCCCTGTAATAAAGGCTGCCCTCTTGCAAATAAATATCTATCTACTTTGGTGAGCGACTCGAATTGCCATAAACTAGCCCCTCCTGGACCGTCGTAAATAACGTCCGGAACAAAAGGGACTATATATTGAATGTCGTCATAATTTGAGGTATTTACAGAAGGGAAAGCCATGGATTCTCTAGGAGATCCATAGTACCTACCATTATACATATAATCACCATGCACCTTTTTAGCCTCCAAACTCCCTTGCTTCAAAAGTTTTCTATTGTTAGCATAAATAATTGCAATTGGACAAATATAGGCTTCTGTATGCGTATAGTAATATCTATTTATGTGAACCTCGTCAGGTCCATCAATCACAATTAGATCTATAATTAGATCAAAATTACCGGGTTCCGGTAGTACAACAGTTTGAATTGGGCCATATCCCTCGTACAGCACAGTATCGGTTAGTTCATTGCTTACACTCAATTTAATTTGACCGATACCATTATGATCATAAAATTCAACCATAAAAGAGTCTTCTGATAACCACCTTATCGGCTCCATACAAATCTTTCCATAAGGGAAATTTTCTGTAAGCACCCTTAAAAGTGGCTCCGATTGAGCTATTTCCCAAACTTCAATAAAATCCCAATTTTGATACTTTTCAATATCATTCACTTCATTTATAGGTAGATATGTTACCCCGTCGCCATGTTGCGCTCCATAACTCACATCATCCCAAAACGTTTCAAGAGCAGCTTGCGCCTGAATACCTAAAGTAATGTAATTATCAACAAACGCAGTTGGACGGAGTGCTGTAGAAGCGATAAGATTACACCATAATGGTGACAGATCCCTAGTCCTCCAGTTTGCAGCGCTAATTGCGCTTGATGCGGATAACATTGCCACGGTATTTGCTTTACCGGTACCTATTTCCGTTGAAGTATCGATACTTCCTGTATTACTATAATTAAAAATCGGAGCACCACCAAATATCGGGAAGCGAGCCGCTCCTATACCAAAAGTACCAGACTTGTAAATAACAACGGTATCCTCGAAAAGATCACCTACTATTACCTCTTCGGGAATATCAGCCAAATCACGTACAAGATGTACAGTACTTAAAGTTGATTTTAGACGGGTAGTAGCTGAAGAAGTACCTGAATCATTTACAGAATGTATATTAACACTATTGGATTGTGAGGAGCACAGGGGTGAATAAAAATTTCTAGCATTAGGCGCTGTCTGACTATAATAACCCCTCACTACATTATCGAAATGTTCATTATTACGCAGCTTTCTCATTTCCATAAGCTCGTCTCTTGACGGGATATACCAATCAAGGGAAGGGTCTAATGATTCAAAATCAAAGAGTGTACCCGTAATCGTATTAACCTTAACAAAAATTCTTTTTAATTTTCCATCAAATAGTGCATTGTTTGCAATCGGATCAAATGAAAGCAAGTTCAGTAGTGAAATATTCCCGTTTTCTGTTATTGGATAAATTGAACTTCTTATCTCGTCGAATACTATTTTTACATCTTCCAAATATTGTATTGACGTACTTATATTGCTATACAGCGCTATTCTAGCTCCATAAATAACTTGCCCACTTTTAAAATGGAAATTACATCTTTTTAAACCTGTGACAGTCGAAACGACGAACTTTGCACCGTTTGATTTTATTTTATAACGTAATTGAGTAACACTAGAATCTTCAAAATTAATTGCCATAGAACCAGTATTCAGTTTAAAATAGTCATCACCGGCTACGGATTCTTCTATGTAATAGTAATCAACAAAAATCCTTTTAACAGTAGGTACCCCAACTACATTTTGAACGAATTGTTCAATATTGCCGATAATACGTATATCCTCGACAATCCAATTCGACACAATACCGCCAAATAAATGCCCTACACGTTTGTTATAGCTTATAAAAGTAAGTTTCTTAAATACACAATCTGTATTAGAAGTATTTTGGATCAAAGGGCCTGCATTAGTACCTGTAGCAGAAATATGGAACTCAATATTCTGTATAGTTGTAGAACTAACCGGTGCCGTAAAATATTGGTTCTGGTTCCGTTCCCAGTTATATAACCGATGCCCTTTCCCATCAAAGTTCTGCCCTATCAGTCCAAAAGTGACCGATGTATCCTTAAGATTGATATCCTGAGTTAACTCGAAGTAATCTCCAGCATAACTCGATGAGTTCATGTCGATGAGATCCTGAGGCGTTGAGATCAAATAGGGATCAATGTCTGTGCCGGTTCCGCCTGAAAATGCCATAATTAGAATAGATTAAAGTTTGAGCCATTACCTTCGTTAATGCCCGCATCAGTCAAAGCATCATAGATGTCGTAGAATGTTTTTCGTGTTGGCACCATAATTACAGACCAATTCACTCCATCTACTTTTTCAGAAGCTACAGTTCCTTCCTGGGCACGTAAAACCGTGATAGTATCTGCAGTTTTACCAGTCACCCTAACAATCTCTGGAGTATATCCATTGGCCACGATCGTTAGATTGTAACTACCCTCAGTTGTTGGATTCGGTAACTTTGCACCGGCACCAGCTTGCAAAACAATCTGAGTGTCATTGATCCCAACCGGAAGAGATTGAATACTGGAGTTGAAAAAATTTACAATAGGATCCATTAGAGTATGTTAAAAGGTTGAACAATAAATGTGTCTAAAGACATAGTTGGAATGAAAGGTGAATCAGCCACCCAGCGAACGATGTAACTGTAATTAATATCTGGGTCCGGGACTTCATCAATCACAACCGATTCAGATCCCTGATAAATGATTTGATAATCCTTATATGGTCCATCAGACCTTTTGATCTCATAAGGACAAGGCACCACACCCATCACCACTGTGACATGAGTCCTGGACTCATTCACTTCTATGATGGGAGATGGCCGTTGTAGAAAAATCACTTCTTGTATGCCAACTCCACCATATGGTATGGCTCCTAATGCACCAATCATTTTACAGGATCCCGTTGATTTTTAGTCTTTAATTCTTCCACTTCTTTTTTCAAAGAGCTCAACTCTTGGCGATATTGATCAATGAGATCATTGTGTTTCTTTTCAATGACATCGAGACGTGAATGCTGAACTTGATGGTCCAGAGCTGATGCCGGCATGGAATCAATCCACGCTTTTAATAAAATTATCTGTTCTTTCATTTTACTGTAATGTATTTTTTGCCTTGTTTTTTTATATACCCTAAGCCCCGAAGGCGAGACATTATGAGCTTTAAATCTTTATTATTTATTCCTGTCCGTTGGACAAGTCTTCGATATCCAAAAGTATCGTTTGTCCAGTTTTTCAATACCTGATATACCAAAGCTTCTGATGAATTAAGATTTCTAACAGTTCCACTTTTTGTAATATGAAGCACTAATGCCCAATATTCCGGACCTTCAACTGTATCCTGATTCACAAGCACTTCAAGCGACTCCTCAAGTGTTCCAAACTTCACCCGTTTGGCATACCTCTTAGCTCTTACCTTGATATGAGCTGGAAGCTTATTAAAATGCACAGTTTGCGATTTCATGGCTTATTCTTTCCAGGAGGAACAATGGGCACTTCTCTTCTACCTTTGATAATGGTCACATCTGCAGATAACGTATCTCTCTTCAATTTGAGCTCAACGATATATTTTTCATATCTACTGATCTCCTGATTGATCTCTTCGACTTTTTCGATAATGAGATCTTCAGATGCTTGTGATAACTTTTCCATTAGTTTGTCCCACAGTAAATTCCTTGTTTAAAAATTAAATCAACCCATCCACCTTCACCTTGAAGTCGAAGCACCTCACTTTGACCAACTGAATTATCACTGGATCTCAACTGATCAACTCGAAGTGACCCTACAAATCGCTTAGCACCAGCAATAGATACATTTACATCATCGATCTGCAACCACCTTGAATCACCGTCACTCCTTCTCATCAAATGATTCCCGGCACTTGCTGCCGCTGTTACAGCTATTGCACGATTGAACGAGAATCCACCAGCCACAGTTGACAAGAATTCCATTGTACCGTCAACAGAATACTGCATCCTGCCAACTTGTGTATCCTGCCATAATCTCATGTAACCAAGTGTCTGATTCTCTTCATTATTCATCCATGTAAGTCCAGCGTCAACTTGTGGACTGGCATCATCGCCACGGAACATCATTCCATTTGATCGTATCCGCATCCGCCCAGATGATGATCTAAGTTGACCAGAACCAATAGTAATGATTCCATCAACACTTACATTCTGAGCAAATATCCACGCAACATTCAGCAGAACGGTATTGAGCATACCACCATTGATTACTGTCTTACCAGCAACAGCTTCGGCAACCATGGCATTGTAATCAACATAGCCCAATTGAGCCGCGACTGAGTTTCTCGATTGATTAATTGCGGCAACACGAGCCGTCTCAGAGACACTATCAGCATGTGATTTAGCTGCATTTTCAGCAGCCGTAGCTTTAGACTGTGCCCCTGCAGGTGTCTCCTTTGTCGAAGGATTATACGTATTACTTAAAAAAGTAGTCTCTGCACCTATTTCAACCTGATCCGCTTTTACCCTGGCAAAAGAAGATATTGTTCCGGAGAGAAGCTCGATGATCGCAAGATTTCCATTAGTATCGGCAAACATGGCCGAACGAGCTCCTATGGTTCCCAGCTTACTTGTCGCATCATCAATGCCACCTGAGAGGTCATCCAAATTATCATTGATACCATTGATACTACTACTCACAGAAGCATTAAACCCGGCTTGTGATGAAAACCCATCGGTTGTGATAGAAGCCAATGCTTCGACGCTAGCTGTCACACCATCGATACCATCGGTAATTTGGGCATTAAATCCTGCCTGAGCATCCAATGCATCATTAATTAGCGACACAGTGGCATTGATGCGATTTCTTTCGATAGTGATCCGGCTACTCATATTATATGCTGGATCTACCAGGAATGTCGGAATTGTCCGGATATAATCATTTACAAAGATCTTCGGCTTGATCGCTACATAACCACCTGGACTATTCAATACCTGGTCCCCATCGATCAAGACAAATTCCCCCTGGCGCTGATACTCGGATCTACCCAACCTTGTGACATATAACTTCTGCTCATCATAAAAATGCAATTCATCACTTACACGGGTAACAAGCAACTGTGTATATTCAACGCCTGAGGCAATAAACTGATTTATTAAACCAATTGAATCCTGAGCTTTGGATTCCTCAACTTCTATCAATACAGATCCTGGATCAATGGCCCAAAGTGAAGCTAACTCTCTATTAGATTGCGATATAAACGACCCAGCTGGAGCGATGATCATCTCTGGATCTATATCGATATCTTGATCACCAATAGTTACATTTTGTCTAACCTTTACGTAAAAAGATTGCCCCAGCTGCTCATTAAAGATTGTGATCATTGACCCTTTTCGGAGCAATGTAAAAGCATAAATAGGCAATTTAGAGACATAGCCGGAAACCGGTTGTGTGAGCACAGCCACAGCATCCTTTTCAGCTCGAAATTCAGCTCGGATCTCACCAAGAGCCAGACTTAGTGCAATAGATTTCGAGCTGACATATACAGGTGATCCAGCTGGATACTGCCCAACAATTTCTTTTGGGACTACATTAACAATATTGGATCCAGGAACATGATTCTCCCGAACTACAAACTCAACACTCTTGAGCGTTTGCGGATGATTCACTCTCACAAACTGATTTTTTAGCACAACGACAGAACTGTTCACAATATCGCTCGAGACAAGTTGTGAAACCTCTCCGGAGATCGGAAGTGTCAATCGCATCACAAAGCCACCAATGGCATCTATGGTCTCGTTACGAGACAGATCAATTGCCGTTAACAGCTGATTAGTCATCAGTGCCGGAGCCTGAACCAGCCTGAAATCAAATTGATCCGATGATTCCGATGAATACCCCAATTTGAACAACACCGGTGTAAATTTTCCACTAGAGAGATTGAACGCACCTCCTAAATAGTAGTGATATTCACCATCATATAACAAGATCCTGCGACCTCCATAACTACCAGTGATATCGGGATTCAGTTTTCGAGTGTACACCCTTTGAATTCCGAGTATCCTGGAAGCCAGGATCTCCGCAAAACTTCTCCAATCTGTCGACCCCCTTCGTTGCCAGCTCAGATTCGTAACATCTCCAGCACTGGCACTAAACCGCATGGCTGACCTGGCATAATCAGTTGGACCATCACCATACCAAAACGCCGGATGTGCATATCGTTCATCATAATCGCCTTGTTGCCTGAGGATATACTGCAAAGATGTCGAGCCTTCTTCTTCCTCATTTTCGAGTTCGAAGATCGAGTCCGTGTAGTACGTGTGAGATTGTCCACCATAGGGATATTGATTGAAGGTGATTTCTATTTCACCGGTATTCAAAACCGGGATCTCACTTGTCACAATATTCAATCGAGTCGTAAAGCGCTGGCCGAGCCCAAAGTTTTCGCGACTCTCAGCATCACGCATATCATATCGATTATCATATGCACTACCCTGCCAGTTTTTTGTCTGATCATTCCAGTACAGGCCACCTGATCTGATTACAACAGATGCATATGGGATCTCAGGAACTAGCTCATTGAATATTACATATGCAAAACCTGACAATTTTATCCGTTCGACACCAGTAGATTGGAAAAATTGCTTGTAACTTTTAAAGCCATCAGGTCGCGTATCTATGAATTGTGGTAGTACGATTCCGGATACTTTTGTCCTATGATCATACTGCAGTGTAACTTGTTTCAAACCCGGATTGATCTCGTTATAAGACTCAGGAACTACAACTCTCAAATCACCGACATTCCCTATAACAACTAGATTCTCGTTCCCTCTCGATTGAAATACACCAGACGAATTGTAAGTATTGACCGGCACTGCAACCGGATTTTCATAACCATCAATCTGGTCTAGGACAAACACTCCTTCATCCTGCTTTAAAATCATTCCATAATTGTAGAGTAGTTTTTTAAGGCCCTCAAGTACTGATATCCGCACATCAGATTGACCTTGATCCTGAGCATACTGCCTGAGAGCAAAATTATCGATGTAAATTTGTCGCAAGAAATCATGAGCAGTATCAGTATGCATCTCAATCATACTTGTAACCGTCTTGATACTTAATTCAAAATTCAAGTATGCCAACAGATCAGTGAAAACTTGAATGATAGTTTTCCGATCATCCAACAAAGGAATATCAATTCCCTCCAGGACAGTAAAGTCTTTGAATGTAAACGTGGCTGTATACGGATACTGATCTTCGTTGTAGGTAGATATATCTGGTAGCAGATACCCTTTCCACTTCACATTACCATTGAATTTCCAAACTACCATGTAATCTCTATTCTGAGCTACCTTAATTTCATTAAGAAGAGATTCATCCGCCGTCGAATTAATCAAAACATTTAACTCAAGCCGACCAAAAATGATCGGGTTTTCTAGTGGTTTTGATGTATCCAACCCCTCATGTTCAAATCCACCCAAACCTCGGAGATTATCACCACCCAACTCAAGCGAGGAACCTACATATCCAGCTTTGTGGATCTCAAATACATGAGCATTCCCTTGATCATCGATATGTCGGACTCTAGCTTTCATGCCCCTTTATATAGTTTTATAGTTTTGTTGATCGTAGTCAAAAGTTTGGGACCGGATAGTTCAAAGCCCCCAGTTAAGTGGATATAGATATGCTGATCACCACCAACGGAACCCATTATACTACCTGGTCTCAATCGGTAGTTTGGTACAATAGTACCAGCCTGGTCCGGAACGAATATTTCTGGCCCCTTCTCTCCAACAATAGACGCCCTACCAACTGGTGGCTTACCACCGTCTGCAAATCCCAACATACCTAGAAGACCACCACCACTACCGAAGAATCCAGCACCGGAAAGACCTCCGGTCATAAACAATCCAATGCCCTTTTGTATCGCACTCGATAAGAATAGTTTACCAATATTGCGTATTGCATCGCCAAAACTCTCTGTTTGCATCAACACATGTGTGATACCGGTTCCAAAATTATCTACCCATCCAGTAGTGACCATATGCATGGCCTCCATGCGTTGTTGAGCAATCGTAACTTGATGACCCCACTCCGCTGTTTTGGCTGTAACTGGAGTCAACTTGGCACCAAGAAAATCCACCGAACTTGCATAGCGCCTCGTGTACTCTGCTTGATCATGAGTTGGTGACATATTACGCCCGGTGACACGCTGAGCATCTACACCCCTGGTCGTGATCATCTGACCCTCACCAGCATCGAATCCAAGTGATCCGTAAAACTGACGAAGTTTAATGAGATCCTCTAGCGCTTTTCGCTTTTCATATAAACGATTTAGCTCCTGATAATCTGACAATGCAAGAGCACTTTCCGTATTAATGATCTTGTCTATTGCTTCAGAATACTGAAGCATCTGACCTGATAAGCCTTTGTATTTGTCGAGCAGTTCTGTAATGTTCGCTAATTCATTTTTATAGTCCTCATTCTGCTTCTTCTTTGCATTTTGGAGCTGAATAGATTCGTCATGTACGACCCTAATCGCAGCAGCTTCATCCTGGAGTGCTTTGATTTTAAAGTACACATCCTGTCCACGAGCATATGGATTATTCTTTGATTGATTTTCAAGTTTCCTAATTTCACTATCAATCTCTCTCAATCTTACTTGTAGTTTTTGACGCTCCTCCAATGTCCCCTGAAGCCTACCTTCTTCACTAATTTGTTCTCGAATCTTCCGGATATAACTATCCGTTCTGCGTTCTGCAAACATCAAGGCTGTACCCAGCGCCACTAAACCGGAAACCACCAACATGGCTGGATTCTTAGCCATTGTTGTGTTTAAAAGCAATACATATCTTGTCATTGTACCAACGGCCAAATAAGTGGGGCCTATCACTGCCATGAGCCCTAACATCGTAACAATATTACCTTTCGTTGTCATATTCAAACTATCGAGCCAGTGCACAGCTGCTTTTACGTTTGAGGTGAAAGGCATCAACCGACCAGCAACTACACCTCCAAACTGCTCACCTACATCACCCAACGAATTACTGATCTGCTTCAATTGACCTTCAAAACGAGCAGCATCATCCTTAGCTATTTCGAAAGCACCCCCCAGGATAGTGTGAGCCATGGCAACAGCTTCTGCCTGAGTCTTTGCTTCACGTAATGATGGAATATAGCGCCGCAACATTGAAGCATCCCCAGCCTCGAGTGCTGCAGTCATCCTGATTGCAGATTCCTCGTTCATATCAAAAGCCGCAGCCATGGAGATTGCATTCCTTGTAGCTCGCTCGGATTGGTCAGCACTGAGACCTTGTATCGTAGCAAATTGCAGCAATTTCAACGTAGTCTCATCGCCAACTTTTGTCACCCTCTGCAACTCAGATGCAAATGCTTTTGCACGTTGCATATTACCTTCAATCTCTCGACCTGTTACACGAAATGCAGCTCTGAGTTTCACCTCAGCCGCCTCCTGCTTATTAAAAGCCATCACAGTGATAGCGCCCATCCCCATGATTGGCGCAGTGAGATAGGTAGTAAGCTCCTTACCAGTGCGCTTCGACTGCCGCTCGAATCGCTGCAGTGATCGAATCCCCTGCTCAATATTCTTCTCGAACTGTTCATTATTCAGTCCAAGAAGCATTAACATTTTAGCAATTGGCTCAGAGCTCACTGTATTAATCCTGCTTTTTTATAGTTCTCAGCTATCTTTATTGCCTGACTTCTTGTCAGCCTACTCTTACGAATTAGATCCTGTTCACCAGGCATTTGCCAAATCTCTTGAAGCTCAATTGCGCTGGTGGCTTGTATCTGAACAATTCGATATGTTGCCAGCCTCAGATACCATATCAAGTTTTCGTGCAATTTGCTCTCAATCTCATATTTACGATCGAGTGATTTTGTATACCCTTTTGCAAATGCAAAGAACTCGACTGGTGTCATCCTCCAGAACTCATCCGGCTTCAAACCAACAGATGCCGCCTGTTCCAGTAATCCGGAAAAAGTTACTGGCTGCTTTTCTCGCTCTCCGGATCCAACTCCCCCTTATCGGGTTCCCCCCAGAGTCTCGTGCTGGATTCAAAGAAAATCTCCAGGATCTCTCCTTGTGCCTCCGGCCGCTCGGATAGCCAGTTACACACCTGCTGTGAACTGATCTCAATCGGCTTGCCCTCAACAACGGTACCGTTGTACAAACCGGATCGTATCAACTCCATGAGCTCCCAGAAGTTCAATGATCCTGCATAAATAAGCGCTTCAAGAGGTTTATTTACAGTCTTCGACCAGATGTAAAAACACCAATGATCAAATGCCACCGGTCGAAGCTGACCACCTATATTTACAAAGTTTTTTGCTTTTGACATTTCTATGCTGATTTATTTGTGAACACTGGATCACCGGAGTTTTGAAGCGAACAAGTCCACTTAACATCAGTACCGTCATCCATATTCAAATTGGCATTCTCAATTAAAGCGACTCCCGAAATGGATTCTCGCTGCGAGGCTGCAGCCGTCTTGTAAAAAATACTATACGGCAACACTTCCTCTGAGATCAATGCTGCAATCAAATCCAGAACATTATTAGCGGATGATTTATCCAGGTTTCCGTTAACACTGATCTTCAGATTCTTGTGACCGGCAATTATCTTTTCCCACTTTGCATGATCGAAATTTGTGGTATCAATCTTCTCCCCATCGAGGTCAAAGCCGAACCCTTTCATATCGTTGAGTACAGATCCAGAGATTCGTAACTCAACATCAAAATCAACTAGTTTGTTATCGCTCATAGCCTTAGAATTAGGATGTTATTGTTTGTGAGATTGGGCCACTACCTCTGAATGAAATATCGAGTGTCGATTCATTTCCCTCGTTATACCCTTCAGAGTGTTTTTCGACCTGCACCGCGCCAGCATACACAGGATCACCGGACGCCGGAGTAGCTTTCCCAATCAGAATTGAGATCTCTGTCCCATTTCTTGCAGCATTCAACAAAGCAACCTGCCCAGTAGTATCTGTGATATCCACCAACCCCTTCACAGATCCGTTCCAGCGCCGCCGGCCATACTTGTAGGTATGGAAATCATTCCCCTTTGTCGTGGTTCGAATTAAATTGTTCGAAATCGTCAAAGACAGATTTTGAGTCGCAGCAATTGCATTGACCCCAATTTTTAACAAAACAACAGATCCATTCTCAACCATGATCTTCTCCTTTAGAGTTAGTAAGCAGAGCCCTGAGAGCTCGATAATCGTTAATATTCTTGCCCGTCAACTTCCACCCATCACCATTGATTTCCAGTTGCACATCCACTGATTCAATCACGATCGCCTCAGCCAATTTCACAGTAGCTACTTCTTTTTTTGATACACTCATATTACCTCCGTTGCCAAAATTGATAATCTTGTATGATCCGATATGTCTTTGATTCTGTGTCAAAGTCATCCACTGTTCGCAAGTGAAGACAGTGGTAGCACTTTCCAAATGATTGCCGGTCGAGAGCAGTGAGCAATTCGGCGGAGAGCTGCTCAACCTCATCTAGATCATTAGAAATAACTTCTATCTGGACCGTTGTATCATCTGTTTTAGCTTGAGATCCTTTTGCTGATACCGGCCGACCCGTGTATGAAAAAAACACGATAAGCGGATAAGGCTCCTCGATTGGAGCTTCTCCAAAAAAATAACGTCCCTGCACCTTTGTCTGAATGCCTGGCGTCGCAGTTAGTTTGGCCACAAGATCTTTTCGATAACTCATACTCTTGCCCTATTAGCTCTGACAGCACGATTGATCTTACGCTGAATGCGATCACCCAGCTCACTCCTGGCATCCCTGAAAATCAATTCACGATTCTCTTGATATGCTGGCCGTAGGAATGGTGTCGCCTTGTGTGTGCCAGTACGAGACTTAACTCCACTTTTTGTAGTTCTGAATCGCGGACCTGTACCATACTCTATGAGATGACCATGTGGTGCTTTTTTATAATCCACCCCAACATAGCTGCCAGCAAAGTAACCATATCTTCTGCGAACCCTGGCATCCATTCTCTTAATAACGATAGCATCTTGTAATCTTCCAGTTCTACGTCGAGTCACGGCACGTACATTAGCAATAGCAGCTCTACGAACATTTTCAAGTCCTTTCTCTGCCGATCTTTCAAAATCCAAACGAGTCACATCTTTCTTGAGTGACTGCAGGATCTTGATTGCTTCCTGTATGCCCCGTGTCTCGAGCGTGAATTCCATTAGTCCTCGACCTGCTTTTTGTACTGATCAGGGACCGGGTATTTACCAGCCAAATAAATGACCGCTCCGGATACGACCACAATAGCCACATCAACAATGGTATTGCCAGTCAACTCAAACAAGAGACCAGGCACAACTGTAACTGCCGCTGTGCCACCAACACCAATCAATCCGCCAACAGCTTTGAGAACTTTACCCACCGCTGTGTCCGGAAGATTGATACGCTTACCAAGTTTTTTTAAAAATTTCATCGTCTATTCCTATCCACTTCGTTTATGATTCGTTCAATTTTTGGCCAATCTTCTCTCCAAAAGCGGAGATTTTCAGTTTCGACCAAATCCATTTTAGCCTCGAGCTTAGTAACTCTATCGCTCATTGCTGATTGAGTAGCTATCTGTAACTGAATTGCGGTAATACGCTCATTATAGATTTTACTCTCTGCTTTCAGTTCAGCTAGTTGCGCACTCATATAACTCACACTTGCAGAGTATACACCGACATTTATTGCTGCGATGATTAACAGCATAATGATGTTTGGAGCATACTCTTTAACATACTGCATCATCCTCTCCTCATCATTTCTGCCAGTCTCCTGGCTCTTTTCGGAGTTTGATTTGCCCATCGAGAATTGAGCATTTCTTTGGAAGCATGCTCAAAACTTCCAATCGCTAGATATGCTAGCGTTTTTCGAAATCCAAGAAGTCCATTAAGCCCCAGCTGGAAAGCCATGCTAATTAGCACGACCTTCCGAGCTGGAGTGAGCTGGGCGAAGTATGGAAGTCGTTTCTTAAGTTCCGAATCAATCTTCTCGATGTCGTTATACATCAAGATTTCAGCCTCTGATGGTGTAAGTGGGTTCGCATCGAGGTTCCGACCATATCCAATGGTCAAGTAACCTGCAGGGCACTTGTATGGGATACCACTAAAGCCCTCGTCAACTTTTATGATCTCACCAGCATCTAATATGTAATCACTTTGTGTCATCGATATATGCACGTATAATGGTGTATTCTCCGTTGTCCGTTGGAATAGCCGAATCAATTCGATACTCCTTACCTTCACATTCTAGTATATCGGTCTTTTTTATGTCGTCGTTTCGCCTGGCTGAAAAGACCGGCCGCTGCACAACGCTTTCAACCTTGCCATTCACTTCCCTTTTCTCTTCACGGTACTGCAAACGAGCCCAAAATTCATCGTAGTTGACTAATACTGGCTTAACTTGTCCACTTACATTTGATGTGGATGTCACTCTTTTCTGAATGACCCGTTTATCAAATTGATGTGATTGTATAATCATGGTAGATACCTCCGCACGTGGTCACCCAGAAATGATCTGTATTTGCTCATCACATTCTCAAATCGTGAATCTGCCAATCCTTCTGGACTGACGAACACATGACCTATGAGTGTCTTCAGATAGATCTTCACACTCTCTGGAATTTGAGCAACACCATCTTCAACCGGATAACCGGCTGAAAAAGTGATTGAAATCGGATACATTTTGTTCCTGGACAAGTTCAAATACAGATCATTGTTCCAGTATATCTTCGATGTCAACCGGTGCTTAACAAGCTCATAGCTTCCAGTACTTAACGTTTGTTCCTGGTCATCAGAATCAAAATACTTTACCTCAACAGTCGAATGATCCACAACCGGAAGCGGTAAATCCATACCCTGCACCATTTTACTGATCGTATACTTCCACTGTGCTTGAACTAGCTGAATGCGAAATTCAGACTCAACTCGAGATGCGACCCCTTTGATGTATGACAGCAACAGTGTATCAAGCGAAGAACCATCTTTACGAAGATGAGCTTTCACTTCCTCAACACTTATTGGATCTACACCCGGAATTGTAAGTCTGACTTGTGGCATTACTTGATGGCTTTCTTAATGGCTATCATTTCACTATCATCAACAATCTCTTTGATATCCATCAAATTCGTCTTGATGTCGTCAACAGTTTCAATTCCAGCTTCAATCAATTTATTGCGAGCTGGAAAATCATTTGGGAGCACAGGCGTTGAAATACTTGCAACTCCATCAGCTATAAACTTCTTAGCAAGTTTTTCCGACACATCATATGTATAAGGAGCTGTGTATGAGTACCCAGGTGGACATGAACGAAAAGTGATAAACATGACTTCAAAATTAATGTTCGTAATTAAAATACTCGGGCGGCATATGCCTCCCGAGTATTAACCAGTAGATCAAGTTGTGAGAACATCCTTCATGGCCGCAAAGCTCTGAGCTCTTTGAACCAAAACATCCACATAGATATTTACAATGAATTCCGTGATTCCTGATTTAGCTTTCGTATATGGATTGGCCATGATTTCCAATGGACCCCATTGACCGATCAACAGATCTTTGAAGTTCCCATAGATCAGAGCGGAGCAAATAGCCGAAGCAGATCCTTTAGTCAGATTCGATGGTACCAAATTCGTAACCCCAGTACGATATCCATTCACTGTTCCATCACCCTCCCATATAAACCCATTTTGACCCGAAACCTTTGAGGTAGTTTTAAGTTTGCCTCGAACCTTGCTATTCGTCAAATATCCAAGACTTCCGATATCAGCATTGAGAGCAGCGATTTTGGTTTCAAGTTCGACAATCTTGTCCCACGTCGGAGCACCTCCATTAGTTCCACCAACAACGTCACCAATGCCGACGGTACTGAGAATACCTACTGGTCCATTGGTCTCTCCACCTACAATAGCAGCTTTCTCAATACCTTTAGATACGGCATTGATCAATTGTCTAGCTATTCTTGACTGCATCGCATTCGAAGTTTGAATCAAAACTTGGTTAGATACATCTACGAAAGTTGATCCACGCTTAGGTTTCATCTCATTCAGCAAGAATGTAGGAGACGATTGATCACTGTCACCGGTTTCGGTATTCCAGGACATTTCAGCAACAGCATTCTCTTTCGGGAATGTAATATTACCAACCAAGCCAGGTATGAAATCGGCTCCCATCTGAGTTAGTACCATTGCATCCCAAAGGTAATCCACAAAAGATCGTAGTTCTGTTTCTACAGCCCTGCCACCTTGTGCTGGAACACCAACAACAACAGGTGTTGCCGTGTTATGAAAGATCTTCGCATTCTGGATTGCCGTAGGAATAAGAAGGGTGCCTTCAGCTCCTGTCAGGCTGATACCAGAATCACGAGCTTCTTGCTGTGCTTCTTGCTGCATTTCAAGCACGAAACCATCAAGTCTCTTGTTTTTTGCCTGTCGAAGTGCTTCTGAAAAATTCCAGTTCTTTTGGATCTCCTTAGTCTCAGAGTCCGCGACGTGGTTTACGGCCTGATTCGATCGAAGCGCGTCAACGGCTGCGATGTTTGAAAGTTGCCGATCAATATCCGCAACTTCATTTTTGTATTGATCATATGTTGTCTGATCATCACTCGAAAATCCTTCTTTCTCGTTGAGCGCCTGCATCTTGTTAAGCAGATCAGCACGCTTCTCCATCAGTTTCTTTTTCATGATACTTTCCCTTTTAGTTTTATGAGTTCGATTTCTCTGCTGCGAGCACTCTTCAATGATGCTGCCAGTTTCTCTTCCGGGATCTCCGGAAGATTGATTGTGGCATGAAGTAGGCTCATGCCTGCCTTGTTCGTTGCTGCAGTGGACTCGCCCTCATCATCACGCTGCGAAGCATAATCAATCACTTCATCAATGAGGCCATGCTCCAGTGCCTCATCTGCCGTCAACCAAATACCCTCTCCATCGCTCTCATTCATCAGATTTCGGAAGTACTCTTTGTCACGTCCGGATCTGCTAGCATAAATCTGAGCTGCATGATCTGTAATCTTCTCGATGTCAGCAGCCAATCTCTGAGCCTTGTTAGCATTCAGGTAACTACAGATACCGATCATGGCTTGATGGACCAGGAAGAGAGCGTTTTTGCTCATCTGTCTTTTGCCCTGGGATGCACCCTGAGAGATCAATGTTGCAGCACTGGCAGTCATACCCTCAACAATAGTTGTCACATCGCCTTTGAACTTTGCAAGTTCATCCATTATCGAGATCCCGTCTTTTACATCACCACCATATGAGTTGATAACGACATTCACTTTTGATGTCTCAACAGCCGCAAGTTTCTTGCGAAACTCTTTGATTGTGTTCTCGGACTTCTCTCCAGTGAAATACTCCTCCCAAAAGTCTCGACCAATGGTTCCATCTACATAAATAGTGGTAGTGTCAGCATCGGCATTGTTTACAAATTTGAACTTAAACATTGTCAGCTCTTTCAGATTGTCGGTTATAATTCATTGGTTTGAATAGATTATCCTCATCGATTGGATCTCTATCTTCGAGCGCTCTCACTTCTTCAGTAGACTGGAATCCAACACCTTGACCAAGTGACATCGAATAAGCTTCGTACCTGGTCTTCATATCTGCACGGACAAGCGAGTCCAGGTTAAACTTGCAGTAGTGATCATCCTTCTGATCTTCACGAAGAAGCTTATCATTGATTTCTTGCTCCCAGTTTGTTGTCCAGGGGAGTATCGCTTCCTGGACAAACTCTATTCCCTGGTGTTCGATGTTGTTGGAGTTGGTTGCTCTCTCGAGTTCGAAAAGCTTTGAGAGTGAAGTATCGAACATGCGAGCGACTTCAATTACCTGGAACTTTCTGGAAATCAGAAATTCAGCATCCTTAAGCGGCATCGTCAGGCGCTCGAACTTCATACCAGGAGGAAGGAGCATCACCCTATGAAAATTGTCTGCGCCCGTATATGGATCAGTGACCATTTTGCGGATCCGATTCATTTCCGATTCTTCCTCTTCAGGAGTTTCACCGAAATCGATCCCGGCCTCTTCATCTACATAAACGATTCCACCCTGATGAGCACCATTTCCATAAAATGAGGCCTGGAACTTCTCAGAAACTAATCCAAGTCCGATACCTTGACGATACTGGGAAACTCGAGACATACCTTCAATTCCATCCTTGCTCCAATCTTTGATGTGAAATATTTCATCTGGAGTATAGGTTTTGCCCGTTCTGCGATCCACATAGAACAATTCATCATCAATTAATACTGGCTTGATGACTCCATCCGGGAAGCGGATCAGTTTAATTGGATTGTAATCTCTATCTCGAACTATGCGAGCGTAGAAATTCCCCCAAAGAAGTACCGATAGTTGGGCATTATTGAACCAATCATATGCCTTGGTGTAAGGATTCGGTTTCCTTGAGATAAGCTGCTGAGCTGGATGGCCAGACTGTTTTTCTCGTTTGCCATCAGTCTTCCTGTAGATATGCTTTGAGACCAGGGCAATTGGATTGGCTATAGCCCGAACGGCACGACCAACAGCGCTAAGAGTAAGCGCGTTGTCTGTGCTCACATTGATCCCAGAGTCATTTGAAAATGGACCCTGGAGAACCTTCATGAACTCCTGAGGAGGATTATCAATGCTGAATATTTGCGTTAGGCTTGTCATGGGTCCAAACTACCCATGAACCTAATAGCCTATCAATGGAACAATGTTCCACTTCTTAGTTTTTAGTTATAAATGGAACATTGCTCCACCTTAAAAACTTTTCACAGGGATATGGTTATATCCTATCAATTCAACAGGGACCCACTCATAATTCTTTGAAGATGAAATAATGATACATTTGACCCAGAGATTCTGCAAGAATGTCCCATCTACAGTAGTACAATCTAAGTTAATGACAAATTCTTCTTGATTGTCGGATGCTTGACGTAAGTAATACCAAGAGTCATCATCTAAAACCCTAATCGATGCTCTATATAATCCAGCTGATAACCTCTCGAAACCAAGACACTCAAACTCTTTGCTCATTTTAAATCATTGATCTGTATCATGAAATGTTGGTTTTGAATTTCCAAGTAACATGATTGGATTGCCAGGTTCATATTGAAGAGGCACATCTGTAACCGTACAAGATACTACACCTTTTTTAATGCCTATTTGCTTGTAATTTATATCATATTCAATCATGAATCCTTCATATAAAACATCTCGTCCATTCAGGTATGAATCTAACAATTCATTCCAGAAATTTTTCGAATAATCAAATAATTCTACTTCTACATATTTTTTACCGTCAGTCCTAAATAGTATTGAAGCTCCGACTCGAAGCCCATCAAACGCAGTAATTTTTTTCATCTTTTTTTAGTTTAGTTTGTTTGATTACATATACTGATTTTAAAAAATCAAACAAAATTTTTAATTCTCCGATTCCTAGTCTTCCGGTAACTCTCATAATTCTTGTATCGCCTGGTGCCAAATTGCTCAGAAAATTCTTGCTCCAGACGTTCATAGGCTTCTTCATACGTCGCACTATCTCCAGTTAACTGTAAAAATCGTTTATCGAAATCCTGGATTTTGTACAGGTTCAATTTTCTATTAGCTGATTTATGCGACATATACCCTCGCCTTTCTTTTGACTGTAGGTTTTATTGGTTTGATTAAATGCATGGCAATACCCATTATCAGAGCAATTGCCGGATCTATTTTGTTATCATTCCCCTCTTTAGTGGGAAATATGTTGTCCTTCTTGTCATAGCGGACAACCACGTTACTCACAGACCATCTAAGGACTGGATCTTTCTGATACTCGATTCCTTGAGACTTCACAAGTGCCTCAAGCTCTTTAGTCGGTTCGCTCAGATTCTTGACCGTTTGTCCAATCTGTATCGTCTTCACCTTATCCTTCTGAAGCTGTTGCACCAAGTACGCTGCCTGGAACGGATCATAGCCAACTGCCTGGACATCAAACATGGATAGATCATTACGGATATCCTCAAGAATCTGATCATAGTCGATTACTTCTCCAGCACAAGTACGGATCCATTCGGCTGTTTGCCAGGCTTTATAAATGGACTTCTTTCCAATGAGATTCCTCTCGATTGTCATTTCAGGTAGATAATGCCTGAAGAACGGTATCAATTTCTTTCCATCTCGAAATAGAATTACATAACTAGCAAGGTCCAACTTTGAACTCAGATCCAACGCTATATAGCAAGGCTTCCCCTTATATTCTTCGATATCCAAATCACTTGATTCATTCTTTCCCCAGGAATCCATATCCATCCAGGAGCTGTAGCTGGAGATCCAAATGTTCAGACGTTTTGTTTTGAAATCATTCTTCTTTGCCTCAGACTCTCGAGCCTTAGTTACCAATGCCTGAAGATCTTCTTCAAAAAGTGAGATCCCAAAGTTGGGGTTCGCTTTCTTCATTACTTCCGGCTGGTCCCACTTTTCTTCATCACCTTTATCAATGGTGAAAATGATCCCAAAAAAACGCTCATCTTGAATCACATCTTCAAGTACCTTGATCAAGTAATCGCGGATCTCATAGCAGATACCTTCGCGATTATCTCCGGCCGTGCTGATGGATACCAACATTGGTTGCTCCCTGGAACCAGTACTCGTATCAATCACATCATAGAGATCACGGGACGGCCAGGCATGAAGCTCATCAAATAATCCACCATGAGTATTCAGTCCATCCATCCGTTTAGACTCTTTGGAAAGTGGCATGAACTTTGATTTCATGCGATTAGATACGATGGTTGATTTTCGGAGCGTCAACTCTCGACGAAGCTTATCGCTCTGAGAAACCATTTGATAAGCATCATTGAATACGATCATACTCTGATTCCTGGAAGTAGCAGCTGAGTAGATTTCGGCACCAGGCTCATTATCGAAGTCCATCAAGTATAAACCAATACCAGCCAGGATTGTGGTCTTTCCATTTTTCCGAGGGACCTCTAAATAACCTTCCCTGAATCGTCGGAGATTGTTGTCTTTCCGTAGCCACCCAAAAAGCGATCCAACGACGAACACTTGCCAGGGCTCAAGCACTACAACTTGTCCAGCCCATTTCCCCTTCCAGTGCCGGAGATTGTTGAAGTAGTTTAACGCATGAAGCGCTGCACCAGGATTGAAATAGTACTCAAAACTGTCATCATCAAATCGATTCATGTCCCGGAGATGCCTTTTAATGGCCAACTTTACGAATCGACACACCGATATCCGACGGGATGAAACACCTCCAATGTACTGATCGAATTTTTCAATACCGGTCTTAATATCCTGCATTTCCTACTAAAAATGGTTTTGGTCTTTCCCCGTTATATGGATCTGCACCAGGTGTCAAGGCATCTTCTGGAAGTTCGATTCCTTTTATGTCGGATAATGTGAATCCGAACTTAGCACCAAGCATGAGTGCATTCTTCAGAGCATCGTCACGCATGCGAAGTTCAATGACCTTCTTAGCATCTTTCCCAATCGCCTGGGAATACAGGCGTTGGCCCTTTTCCTGCTTCTCCTTGATCACCGCACTCATGTCCTGGTACATGGCAACTTCACCGCAGTACATGGCCAACAGTTCCAGGTGAAGGTCATACAAAACACCCAGCTTCAAGAGTCTTTCAACCACGACTCTCCAAACCTTTTGACCGGTCTTTGTCAGGTATGAAGGTGCCTTAGGAAGCGAGTCCATTGAGTCCAGTGGAAGCGGATTCACCGGCTCTCGGTCCTTACGATAAGTACCTTCCAGAATCTTCTGATGTGTCGGCTTCTTTGGTCTTCCTCGTGCCATAAATAACTGTTCCTATTAATTTTTGCCTAATTTTGACAGTGAAAAAAATTACCTAGACAAGCGGTTACAAGAAACCGCCTCCAGAAAATTTAAACCCCGCCCCCCTTTTTTGATTCTTTGACAGCTGGAAGCTTTGTTCCATAGTTTTGACCAGTGTAATAACTACTGATGATCACAAAAGCCAAAAGCATGAACATCCTTGCAGCAACTTGAAACTGCTGCATCAGATCATCCAACAAAAAGATTTCAATTGCAGACCAAATGAGTCCTACGATGCAGAATACTTCGAAGATGTATGCAAGGATGAAAGTCAGATTCATAGCAACCGTTAACCCAACTTGTTTATGTTTATCGTTAACCTTCACGATTGAACCTTTCCTTAGATGATTTTGATTGGTGATGGAAGTTGCAAAGCCATTGCAGATTACTTGAGTCTAATGGTGCACCACCATCTTTGATAGCTTTGATGTGATCCAAGACGAACGCAGGCTGAATTCGATTCTCCTTAATACATTCACGGCAGTATGGACGAATAGGATCCTGAGAAGAGAACACTTGTAGATCAGTGAATGGAATATCCTTGTTCTGATTGTATATCCTGGTCACATCTGCAAGATCATTCGCTTGTGCTTTCTTCAGCTCGCGAGCTCTCAATGCTCTCCAGTACTTACCTTGATAGAACTTCTTTCTTTCAGTTCTCTCGGCAGACTCAGAGTACTTCGTGTTGGGCTCGTGCCTTCTATAAACTTCCGACTTTTCCATTCGACTCCTTTCTAGCCCCTTGAATAATGTCCCAACAGAATCGAAGCCTGTAAGAAAATGGCTGTTGGCGAACCCACTCCAGGAACTGTATAGCAATTGCTGTTCGGTTACGTTGCGCCGCCTTATCGATAGACCTTTTGTACTTCTTTATTTGCTTCTGACTCATGCTACCTCGACCAATTTATATGTCCAAGAACATCCAACTTCTGTGACAATGGAACAACATGCATTGTCACTAGATGTCAATGTTTTATTATTAAATATACCTTTTCGGAATCGATCCAATTCTCTGTCAACAATCTCCTCTTTACCAGGATATCGATTCCGATATAGATTTGAAGTTTCCTGAATTTCGTTCATAGAATTCGTTGAATTCCACTTTGCCCGTAGTGCCGTAAACACTCGTTCCGCGAAAGCTCTATCACCAGCTGACATGTGGTTCCTCCTGTTTTGCGAGTATCTCAAGACCATGATCCAAATGAATCAACTGCAATCTCTTGATCTCTTGTTTACCTTTTCTCACTTTACATTGTCTCACGTAAACTGAATCTAACGGCTGCTTCCTTCCATCCCAGTCCAGAACGTTTTCACCTTCGATAAGACCATCTACCATCTTAGGCCTGAATACACTAGTGATGATGTGAGCATCCTGCTTCAGCTGCTGGGACCAACGGACATCACCATAGTTTGGCTCTTGTCTCCAGCCGTGACGCTTACCGTAATCAATCGTCACCTGACTAAGTGGATGACAAACCACATTTAGATCCTGAGCCAATCGAGTGATCTGCTGTGAGATATACTCAACATTTCCGGATCTCTCTTTCTTGTTAGCATCGATATTCTGAACGTAGTCGAAGACGATGTAGTCACTCCGAAACTCTTTCTTCACACGACGACATTCTCGTTTGATATCCTCTATTTCACGAAGACTATGGCATATACGAACGTTATCCATAAAGTCGCCGCACACCTTTGCAAAGTATTCAGCCGTAGAAGTATCATAATCCTCAAGTTGGATCCAATGCACCTTGTAACCACGCTTCATCAATCTGGAAGCTTTCCACATGGCATACTGAGTCTTTCCATGACCGGAGTCAGCAATTGTTAGTTCAACTTGCCCTCGTACCAATCCGCAGCTTTCATAAAGTACTTCATCGAGTTTTCGAACTCCCGTGTAAAGCCTCTCTGCAACAGGAGCATTCTTCTCTCTCTCAATGATCTGCGATCCAGTCAGTGATGCCGGCTTTACAGAATCAGCACCGATACCGATTGATGCTGCACTTAGTTTGTCCAAGACCACATAAGCATCCGATTCATAAGCGGAATTTATGATTTCTGTGCATTGATGAATTGCACTTCTACGGATCATACGATCATGAAGGATCTCGATGTGATATTCAGTGTTTGATGTCGCTGATCCAGTTATGTCTAACAATCCAACAACACCACCAACTATATCGAGTTCGCCTGAATCGGAGAGAATAGCCTCAACTGAAATTAAGTCTGGGAACTCTCCTGATTCATGAATTTTTTTAATCGCATTGTAAACTATTCGATTGGCTGGCTTGTAAAAATGATCAACCGTTAATCGGAAAAAGTAGTCACAGTAGCTATCCCGAAGCATCATCATTGAACCAAGTACTGCTTCCTCAATCTCAAATGCAGCCGGTGGAATTCTTCCAATCAGTTCATTTTTTAGAGCATGCATCACATTAACCCCCAATTTGGTCCACTACCACGAACTTCTTTAACCGGTTCATCTTTCCTGGGAAGATCATAGAACTCATACCCACCACTTCGAATAGTTCGATTGATGACTTCGATAACGTCGTTTCCTCTAGACTTCAATCGAGCCAACTCGATGAAATCTTTCTCAACCATCATAACGCTTTTGAAGCGTTTGTACTGGTCCGCATAGTGATCCAGATACTCCTGGTAAGAAGTGCAAAACTCTTGATTATTGAGCTCATCCGGTAGAGTCACATTAAACTCAATCCCCCCCTTACCCTTGAAACTTGTAGTCCCATCAACAACCAAAGAATTTTTATTTTTTTGAACAACTGTATTAATAACTGTATTAAGAACTGTTTCCTTATAATAGGGATTTGGCAATTCTGCCGAATTATTTGGCAATTCTGCCAATATATTTGGCAATTCTGCCAACATTTCCTGCTCATTTTTAGCGTTTCTATTTGGCAATTCTGCCAACATTTCCTGCTCATTTTCAGTGTCTATATTTGGCAATTCTGCCAACATTTCCTGCTCATTATGAGGTGATTCAAAAATGAATTCTGGTTCATCAATAGTATACATTTTTGACCTTCCATCACTCTCGATTTTCGACTTTCGACTTAACACTATACCCGCTTTTTCAGCTCTCTCAAATGCTCTTCTAACCTGATCATTAGTCAAACATGTAAAATACTCAGACCAATTTGATACTGAATTAGAACTCCATACTCTCCCATCGATAATGTTTCTCTTGTTCACTTTATTTTGACTAAGCCACCAACGAAGATGATATAACACTATCGCAGTATGAGCACCATAATTGATAACATCTTCTTCATGCACACAGAAGACCTTACCCTTTTCCTTTGATTTTTTCATGCTATCTCCCTGTCAACAACATGCACACTCCACATTTTCAAAGGCTTAATTAATTGACTCATTTTTTTCTCCTGTATCTGTTTAACAATTCATTCAAAGCAATGAATGCCATACTCTTGATCGGGAGAGCACAGACTACATCCTCAACCCTCCTAATCAGAGCCTTATCCGTCATTGCACCTGCAATTTTCACATGCTCGAAATACTCACCAACGGTAATCTCACTATCCAATAGCTCTGGATCCAACAATGAAAATGGGTCACTCATTTCATCCTCTTGATGTAGACATTCAGCACTACTTTATTATCCCAACCTCGAGCAAAAACATCAAAATTCAGCAACGGTCGACGTTTCGACAATAGCAACTTGATAGATTTCACATGATGAGGCTTCGTAACCTGGACATGCAAATACTTCCCAATCGGCATTGCATCGATTTTTTCGAGTAGTGGTTCAAACTTTGCAGCTCTACGACCTATACCCTCTGGAATTTCTTCTTTGGATACGACTCCAATGATTTTAAAATCGCTCATAACTACTCCCCTGTTACCAACATTAGCTGTCTTTCACTCGGACAAAGAGGACGCTCATAAACTATGGCATCTTCTTCGTCAAAGTATGTCATGACTCCCAGATTATGGTCCGGGACGAGCCGGCAATGAACCGGCCGTACTTCAAACCCATCCTGCAAGACTCGAGCCAAATCAGACACCTGAGCATCGATGTCCTTGATCTTCTTTTTGTAATCTGCAGATATGCGTTTAAGCTCCGTTCTCAACTCTTGCACTTGATTCAACAGATCAACAAGAGTATCCTGCTTATCACTTATTTCATCTGGAGTGAGTTCAAACTTGATGGATTTGATCTCTTCACTTACTGATTGCTGATCGATCTTCTGCATAGTTCAAATTTTCTTTAATTGTAAGTGCTTCTCGAGCTACCTCATACCAGGCCTCGACTTGTTTCTTCTTATTGCCGTCAGAGGCAAACTCTCTCCATGAAGGAAGAGGATCACCATTGAAGGCTTTCCCACCTACCACCTTGCAGTAAGTTTCGTAAAGCTTTGAAGCCACTACTTCTTCCAGTACCGTGACCGGCTTTAGTTCAGACATAGATTTCCTTTCTTTTTCAGCTGACGAGTAGGAACACCTGTCTTTAATAGCTCTGGATTCTTCGACATGTAGAACGCCCAAGCTTCAACATGATCCAAAATCTTCTGAAATGAACAGTCGGGACCAATACTAGTTATCACATAATGATTCACCACTGAAAACAATCTATAGTATCTTACTTCAACTATGACATTGACGCTCTTAGGACCAGTAGACTTTACATCAAGGAAATAATCACATGATTGCAGTGAGTTACGATCCAACGAAGCCCTAATAGAGTTCACTAAATCAACTAATCGTATATCTGTAGTCATGAGATCTCCTTTTTGATTGAATCATCATTAGCCCAAACCATCAAATCTGGATCACAATCCGGTATACTTTTTTGACCACCAATGTTACCACTAGTAGCCATTGCACCTGAATACATCGGCTTTCCATCCTTGAAATCATTCACCTTTTGGTAAATGACTCCATCGTGAAAAAACCGTGATCCCAGAATCACAGAGGCAAATTTAACCCTCTTAAAATCACTCGGAAGCTTTACCGGCTTCGCCACCAGCTCTGTCTTTTCCATAATCCTCCGGATTAGTTATATGTGGCGGCACCAGGATTCGAACCTGGGATCTCGTGGTTATGAGCCACGCGAGGACGACCGCTCCTCTATGCCGCGATTAAAGCCTGTACACCGGTCAAAGCACACAGGCTAGGTCTTAGTCGTCAATAGATACATGAGATACCAAAAATCAATGAACTCCCTGATTCAGGAGTTTTGCAACTACGTTCGATTCTGAGTCAACTTGCTTGAAAACCTCCTCTACTCGTTTATCAAATTGAGTTTCCAAACTCCTTGCTTCAATTAGCAAATCCAGACGTTGAGAAGAAGCACGACCCTTGAAATAAGCCTTCTGTGCATCACGCATTTTTACAGCAAGTCTGATAATTTCTAGTTTGTCATCATTTGTCATTTATCCTCCTCTTTATCAATACGAGTGAACCACTCCTCAACTGATCGATCATAATCAGCAGCAGTTTTAAATGCGGAGAAGACCATTAATAAGATCATTAATACAGCAAGTCCTACCCAAATCATCCACATGACTCCTCCAGCAATGTTTTGTTTTTAATAGCCGAGACGGAATAATCGGCAAACCGGTATAACTCAAGCTTCGATATACGCCCATTATGCTCCCTCAACTTACCAGCATCAATTAACCTTCTGATTTGTGTATGAGAAACACCCAAGAATTTTGCGGCAGACGACTTTGACATGAATTGGCGTTGCTCCAATTGTCTTGCCATCTTCTTGTTTTGCTCCATGAGAATAAAATTCTCTTTTTTGAGCAATTCGATTCCCTTTTCAATCAAGGAAATTGCTACAATTGAGTCATTAGTCTTCGTTTCTTGCATGATTTTTCACCAATTCAAAGATTTCTGGGTGTGTTGAATTCACATAATCAACCAATTCTAGAGATACTCTTTCGGATTTTGCTTTACCATTCAACACCATAACAATCATGCCCCTAGACGCTTTAATACGACTTTTTAGTGAGTCAAACGTATTCCCATTCAACACATTTGCAATGGAAACTGCCTTTTTTAGTTCAACATTTGACATGGCTGTGATTGTCATTAACTTGAATTACAATTAGTAAACTTACATTTTGCTTAGCAAGATAATACGGAATGAGGAATGTGAATGTCAAGCGAAAACAAACCAAATCATTTAAAATATTTTCAGACTATTAACGAAGCACTTGCCTATTACATTGATTACAATGGAGTTAGTAAGAAGAATTTAGCTGAAGAAATAAATGTTCATTTATCACAATTATCCAAATGGATCACCGGTGTAAACACACCAGGTTATGAATCAAAGAAAAAACTTGAGAATGCACTCAAAATTAGATTTGTAAAGATGGGCCATGAATGGACATTTATTGATCCAAAACTCGGCATCAGAGCCATTTTGCCAGAACTAACGATTGAAGACCCGCCAAATACCAACCAAACAGGTGAAGAAGAAGTTGAATACATCACAAAAGAAGTTTATACTACTGAGACTAGGCAAGACAAGTCGTCAACCAGAATTCAAAAAGCTCGAGAACGAGCGGGATATTCTCAAGACGACTTAGCTGATAAACTTGGTGTCCACCGGACTACTATTGGAAAATGGGAATCCAACAAGGCACAACCTAGTATTGAAAACTATGAGAAGATGAGCGAGATACTGAAAGTGTCTCCAATATGGCTTATGTCGATAGATCAATACACAAATCAAATACCGAACGAACATGCATTATCACGACGAAATATCTCTGATCTAAGATCTAGGTTAGCACAGATCCAGGCACATGCCGGTTTGCCTGAACATGATTTCGAGATCCTTCACGCGGCCATTGGTCTACTCGGCCGCCTACTAAGAAACATTGAAGAATGATAAGTTGTTATGGCATCACTCCAAAAAACACCAGGCGGTTGGTATTATCTCGTTTGGTCAGACAACTACAAGAACCCAGTTCAACTAACAGAACCTTTAAAAACTACCAACAAAAGAGAAGCCTTAGCTCTTAAAGCGAGATTAGAAACCGAATATTACTCTGGAGAGCACAATCCCTGGAAGGTTAAATGGTTCGTAAGAAAACATACAAGTAGTATTGATCTTTTAATCGTATCACTAGATCACTACCTCAGACACAAGGCCGAGTCCAAGTCTTGGTCTGACAATACACGAATTCACACAACCAAACGCCTGAAATGGTACGTAAAACAGCTTGGAACAACTCGAGGCTGTAATGACATCACATCTAAAGAGATATTCTCTCTTGTAACGAATCAGAAGCTCAGTGATGCAACAATGCATAGTGACTTAATCAAGCTCAGATCATTTTTTAATTGGATGTATGAAAACAAGATCATTTCAGATCCAGTCAAAATCCCAACCATCCGAATTCAAAAGAATCTACCAGCATACCTGACCATTGATCAAATCAAAACCGTGTGCGAGTGGTTGACTAACCATAAAGGCTCCATGGCAAAATATCAACGCACAGAATTGGATAATACCCTCTGGCACATCGATGCGATATGGCTTGCAGCTCGAACAGGTTTGAGAATTGAAGAGCTCATGAAACTACGTGTGCAAGACTGTGCTCCAGACCAGATCCTAGTTGGAGGATCCTTCACTACAAAAGGTAAAAAACAACGAATTGTCCCATTAATGAAAGAGGCAATTGAGGTTGTCAGAAAGTACACAAACGCTGAGACTAGGGCTGCAGATCCATACCTTTCCAGGAATGACTATCTATTTGGCCGAACAGGATCCGCGCCTAAAGCGAAGCTTTCTAGAACGTTCATAAATGCTGTATCAGAGTGCTTGGGTACTAAGCGTAAATTCCATGACCTCAGACATTCATTCGCTTATTGGTACTTAACAGCCGAAAGCGACAAAAACACTCAGTTCCGACTGGTGGCGCTAAAAGAGTTATTAGGCCACGAATCGATTGAGACTACAATGGTTTATGCAAAAATTTCATCGAAAGATTTAAGATTATAATTATTAAGTCTTTAATCAGTGTTACTTCAATGCTGCCAATATTCCATTTTCCACATTATATGTAGGCATCAATATTCGATTGGGTGAAGTACCTTTAGCAGCATTAGACACATTCACACTAGCATATCCACCAGTATCAAATATCCAATTCCCTGCTGTTGAATTAATAACATATCTTGCATTAATTGTGATACGAGTCGACATTTCTGCTACCGACTCAACAATTACATTCACTCGACCGGATAATCGGCCAGAACTATTCATCGTCAAAAAGTCAACGTAGTCGCCGTCGAATAATGTACGACCTGCGTCATCGTGCAAAGTATATCGACCACCAGTAACATAATATGACGCCTCATTCGATCCATAACCAAGTGTTATCAATCCAGAAGCTTTCTCAAAATTATCGATACCAAAGAAATTACTACCCGCAAATCGAATCAATTCCGACCATGTTTCATCATATCCCTTATCCACAATAATAGATCTTGCACCAGACTCCACAGTACTAAATTCCGGAGCCATATAAACTCCACTAGGAGCACATGATATTAACACA
>CAZDYD010000017.1:0-7716 GCA_964509715.1 uncultured Chitinophagales bacterium
CCTACGGTCAGGAATTTATACGCCCTATTGACTTTTTCCTTTTAAAAGATGTTATGCGAACTCTTATATGTTGACATTAGTAAACGATATTGGCTATATTGAAGTTAACACGAACACAGTAGACTTGGCAAAAAAACACCCCAATAAAGAAATTCAGAAAGCGATCAATTACGCGATCGGCAAGAAGTGGAGCATCGCTGAGGCCGGTGGGTCTTCGCATGCATGGGGAAGGCTAAAATGTCCAGAATCTTCCAGGAGCGGATGCATAATCTCAGTTTGGAGCACGCCACGGGTGCCTGAGAACCATGCCAGACAAATTATCCGTGAAGTTGACAAATGTTCTCACAGCTAACCATTGGAGCCAATATGAAAACCCATGAATTTATCCTTGTACTGCAAACCCCTCAGGGTGACTATGAGCAATTGGAAAATGCGTTGTTTGAAGCAGGATGTGATGATGCAACCTTGTCCTCTCGAAACGGCATTGTCTATTTGAACTTTGATCGCGAGGCCGATGATTTGGAGTCTGCCGTGGTTTCTGCGATCCGACAGGTCGAGCAGACCAAATTGAACCTGGTGGTCAGAAGGGTAGAACCCTCGGATCTGGTAACAAGTGCTGAGATCGCCAGAAGATTGGGCCGTAGCAGACAATCTGTCCAGCAATTGATAGCCGGAAGTCGGGGTGATGGAGATTTTCCACTCCCAGTCGCCGGAGTAACAGCTAAAACAATGCTGTGGAGTTGGCAGGATATCATGGAATGGCTAATAAACAAGGACAAACTTGAAGACAAGTCCGTCTATGACAACGCGGTAACTCTGAAACAATTGAACGAATCATTGGGTGTGCGAAAAGATGATAACCAAATCAGAAACATTCGGCGTATCGCAAAATTGCTTGGTAAAAAGAGGGGATTTAATGAGTTCGCATAACGGCACCGCGTTTGTGCGGTGAGCCCAGGAAGAAGTTAAAAGCTTAAACCAACTTTACAAACACCAACCTTCGAAACTTCGCGCATGAGGCGAATCCGCACGAAACGCTTTGTTATGCATTTTTATCACGTTTTAATTTTTATTCAATATCATAAATTGATTTCAGGGGTCGTTTGGTAAGGAGCCGCTGAATTTAGTGGGAACAGGACCGGTGTCATTTCTTTCGAAGTATTCGATTAGCAGGACACATTTCTCTTTAAAATGAATACCGTTATCTTCTAAAAGAAAATGCAAAGGAAACCCAAAACACAAAGAAGCAACAGGGACGTAGTATTTGCCGGCCCATTGGCCAGCACCGAAATGAAGAAGTTTTTCATATAATTCTTGCAAAGTTTCTTTATTGGCACCAAAATGGTTTAGAGCGAGTTGAACGGATGAATCTTGCATGCAAAAATCAAGGAAATCATCTAAATCTGAATGATTTTCTCCCAATGTGTTTATAAGCTTGGCCATGTTTTTCTTCGATGGCTCCAATTTTTTTGAATACTTTTTGATATTCCGATACTTAATAATTGATTTGATGAAACCCATTATTTTAGGATTTAAGTTTAGAATATCAGTACGATAAGTATTATGATGAAAATCGTCAATAAAATAAATCCCAAAAGCCTGAGGTTTCTTGGTGCAACACCTTCATCTTTCATTACTTGTCGCCAAAATCTCTCAAATTCAAGATATTTCATCATTACTTTTTCCGGGTCTTTACCAAGGCTAGAAATTACGGTAGAACATGAATGAGCAGCCTTATCTCTTTTAGCTTTATCCCCTGTTAAATGATACCAAGCAGAAATAAATGATAAAGATGCCATATACTCAAGGACATAATTTAATTCTGTTTCAGACACCGAAAGGTCTTGAGACCACTCCTTGAAATCTCGTGAATTTAATTGACTGTTGAGGAAATCAGATACATTCTTATTATAAACGATTTTATTTTGCCCACCTCTTTGTTCAATTGAGTCGTTTAGAAATGAGGCAAGTTCGCTGATTTCCTTCAGTTTTTCAGCTTTTTCCATGAAATAATTATTTGGTTCACATATGATTGTCTAAAAATGCATAACGGCCTGGCATTTGTGCGGCGTGGCAAGGAGTTAATTGCATGGGCAACAAACGTTTACACGTCCGCACGAAATGCTTGTTATGGCACATTAGTTAAATCTCAGTTTTCTGTACAATGTTGGCGACTCCTCTTCCAAATCATCAGTTAAATATATTTCTCTTAAAGGTGTGTCACCTCTCTGCCAACCACTTAGTCTGGCACCATTATCAATTAGCCATTCAGCAATTTCATAATATTTTCTGTCATAGCTGTCATATTGTCCGCCGCGCGGTCCATATCTATTAAAACTTCGGTTTTTATCTAATGCATATGTTATAGGTAAATGTCTCTGAACATCCCCTCGAAAGTTTACTATTTCATGATTTCTATTAAAATCTGCGCCTCTTCTTTTCAATAACTCAAGTATCTCTATATTTTTCTCCCAAATTGCGTTCAGAACAAGACCCGAATCATTTGCATCTAGCCCATATTTAAATAGTAATTCAAGAATTGTGATATGGCCATAATCAACTGCATAGTAACCTGCTCGTTGACCTGCATTGGGTGTCATACCTGCTTTTAAAAATAGTTCAACTGCTGTGTAGTCACCTTCTTGAATTCTATCATGATATTCATCAATTGTGAACTCGATTCCAATATCTGATAGCATTTTTCGAGCTTCAAATCTTTCTTGAGCTTTTCTCTCTTCAGACTTACAACCAGCAAGTAGAAGTAATAAGATAAATAAAAATGAGTGGGATGTTTTCATTTCAATTAAAGTTAGAGTGGATTGTAATATGTCCAAGATTCAGAAATTGATTTAGCTATTCCTTCTAATCCTGGAAAAAGAACTTCCGCTGTTACATTCATTTGCTTCAATTCTTTTGCTAGATCGTTGAAAAATTTGTTCTTGATTATGAACTTTTTGACTGGATAATCATCTGTATTGAAGCCACCTTCTAATATGCCCAATAAGTTTTTTTCGAAAGGAACATTAATGTTAGTTGCCATAATGAACACACTTTTTTGACGAGCATATCTCTCAATTTGTAGAAATGGTTCAACCACAGTTAGCGTGAGTTTAATCTGAAACGTTTCACCACTTTTTAATGAGCTATGTGATATATGTAAAAAGTTATTACTACTTGACAAAATGAAATCTTGCCAATCATCCCTTAGCGTCAATTTTGGGGATGTTTCGTTTAACTCTTTAAAAAAACTCACTGAACTTTCAAGAAGCCATTTTTCATTAAATGCCCAAACAGCAGCGTCTGAATTGCTACTACTTTTTGAATGAATTGCAAAGTAAGAGGCAACATAAAATGATCTTGTGAAGTCGACCAACCTTGTTGGACATCCATAATGTTGCATTATCGTGAGCCATTCAATTATTTGTGAAGTATCAAGCTTTATATCAGAGATTTTGTGTGCTTTCCGAATGAACTTTCTAAGCATGAAGAGTTCTTGATTTAAAGCTATTATCTTGGAGTTATCGCAAGTGAGATGTGTTCTCTCTAAAGAACTACTGATTGGCCAACCTGCAATAGCTTGCCCTCTAAATATCCAACTTCCATTAAGAGCTCGAATTTTATCGAGATCCCGCCATTTTGATATTTCAATTTCTTCGATGTTCATATTTTTGAGAATGTGCCATAACTACTTATTAAGCAGCTGACAGTTACAATTATTCCGTCTGCAATTAAGTGAATAAGTAAATTATTTCCAACTTATTTGTTGATGAAAATCAATAAGTAAGATACATTTTACTTAATTGTCTGGTTTTTTATCGTTGGCAGGGGAGGTGTATAAGTAGATACTTATTCTTCATATCCTGTCCTCCATATTCCTTTTATGTGTGCAATTTGAAATTATGATCAATCTTTCTTCTTTAAAACACTTCTCCATTTCTCTGATTTTTGTCAATAGCTTGACCTTTCTCGAATTTCACATTTTTGTATATTGCACATGAGTTTTTTTCAGATCAGGTTAGAATGATTTGTATAATACCCTGATCCTTTTGTTTCGTTCATTATTGTTAGGGACCTTTTTTCATGAAAATTTATAAATTCGGGGGATCTTCAGTGGGTAATCCACGCCGGATCCAGTCTATCGTTTCGCTTTTGAAAGAACGTACCAGCTCAGATATGTGTCGAGCTGTGGTTTTTTCCGCTTTTCAGGGCGTGACCGACCAACTGATCGAGGTGGCCGAACTGGCCGCTATGGGACGACAAGAGTATACCGATCTGGTCAAACAAATTGAGTCGCGTCATTTAGAGTCAGTCCGCGAACTGGTCGACCTCCACATGCAGAGCAACACTATGGCACAAGTCAAGATGCTGCTCAACGACCTGGATGATATCCTTCAAGGTATTTTTCTCATCCGTGAACTTTCTCTGCGCTCCCGGGATTTCATCATGAGCTTCGGTGAACGCCTATCCAACTTGATCATCTCACGGGCTCTGACCAGCGCAGGACTAGATAACGAGTTTCTCGATGCACGAAATGTCATCAGAACCAATAACCGTTTCGGAGCTGCTGTTGTTAATGAGGATGTTACCTCACAACTGATTCGTGATCATTTTGCATCTCATCCCGTTTTACAAATTGTCACCGGATTTATTGCTTCTACCGAGCAGAACGAAACCACGACGCTCGGACGCGGCGGATCCGATTACACTGCTTCGATTCTCGGCGCAGCGCTGCAGGCCGACGAGGTTCAGATATGGACCGATGTGGATGGTGTTCTTACTGCCGATCCGCGTAAAGTGGTTCGTGCCTTTCCGGTCGAGACAATGACATATGAGGAAGCTCTGGAGATGTCTCATTTTGGGGCCAAGGTAATCTATCCGCCTACCATCCAACCTCTCATGGCTCGCGGTATCCCCATCCGTATCATGAATACTTTCAATCCATCGGGGAAAGGGACGCTGATTACCGCCGACGCTCAACCGGGGAATTTCGACATCAAAGGGATTTCATCGATCGATGATGTCTCTCTGATCAAAGTTCAGGGAGCCGGTATGGTGGGTGTGGCCGGGATCGCTCAACGAATTTTCGGATCCATGGCCCGGCACGGTATTAGTGTTATCCTGATTTCACAGGCTTCTTCAGAATATTCGGTGTGTTTTGCTGTCCGACCCGAAGACGCAATGCCAGCTCGCACCATTCTACTGGAGGAGTTTGAGCATGAAATCCGTCATGGCAAGGTTTCAGAGGTGACGATTGAGGACCAACTCTGTATTATTGCAATCGTGGGTGAGAACATGCGAGCTACCCCTGGTATTGCTGGTAGAGTGTTTCAGTCGCTCGGACAAAATGGTGTTAACATCGCTGCCATCGCCCAAGGCTCCAGTGAGTTGAATATTTCAATCGTAATTTCCCGGGATGATGAACGTAAAGCGCTTACCGCTATCCACGATTCATTTTTCCTGTCTGGTTTCAAAGCCCTCAATCTGTTCGTATTCGGAGCCGGATCAGTAGGTGGAGCACTCATCGATATGATCTTGCGTCAACGTAAGGAACTGGTCGAAGATCTGAAACTCGATCTTCGAGTGGTTGGCGTGGCCAACAGCCGTAAAATGTATTTCGACCTGAACGGGTTGAGTGATTCGCACTGGCGAGATACGTTACAGTCGTCTGGTGGACCTTCATCCATTCAGGGTTTTATAGATCACATGAAACAATTGAACCTCCCGAACAGTGTATTCATCGATGGAACTTCCAATCCGGAGGTAGCTGAGGTCTATATTGAGGTTCTCGAACAGAGCATCTCGGTTGTGACTCCGAACAAAAAAGCAGCATCGGGTCCGCAGGCTTATTATGAAGCGATCCATGAAACGGCCCGGGTACATAACGCGAAATATCTGTATGAAACGAATGTGGGTGCGGCACTTCCGGCCATTCAGATGGTCCGTCAGGTGAAACAGAGCGGAGACCACATCCACCGACTTGAGGCTCTGGTCTCGGGAACTACGAATTTCATCATGGATACCCTCATGAAGGGTGGCACCTTTAGTGATGTAATCGAACAGGCACGCAAAGCAGGGTACACCGAACCGGATCCCCGAGATGACCTCAATGGCATGGATATCGCCCGTAAAGTGCTCATTCTGGCCCGAGAAGCAGGACATGCCCTGGAACTCGGAGATGTACACGTGGAGCGATTACTGCCTGATGTCTATTACGATGCACCCTCTGTGGAGGCGTTCATGCAAATGCTCCCGGCACTGAATTCCGACTGGAAATCCCGCTGTGAAGCATCATCCGCCCAGGGTAAAGTACTTCGATACATCGCCCGTCTTGAGCAAGGAAAAGCTAAAGTCACGCTGGAATCTGTCGGACCAGAACATCCTGCCTATGGAATGCGTGACACCGATAGCATGTTGCTCATGTACACAGACTCCTATGCCGAAAGACCCATCGTGCTTATGGGACCGGGCGCAGGACCCGAGCTGACCGCCAGGGGAGTCCTGGCCGATATCATAGCCACCGCTAAGTAATGTCCACCATGAAATCAGTAAGTGTATTCGCTTCCGCCACTGTCGCCAACGTAGCATGTGGATTTGACTCCCTCGGATTCGCCATTCACGAGCCTGGTGATCTTGTTACCGTATCAAAAGGTACAAGCGCTGAATCACGCATCACTGAAATCACGGGTGATGGAGGTCGACTTCCGCTCGGAATGCTTAAAAACACTGCCGGAGTCGCGATTCATTTCATGATGGAGGAACTCAAAAGGAGAGGACATCCCACTTCCAACGCCGTTTTCGACATCCACATCGACAAACAAATGCCACTTGGAAGCGGACTCGGTAGCTCGGCAGCCAGTTCAGTAGCTGCGGTCGTTGCAGCTAATGAGTTCCTGCAAACACCTTTTACCCGCAAGGAACTACTTCCATTTGTCATGCAATCTGAAAAAGTTGCCTGCGGGGCAGCCCACGCCGATAATGTGGCACCAGCCTTATTAGGCGGATTTATTCTCGTTCGTAGTTATGATCCGTTGGATGTAGTTTCGTTACACGTACCGAGTGATCTTTACTGTGCAGTGTTGCATCCACACATTGAGTTACTAACTGAAGACGCACGAAAAATACTCAAAAAAAATATTCGCCTCGATGACGCCATCATACAATGGAGCAATCTTGCGGGCCTCATCACCGGACTCATGAAAGAAGACTACGACCTGATATCGAGCTCAGTAAACGATATCATCTTCGAACCGGTGCGATCATTACTCATCCCCGGGTTCGACGCTGTCAAAGGTGCCGCCATACAGTCCGGAGCACTCGGATGCAGCATCTCCGGATCGGGACCATCCATTTTTGCCCTCTGCAGGGGAGTAGAGTCGGCCTCAAAAGTCGGAAAAGCCATGCAAAAAGCCCTTGAACCCTGGGGACTCGGATCCGATTTATACGTATCAGCCATCAACATGGAGGGTCCGCGTGTGGTCGAGAACAAGTAAAACGGCCTTCAAATTTTTTGTATTTTCGAGGATATCGTTAAGTTGGTATACAGTTGACGCTACAGCGATATATCGAGACAGCAAGTACGAATAGCTAAAAATTATTGCAAATGTGCACCCATAGCTTTATTGATGACTGATCGACATCCCAAAAAAACCAGGTAATTACAGAACGCCAGAAAACGCTAGATAACGCCAGAAAACGCTAGATAACGCCAGAAAACGC
>CAZDYD010000017.1:7816-34163 GCA_964509715.1 uncultured Chitinophagales bacterium
AACGCCAGAAAACGCTAGATAACGCCAGAAAACGCTAGATAACGCCAGAAAACGCCAAATAACGCCAGATAACGCCAAAATATGTTACTCAAAAGCACCAGAGACTCCTCGCCATTAGTTAATTTTTCTGAAGCTGTCGCTAACGGACTCGCACCCGACGGAGGACTCTACGTGCCAGTCGAATATCCAAAATTCTCATTGTCCTATTGGCAGGAATTTCGTGGAAAAACCATCAAAGAAATCGCATTCAGATTTTTTAAAGAGTTTTTGTCCGACGACTTTGATTTGGCATTATTGCGAAAAATCTGCGACGAAGTTTTCACTTTTGAGGCACCTGTAATTCCATTGGCCGATCGTGCCGGGGTAATGGAGTTGTTTCATGGTCCGACCTTTGCTTTTAAGGATTTTGGAGCCCGTTTCATGGCCCGGATACTTCCGTACTGTAAAAAATCGGAGGACGGGACGGCAATTACCGTTCTGACGGCAACTTCCGGTGACACCGGAGCTGCGGTTGCGCATGGATTTTATGGCGTGGATGGAGTTACGGCTGTGATTCTCTACCCGAAAGGCAAAGTGAGTCCACTGCAGGAACGTCAATTTGCCACATTGGGAGGAAATGTGCATGCGATAGCTGTGGATGGGACCTTTGATGACTGTCAGCGCATGGTCAAAGAGGCTTTTGCTGATACAGCTCTACGAGATAGGATGAACCTTACCTCAGCCAATTCAATCAATATAGCGAGACTGTTACCCCAAATGGTCTATTACATAGGGGCCTGGAGCATGATTCCACAAGCAGTGGCGGGGAAAGGCTTGACGTTTGTGGTTCCAAGTGGAAATTTCGGGAATTTAGTAGCTGGCATCATGGTCTCACGCATGGCATTACCGGGAGTTCGTTTCATAGCGGCCACCAACGCCAATGATGTAGTACCCAAATATTTATCCGGCGCCGATTTTGAACCCCGAACATCAGTGCAGACAATATCGAACGCAATGGATGTAGGAAATCCGAGTAACTTTGAACGACTGAGATCCTTATTCGGAAGTGATCAGGAGCTACGGGAGTTTTTGACAGGACATGCAGTAAGTGATGAAACCACCAGAGATGTAATCAAAAGAGTATGGGAACGGCACAAATACATAGCCGATCCACATACAGCCACTGGACTTGAAGTGTGGAACAATCTGATGAGTAAACCAGAATTTCAGGGGCGATATGGGGTAGTACTCGGCACCGCACATCCAGCCAAATTTCGCGAAGTGATGGATGAAATTCTACCCGAACACATAAAACTTCCCAATCGACTTGCAGAACTACAGGAAAAAGAACTGCTATCAGTCGAATGTCCAGCCGATATCAATGAACTACGCAACATACTGGAATCCCTTACATAACCCCACCGCTCCCCGCTCCCCGCTCCCCGCTATCTGCTATCTGCTCCCCGCTATCTGCTATCTGCTCCCCGCTCTATTCTTTTTCTTCCCGCTCCCCACTCACCGCTCCCTGCTCCCCGCTTTTATAATAAAAAGTCGTATCTTACGTAGATAATACATATTCAGACCAATTCAATATTATGAGCACGAAGGGACGCGTCCTGGTAGCCATGAGTGGCGGAGTGGATTCATCCGTTGCCGCCGTGATGATACGGGAACAAGGTTACGAAGTTATCGGAATTACCATGAAGACATGGGACTACAGCTCCAGTGGAGGTAAATCTCACAAGGAGACCGGATGCTGTACGCTTGAATCCATGAACGACGCCAGACAGATCGCCCTGAAATTCGGTTTCAACCATTTTATCGTCGACATCCGCGAAGAGTTCGGCGATTGGGTCATCGACCGATTTGTTGATGAATACATGGCCGGACGTACCCCCAATCCATGCGTTCTATGCAATACCCACATCAAATGGGCCGCACTCATGAAACGCGCCGACAATCTGGGCTGTGATTTCATAGCAACAGGCCATTATGCCAATGTGCGCGAAGTAAATGGACGTCATGTAATTTCCCGCGGACTCGACCACAACAAGGACCAGTCATACGCCCTTTGGGGAGTTGAACAAAAGTATCTTGCACGTACACAATTTCCGCTGGGTAAATTTCATAAAACCGAAATCCGCCAGTTTGCTGCCTATCATGGTCTACTAAATGTGGCCAACAAAAAGGATTCATACGAGATCTGTTTTGTCCCCGATAACGACTATCGTCGATTTTTGCGCGATCGTGTGCCCGGACTCCAGGAAAAAGTGGAAGGCGGACTCTTTGTAGACAAAGAGGGGAACATCGTTGGCAAGCACAAAGGATATCCATTTTACACGATAGGTCAGCGCCGCGGACTCCACCTTCCCATGGGCAAACCAGTCTATGTAACAGACATAGATCCCGATACCAATACCATTACCGTAGGTGGTGAGGAGGACCTGGTGAACACCATTTGTGTGGCAACCAATATCAATTTCGGAAAATTCGCCTCCATTGAGGAAGAAGATATGCCGGTTATCGGTGCCATTCGGTACAATGATGATGGTGCCCCCGGATTCTTGACTCAGACGGGTCCCGACGAGCTGACCATTCGGTTTCCCGAGGGACGAACGGCCATCACTCCAGGTCAGGCTTTGGTTTGCTACGATGGAGACGATGTCATCGCCGGTGGATGGATCAAAAAAGTGAAACTCTAAATAAAACATGATGCGTTCAATACTCCCAATACCCACATCAGATACTACATTCTATCCTGTGCGAATGATAGTACATGTGTTTTCCTTGTTTTTGATCTTGTCCCTGACAATAGACCTCCATGCTCAGGCACAAAATGATTTCACCGGATCATTCGTACTTCAGGCGCGACAATTTGACGGACAAGGCAACTCTACCGGCACGCGTGACATCCCAATGGCTATTTCACCACATCGGATAAAGGTCATGGGGATCAACCGTCTGGATCCCACTGCAGTTACCCGAAATCTGGGGGCAAGTGATATGCTCATCCGTCTGGATCGTGAAGATTTTATCTTCCAGACCAGTGAGACTGAGGCTGTCGTCGTAAAAAAACAGGAACTTCAGCTCATGATGAACATGATGAATCCCAATGCCACCCGTCCGAACCCAGCACAGTCCACATCCAACACCAGCATTCGCGAAACCAACGAAACAGCTACCGTTAATGGGTATCGAACACGTAAAGTTATTGTAACGGATCCCGACAGAAATGTTGAACATCATGCCTGGGTGACCAAAGAAATCAATATCAATATGGGAATGTTGGCAGAGAGCTGGATGAATGTACTTCCAATCAGTGAGATAACACCCTTTACGCATATAGTGGACGACATGGGTACACCGGTGCGCATAGAGACACGCAGAAACGGACAATTGATCGGACAAGTTGATATCACAAACATCAATACGAACATGGATCGTAGCATGCTTGAAGTGCCCGGAAGTGTGAAATTGGTTACATTGCAGGAGATGATGCTCAACCGCATGCGCAATTACTAAATCTATGAAAAAACAAGCAGGTTTCCGGCCCAGAGTCGGGGTTTTGTTGATTTTTGTATCGTTGATGTTCGTCCAGTCTTGTGGATCGCTACGCCCTGCATCCGAACCAAGGTCAGGTGAGATCTACTACCAGATCGGAGAGGATATTCGGGACGACCATGAAATCGCAATCCTGCTGGCGCCTTATGTCACTCGAATGAGGACACGTATGAACCAGGTTATCGCCTGGAGCGAAAATGATATGCTCCGGGGACAACCTGAGGGTACACTTGGCAATATGTCTGCCGACATCGTACGATTCAGAGCCATACGCGAGCTCGGACACCCGGTAGAAATTGGTGTCGTCAACAACGGAGGCCTCCGCATCCCGCTTCCAAAAGGGAACATCACTGTGGGGCATATCTATGAACTCATGCCTTTTGAGAACACGCTGACCATTCTGAAATTGAATGGTGCACAAGTCAGAACCATGGCCGATCAGATTGCCGCCATGGGAGGCCAACCGGTCAGTGGTATACGTTTTAGAATTGAAAACGGTCGTGCTACCGACATCCTTGTGAATTTTCAGCCACTCGATGAGAGTCGAATCTACCACGTGGCAACAAACAATTACATGGCTGATGGAGGCGAAACCATCGAGGCGCTATGGAGGCCCATCGAACGAATCGACACCAATGTGCTGATCCGTGAGGCCATGATCGAATATATCAGGAACAAACGCCATCTGGATTACGAACTGGATCAGCGTATCAGAAGCTCAGAGGGATAAAATGGATAGAAAAACATTTTTAAAACGCATCAGCGCTGCCGGATTGGGGATGTCACTCATGGGTACCACTCCGTTGTTGTCCAATCCCGGACGCGGTCACCGTCTTCTTACCATCCTGCACACCAACGATACCCATGCAAGGATTGAACCGTTCCCTTTGAATTCTCCCCGTCACGCCGGAATGGGTGGTGTGGCGCGTCGAGCTACGCTGGTCAAGTCTATCAGGGCTGAAAATCCCAATGTATTGCTCTTGGATGCAGGTGACGTGTTTCAGGGGACCCCCTATTTCAATTATTTCAAGGGCGAACTTGATTTTCAGGTGATGTCCAAAATGGGATATGACGCCATGACGTTGGGAAACCACGAGTTCGATAATGGTGTTCAGGGCTTTTTGGATGCAGTTGGAGAGGCAAAATTCCCGGTTGTGTGCTCCAACTACAATTTTGGTTCTACCGGACTACGTGATGTTGTGGATGAGCATCTGATTAAAGAAGTGGATGGGATCAAGGTTGGTATTTTTGGTCTTGGAATCGACTTTGCCGGACTGGTCGCGCCAAATCAACATGCCGGAGTTTCTTATATGAATCCGGTGCGAATTGCCCAGTTTCAAGCCGATCGTCTGAGATATCTGTACAAGTGTGATTACGTCATTTGCCTGAGTCACCTGGGTTATCAGTATACGAACTCGGACCGAGTGAGCGACCAGGTGATCGCACGCGAAACTGTGGGGATCGATCTGATCATCGGTGGACATACACACACCTTTCTGGATGCTCCTGAACGGATCAAGAAAGAGGATGGAAGTGTGACCATGATCTCTCAGGTGGGTTTTGCCGGGGTCGTACTTGGACGTATCGATGTAGAGTTTGATCGACGCAACCATGTCCTAAGGGCGTTTGCTGCTAACCATGCGATCACGTCTGATTTGGCCTGAGACCTGACTAATTTCCGTTCTGCGCCAAGACTCTTTGTACCAAGTTCTGTATTTCAAAAGCCGTAGCGCAATTCATGAAGTGATTCTGTATTTCGGTAATTTGAGATTGAGTCAGGTTATTGATCGTTGCCCTGACATCTTGGATACTGTCCGTGGACATACTGAATTCCCGAAGTCCGAATGCGATGAGGAGGGGAGCGAAATCCTGGTCACCGGCCATTTCACCACAAATCGAAACGGATTTTCCGACTTCGTTTGCAGCTGATATTGTTCTTGCTATAGCCCTCAGCACGGCGGGTTGCCATCCCGATGCCAATTCTGCAACACGCTCATTCGTACGATCGGCAGACATGGTATACTGAATCAGATCATTGGTCCCAATGCTGATAAAATCGACCTCAGCCAACAGTTCTTCTATCATGTTCACAGCCGATGGAGTTTCGATCATGATACCAAGGCGATACGCAAGCTCGTGTCTCACTGTTGCTACTACATTACCTTTTACCTGATTGATCAGTGATTTGACCTTTCGGATTTCATCGACTGACGAAATCATTGGTATCATGATGTCGATGGGGCCTTGGGCCGAAGCTCTGAGCAATGCAAATAATTGAGTTTCCAGCATCTCGTGTTCTGCCAATGAAAAACGGATGCCACGCAGTCCGAGAAAAGGATTTGATTCGGTCGGGAATGATGTATATGCCAACGGTTTATCACCACCGAAATCTGCGGTACGAATGACCAGTTTTTTACCATTGGAGGCTACAACAGCGTTCTTATACACTGAAAACTGCTCCTCTGCCGTCGGGGGCGAGGTACGGTTAAAGTACAGAAACTCGGTTCGAAAGAGTCCGACGCCAGCTGCATCATCCGCAAAGGCATGTTTGATTTGTGAAGGGTCGGTGATGTTGGCTAATAATTCGACTTCATCACCACTTGACGCGTGTCCCGAGTGTGTTAAACCTGATACCGCAGACGCGTGCCCCGCGCGTTCTGAATCTGTCACCCGATTTCGTGCTGACATCTTCGATCGAAACTCCTCAATAAATGCTTCATTACATTTTCTGTGAATCACTCCACGGTCTGCATCCACAAATATGATTTCTGATGATTCGAGTATTTTACATGCATCTTTGACTCCAAAAATCGCTGGAATGCCCATTGACCGGATCAAAATTGCACTGTGAGAGGTGTCATTGCCACGTTCGGAGATTACGGCCCGGACACGGGACCGATCCAGTTGTAACGCATCACTGGCACTGAGCTCTTCGGTGACCAAAATCGCTTCGTCAGGTATACCAGCAACTTTGGAAACATCCACTTTCATCACCCTCAGAACCCGTTTCGTTACGTCGGCTATGTCGGAGGACCTATTATGCAGACTGGATCCCGCACCGGCACTTTCCCACATTTTCTGATAATCGCTCATAACTTTTACCCAGGCTGAAGCCGCTTTGACTTGTTTGGCCTGGATGTAGGAGGTCACCTGATTCATGAGCACCGGATCCTGAAGCATGAGTTTATGAGCCTCGAAGATCAATTTCTCCTCGCTTTTCGATGGGAGACCGGATACGATCGCTTTCAGGTCATCCGTTGCGGTTGCAATGGATTCCTTGAAAAAATGTGCCTCAGCAGAAACATTTTCGCATGGTTCGTTTTCGTAGGAAGGGAATGCGGAGTCCAGCAGATAAACCCGTCCTGTTGCCAATCCTTTGCGCACGGCGATACCGTTCAGAGTTTCTGAGGCGAGGACGGGTTTCGATATGTTAGGTGACGGGAGTTCAGGCATACAATCTGACTACAGTTTACCTTAATATACAACAAGTATCTTCAAATCGTCATGAGTGCTTCAAATATCCCGAAATCATGCTTATTTTCTAATGAATAATTATTTATCCATTTTTAAAGAAATTCATGAGCATATTGATTGTTGGATCGGTCGCGTACGATGGAATTGAAACTCCTTTTGGGAAACGAGACCGCATTTTGGGCGGATCTGCTACCTATTTAAGCCTGACTTCATCCTATTTTTCGGATGATGTCCGTCTGGTGGGAGTGGTTGGTAATGATTTCGAGCAGGGGGATATTGAACTGTTGCGTGAAAAAGGGATCAATCTGGATGGCTTGCAGGTGGATGATTCCGGCAAGACGTTTTTTTGGGCCGGCAGGTATCATTTTGATTTGAATACACGTGATACACTTGATACGCAATTGAACGTGTTTGAGCGTTTCAATCCGGTAATTCCTGAGAAATTCCGGGCAAGTGACTATGTGTGTTTGGGTAATATTGCACCATCTTTGCAGTCGAGAGTGCTCGATCAAGTGGAAAGCCCAAAACTTGTGATCCTCGATACCATGAATTTTTGGATCGAAGGAGCAAAAGAGGATTTGGTGCATGCTCTGAAACGTGTTGACGTGCTCATTATCAACGATTCTGAAGCCCGTCAATTGTCCGGTGAACCCAACCTGGTGAAGGCTTCATCGATTATTCGGGAGATGGGTCCTTCGACCCTGATCATCAAAAAAGGAGAGCATGGGGCGTTGTTGTTTGTTGGGGAGGAGATTTTTTCAGCACCCGGATTTCCTGTGCTTGATATTTTTGATCCGACCGGTGCTGGTGATACCTTCATGGGTGGATTCGCGGGATGGCTGGCAAAATCGGATGACCTGAGTCCTGAGAACATGCGTCGGGCGGTAATTTACGGATCGGTCATGGCCAGCTACTGCGTAGAGAAATTCGGTCCGGAGAGATTGATCCATCTTGATGATAAAGCCATCAAGTTCAGGTATGACGCTTTTCGTGAACTCAGTGAAATTCCGGACAAACACCTTTGATCCAAGTAGTATGATTGATTCCAACATTGTTCTTGCCACCAGAAACAAGAACAAGATCGATGAGATGAATACCCTGTTGCAGGGTGTCGGATATTCCGTTAAATCGGCCTATGACTTTGCTGCGCTTGAGGATGTGGATGAGGATCAAGATACACTTGAAGGTAATGCCTTGAAAAAAGCCAGATATACCTATGAAATGACGGGTTTACCGAGTCTGGCGGATGATACAGGATTGGAGGTGGATGCACTTGGTGGACGTCCGGGTGTTTACTCTGCACGATATGCTGGTGAGGGTGCTACCTACTCCGATAATGTGAAGAAACTGGTGGCAGAGTTGGGTAGTCTTGCTGCAAATGATGTCCCCGGACCATTTACTGCCAGATTCAGAACGGTCTTGGCTTTGGTGGATGGTGATCACACGGAAATCTTTAACGGTGTGTGTGAAGGTCAGATAGTTTTACAACCGCGGGGTGAGAAAGGTTTTGGGTATGACCCAGTTTTTGTGCCTGAAGGCTATGAAATGACCTTTGCGGAAATGGACCCGATGTTGAAGAACATGATCAGTCATCGTGGTAAAGCCATGAAACTGTTTTTGGACTATCTTTCTGGAAAAAAAGTACCCTGATGGGTCCGGCGCCGAAACGTTTAACTATGGACGGTTTTATTGACCTCCCCACTTGATGAAGGTTCCTGATGGGTCCGGCACCGAAACACCTTAACCAATGGGCAGGTTTTCGGCCTTACTCCGGTGATCTCTTACACCGCGATCGCTTGTTTGACGTCATCCTCAATGACCGGCTTGATATCAGAATAGAAAAGTGGGTTGTTATCGATCCGGCGAATCGGATTTACTGATGCTGAGTTCAGGATAAATCGGGCGTAGAATTGAATAATCTCTTTATAATTGTCGATCAGGATACGTTCATTGGTACCGTGTACTCGGTCCAGATCGTCCTGATTGGCACGTAATGGGAAGAATCTGTAAATGTTCGATGTGAGTTCGGTATAATGACGGGCATCGGTGGCACCAATCATGAGACTCGGCGAAACTGATATCCCTGGGAATACCTGTCGAATGGTTTTGGACAGGATCTCGTAATTTCTTGTGTTTGGATTGGAGATCGGCGATGGATTGATATATCCGTTGAGCTTGTTGATGGAGATATTCGGATCGTTGATGGTTCTTTCAACATGTCTGATTACATCATCTACCGTATCGTTTGGATGTATCCTGAAGTTAACGACTGCACGGGCCATGGTTGGAATCAGGTTCTCTTTGATACCTGACTCGAAGATGGTTGTCGCAGTAGTCGTTCGTAATGTTGCATCGGTCTCGGGACGACCCGTCAGGATCTTTTTCAGTGCAAGTTGGAATAACCAGATATTGGCAAAGACAAATCGAAACGGATAAGATAATCCTGGTATCATACCGATGAGACTGCTTTTTACTAGCTTGTCAACATTGGCCGGCATGGGATTTTCCTCCAACTGGTTGATCGCCTGACTAAGTTGGGCGATGGCTGTTTTACCCTGTGGGACAGAGGAGTGTCCGCCCGTGGATTCGCAGGTTAATTCCAGGCTCAGATATCCTTTTTCGGCAACAGCCACAAATGCCACTGGAGTACTATTAGCGGAGAACAACTGCTCAACGACCGGAAGTCCTTCGTCCAACAAGAATTCAAGCTCGACTCCACGATCCTTCAGAACAGTTGCAATTTCACGGGCTCCGAACTCTCCATCTATCTCTTCGTCATGCCCAAATCCAAGGTAGATGGTGCGCTCCGGTTCATAACCGCGTAACAATAGATTTTCAACAGCTTCCAAAATTCCCATCACGCCCGACTGTACGTCCATGGTTCCGCGACCATAAATATGTGTGTCGGTTATTTTTCCTTGAAATGGGGGATGTTCCCAATCTCCCTCCGTTCCTGGTTCAACCGGCACTACATCCAGGTGGCAGGTGAGCATCATGGGCTTTAGATTGGAATTACTTCCTTTCCATGTAAACAACAGACTATAGTGGTTGATGATTTCCCGATCCAAGTGCTTATGAATGAGGGGGAATTCACGCTTCAGGAAGGCATGCATTCTGGTGAACTCATCGCCCGGGATATCATTAGGATTTTGGTTCGAAACAGTTTCAAATTGGATGGCCCGACTGAGTCTGTGAACCGCATCTTGTATCGGAAACTCAATGTTATCAAAATTGAGGTCTGTTTTTTTTGTGCGGGAGTGGAAAACTGTTCTTGATACAAGCACAGAAATCAGAGCAAGAACAATAAGTCCGATGAAAAGATACATAAGCTAGTTTAGAATGAACGTAAGAAAAACGGCAGTTACAAAGACTGAAATTGAATTTGAATCCCCAAGCACTGGTTCTGTTTTTATTGTTCTTAATTCCGGTTCGACACAATTCTCAAAGCGCAAAAATAAAGAAATCACATTTTAGATACTATTTTTTTTACATCTTTATAAATCATCTGACGAAATCTTAATTTATTTAAAATCCTGCGGAGATGCTTATTTCATAAGTTCTTGGACGCCCAAGATATGCCGGACGTTCAATGTATTCGTAGTTCAGCAGGTTTTTTACCTGTACCGTGGCCGAGATACTTCTGTTGGGTCGGTTAGGAAACAATAAACTGTCGAATGCTGCAGAAATTCGGAGGTCTACCAAGTGTCTGTCTTTGAACTCGTTCGCATCCCGGACAAAGAATGAAAAACTGTTGTCGGTGCGCTCTGGTTTGCTTTGGTAATGGTAGTCGATCCCTCCCGTGAAGATGCCGATGATTCTGGAATTCAATCCGACAATGAATTGGTGATCTGACCGGTAGGTGAGGGGTTGTCCTCCCGGAATTTCTTCATGATCAAGCAGGGTGTAACCCAGTTTAAGGGCGTGCTTGTCGGAATGATGGCGAAGTTCCACTGTGGACTCCAATCCTCTTACCCGTGCTTCGCTCACGTTTAGAAAAGTAAATACGCTTGATCTTTGACTAAATCTGGGTTCGATCAGATTTTTGTATTCGGTCTGAAATCCAACCAAATCTGCTGTTAACTGATATGACCCGGTGTTGGACCGTACCCGGAATCCTAACTCCATTCCAATGGATTCTTCCGGTTTCAGGTCGAGGTTCGGATTGAGGGGGAGGTAATCTGACGAGTTAACAAACCGTTCTGATATGGCTGGAACCCGAAATCCGTGTCCATAGGACGCCCTCACACTCACTGTGCTGCTGAGTTGATACGATGTGTTGATCTTCGGACTCAGTTTGGTCAGGGTGTTTCCCGTATCGATCTGGTAGGCATCGAAACGAAGCCCTGGCGATATCAGCAGTCCATCAATGGGGTTGATTTCAGTTTGGACAAAAACGGCGTATTCTGGTTGGTTTCGGAGTTGTTGATTATCCAATCCGAGATAAATGTCGGAATCGGCAATAATTCCATCGCCGGATGCACCAAAGATCACACTGTTGAAGTTAGCGCCAGGCATCCAGACGAATTCCAGTTCTCCTCCGAATCTGACGCCTTTGATGATTTTATCTTTAGGTTGCGGAGTGCCGTCACTGAATAGGGGTTGAGATCGTAAAGCATAGAGTCTGCCACGTAGATTGTAATAGAAATTTTCAGAAATAGTATGTCGCAGGGTTGGTAGAAATGTCAGTTGCTGACCCGTGGTATAGGATTTTCCGTTTGCTGAGAAATTTCCGAGGGCTATGCGTCCATATCGAAGCGGATCAGTTCTGCCATTCCAATACAGAAACAACTGGTTTCTATGATGACGCAGTATGGTCTGAACGTCGAGGTTGAGATTGGGAATTATGGCATATTGGAGTTTCAGGTATCCTTGAACAGAATATCCACGTGAATTCTCAAGATATCCCTGATCGCCGAGGTATAACATGTTAAATCGCACTCCCATCCGACTACCGATTATCACAGATTGTGATAATTCGACTCCAGCAAAGGGTCTCCAATCGGTGGCTCCGTCCCAATTTCTTTTCCACAGGACATTCGTGGTCGGTTCATAGACTCCGGCGAATGTCCGAATGGAGGTAGTCGGTGTGGTCTCAATCGGCTTGGTGATCAGATTGATCACTCCTCCCAGGGCACCACTGCCATATAATGCCGAGCCTGGTCCTTTGATGATTTCAACGCGTTGGACTTGTGACATGGGTACAGCTGTAAACCGGATATCGTTGGTATCTGGACCCATGATAGGAGAACCATCCACCAAAAGTAGCACTCTACTGCCTGTTCCATAAGCGAATCCGGTGGAGCCACGAATACTGACCTGGTTTTCTGCCAGATTGAGTCCAGAGACGTAGCGAAGTGTTTCATCGAGACGGGATTGGTTTCGAGAGCTGATTTCAGTGGCATCGATCGACTGAAAACTTACTCCTACTGTACCTGTGAGTTGTGAAATTCGGGATGCCGTCACAAAGAGTCCTTCTGACTCAAGTGTAGTGGGTGTAAGCGTGATGTGTAACGAATCAAGGATGTCATTAACATCTCTAATCCGGATACGGACCGTAGTGTACCCAATCATACTGATCACCAGTACATCATCTGCGACCACGTCTGTTGTGAACTCAAAACGACCATTGATATCGGTTGCAACACCTCGATTCTTGCCCTGTACAATTACATTTACCCCAGTGAGTGCTTGTCCATCGGAGTCGGTTATTGTTCCTGCAATACGTCGCGAATCAATGGAGCTGGTATTGAATAGTGTTTCAGCAGTTGTATTCATCTCCCAGAGAGGAGTGCTGAAACCTATCGAGATGATCCAGAGTAAAACTACTAATATTTTCATGTACTTAGGGATCGAGGTGTTTGGATAATAATGCCGTCAAATCAATGTAATCCAGGAGTCCACCAACTATATCACGGAAAGGGTGGAGGATTATTGAAATTCACACGAATTGTAAGCTCAACAGTATTACCTTTAATCTCGAATTCACCGTTGTTGGAGGTATAGAGTCCGGCAGCTCTCCAGTCGGCAAAGACATTGTCACCGAACTGCCAGGCTATGGCGGCCCCAAAAAACTTCTGGTTCGGCACTTCGTCAAATCGGATCGTTTGTTGGGATACACCGTACGTAAGCGGGTCCGAAATCAGCATCTCACCGATCCGAGTGAGATCTTGCTCGGTCATCGGCTTGAACTTGAATGCTACCACTCGAAGATCTTTGATGTCGTTCTGTGATGGCCAGGGACTATCATAAACTACGTTAACGATAAGGGTTCCCTCTGGGTCTTCACCTTTATCGGTGCTGCATGATAGGATAAGTACAGAAAGCAGCAGGAAAGTGAGTATTCTTTTCATCGTTTCAACGACTGGTTATGGTTTAAACACTATGTTTCAATTATACTTCATAAACCGATGGTTTTCAAATTAAAAGCATAGATCTCATGTTTTGAATATGAAGTTTTTGCCGGGAACTCAAACACGCAAAATTGTACAAAAAATGGGAGTAAGCCGAAACATTTAAAAATTTATCCTGTTGTAAACATTGGTTTAATCGTAGCGATCATATTGCCATTAAGCCAATTTTTTCGGTTATTCGGAGTTCATTTTGCCAAACCCCGAACTAACGTCATTTTACATGAAGAAAACGATTTTGTCACTGATTCTGGCCGGAGCTATGCTCGGTTGTACCACTCAGCGTGAAGTAAGCTATGTTGTTGTCAACGGTGCATCTACACCTGGTCAGAGTGCTGCCATGGCAGGCCCCTCAGTCATGCCTTTGGAGACTCTGAAACGAGCCGAGTCGCTACTGTCATTCAATCTTAACGGACTGGTCCATAACCAGGTTCAAAATCCATCCTGGATCAATAACCACCAGTTTACCTATCGTACAACGACTCCTCGTGGGACCGAGTTTTATTTTGTGGATGCATCATCTACACAGGTCTCCCATGCTTTTGACCATGTGGAATTGGCTGAAAAATTATCAGAACTCACCGGGAAGGAAATTCTTGCCTGGGATCTCCCATTTATGAGGATTGATTATTCCCCGGATGGCTCGACCATTCGTTTTTCCTTCGAAAGAAATACCTATGAGTTTCATCTGACGAACAAGACGATCGCTCAGGTAGAGGTGGTTTCAGCTCCACCCGCATCGAATTTGTCGCCAGACGGTTCAAAGGCTGTTTTTATCAAGGATTATAACCTTTGGATGCGGGATATGACCACCGGGACTGACGTTCAGTTGACTCAAGATGGTGTCGAGTACTATGGTTATGCAACGAATTCACAAGGATGGTCACGCTCCCCGGCCCCTATTGTGGCATGGTCACCCGATTCTCGAAAAATCAGTACATATCGTCTGGACGAGCGTGGTGTACCTCTTATGTACCTACTCGAAACTGCCGAACCAAGAGTCAAATTACATGCCTGGCCTTACGCACTGCCCGGTGACACCATTGTACCCATGCACCAAAGATTGGTCATCGATGTGGCCGAAAAATCACTTACCTGGTTGGATACTCCGGCTGACCATCAGCGTGCATCTAATTGCTGTGGACTTGTTCGGGGAACTTCATGGGTTGACAATGAATTCAATTCTGATGCATCTAAATTGGCGTTTGTGAGCACCAGTAGGGACTACAAAACGGTTACACTGAAAATCGCCGATACCAGAACAGGTCAAGTGCGTGAAGTCTACACCGAATCAGACGAAGTACATACTTTTGAATCCAACCTCACCTCAAGGGGTGTTCCGAACTGGAGAGTTTTTCACGACACCAATGAATTCATTTGGTACACCCGAGCCGACGAATGGGGACATCTGTATCTGCATGATCTTTCAACCGGTGCACTAAAGAACCGAATAACATCTGGAAGTTGGAACGTCATTGACATCCTGCACATCGATACCGCCAAACGCACGATCTGGTTCAGTGCTGTCGGAAAAGAACAGGGACGCGATCCCTATCAGGCGTACATTTATCGAGTCAATTTCGATGGCACCGGACTTTTGTTGTTAACACCGGAAGAGGGCGATCACAATGTGGTATTCTCTCCGGATGGAAGTTATTTCATTGATACCTATAGTGATTTTCAGAATCCACCGAACAGTGTAGTTCGTAATCTGGATGGAAATATCCTGGTAGAATTGGGACATGCTGATATTACGGCATTACTGGCAACAGGTTGGACCGCACCCGAGCCGTTCAGTGCAAAAGCTCGTGACGGTGTAACCGATGTTTACGGTATCATGTTCAAGCCGAGTAATTTCGATCCAAACAGAAAATATCCGATCATCAACAGTATTTATCCAGGTCCGCAGGTAGGTAGTGTGCGTGGCCGAAATTTCAGTGCAGTACACAGTGGACAAGCCCAAGCACTTGCAGAACTTGGTTTCATTGTGGTGCAGATCGATGCCTTGGGAACACCACTACGTTCAAGATCCTTCCACACAGCTTATGCTGGTGATATGGCCGACAACGGACTACCGGACCAGCGTTCGGCCATGACCGAACTCGCGAAGAGATACAGCTATATCGATATCGATCGAGTCGGTATTTACGGTCATTCCGGAGGTGGATTCGCAACGGCAGCCGCGTTGTTGACCCATCCTGATTTCTTCAAAGTAGGGGTTTCCGGTGCGGGGAACATCGATAACCGTGGCTATACGTACTATTGGGGCGAGAAATTCCAGGGACTACTAACAAAAAATGCCGACGGAACAGATAGCTACACGAATCAGTCACTGCCGAAAATGGCAAATAATCTCGAAGGTAAGCTATTGATTACATACGGAAGTATGGATTCAAACGTTCATCCTAATATGGCAAAATTACTCATCAACGAGTTAATTCGTGCCGACAAGGATTTCGATATGATGGTATATCCCAATCGTGGACATGGTTATTCGGGTGAGATCTACAACATCCGTCTAACCTGGAACTATTTTATCGAACATCTCCTTGGTATGAAACCAAACCCTGAATTCCGAATAGTAAGAGAGTATTAAGTATATGAAGATCCTGTTACGCACCATCCTGGCCCTGTTTATAATCGTTGTCCTGGCTATTGCCGGGTTGTTTTTGTATCTGAACGACGAGAGAATCAGGACCATGGTGGTGCCGCAGGTCGAAGAAGCTCTGGGTCGAGAGGTCAGGCTTGAACGTATAGGAATCACGTTATTCCGCACTTTTCCAGACTTTGGATTGTTTTTGGAGGGATTTTCTATACCAGACGATCAGTTTGATGTGGTGTCATTTGATGAATTGGTCGTATCTGTTCAGTTAATGCCCTTGTTTCGGGGTGAAATTAATGTAAATGAACTCATGGTCTCGGGTGCCCAAGTAGCATATGTTGTGCTACCAGACGGATCTACCAATTTTGATTTTCTGTTTGAAGAGACAGAAGAAGTTCCAGATGCACCACCATCTACAATGACCATAGACCTGAAAAAAATTGAGCTGAGATCATCTACGATCAGATATATAGATTTTCAGAATGATTCTGAAGCTGAATTGAGTGGTATCGATGCACTCATGACGGTTCGAGTGGCAGATGTCATCCATATGGATATGGATGCCCGTGTATCGGGGGTTGGGTATACATCGGAGGGGACGCGTTACCTATCCGGATTGCCCATTGCGGTTCGAAACACGCTTGAAATCGATATGGATCAGGAAGTGGTTTCAATCTCTCAGGGGAATCTGAGCATTCGTGGACTCGAACTCGATCTGACCGGTCAGGTTTCTGCTTGGTCTCAGGAGTTGATGCAGCTTGATCTGAGGTTTGCATCACGATCGGATAATTTCGGTGCACTACTTGATCTGGTCCCAGATTCGTTCAAATCATATGTGGATGGAATCGACACTCGAGGGGCATTGCAATTGTCCGGGGTGATCGGTGGATCACTGGGTGAGGATGTTGTCCCAGATTTCAATATCGTTCTGGCTGTTCAGGATGGGTACTTAAAGCATCCTGACGCCGGTAAACCCATTGAAGATGTTCAGATCGATCTAACAGCGACGAATGCGAAGATCAACATCGGAGCAATTAAGGCCAGAGCCGATGTTAACATTATCGACATGAACGGTGTTGTTGATCTACCATTAGATCCAGATCGTGCCACATTTGAGTTCCTGGCGAATATCCGATTGGATGCCTCGACGATCAAAGAGTTCTACCCAATCGATGCCGATACGCTGGAACTCAGAGGTTTGCTTAGTTTTGATGGTGCAGCCCGTGGCCGATTGAATGACGTTGAGAATGCTGCGATCAGCGGATTACTGAAACTTGACAATGGATACCTTAGACACAAGTCGCTGCCAAATCCGGTGGAAAATGTGGTCATTGAAACCAATTTGACAGCAACGGATCTGAGGATCAACACTTTTTCGGCAAGAAGTGGACGGAATACACTTGAGGCGACCGGTCGCGTTCGGAACTATTTAAGTGATTCACCCAATCTGGACCTGCAGCTAAAAGGAAATCTCGTCCTTGATGAAGTCGATCAATACTACTCTTTGGAGGAGTTCATGATAGCGGTCACCGGACTGGTTCAGGCAGACCTTACACTCCGAGGCCCCATCGATGATTTTGAGCGATTGAATTTCAGTGGGAATGCCCAATTTTCTAATGTGACTGTACTTGGTGATAGCTTGCCCGCGCCCATAACCGGGGTCAACGGATCCCTGACATTCTCGAACAATGATGTTCAGCTTCGCAGTTATACCATGAAATTAGGTGATTCCGATTTTGCCCTGGATGGACGTCTGTCGAATTGGAAGAATCTATTCGATAAGCCGGGCGACTCATCACCGGCAAGACTCACAGCTACATACAAGGCCAGAAAATTGAATATTGACGAGTTTGTTGATTGGGAAGAGGAGAATGAAGAGCCATTGATCATTGAGTTGCCAAATCTGATCAGTCAATTAAATGCCACAATCGATTCGTTGGTGGTCATGGGTATTCCAATCACCAAAATTTCTGGTCAGGGGGAAACAGATCCTAAATTTCTAAGAATCACCTCCGCAACGGCAGAAATGTTCGGTGGCAAGGCAAACGGACGATTTGAATGGGAGATCTATCAACCTGATTATACCTTTATTCATTTTGTCGGTGGACTGGATGACCTCAGAGCAGAAGACTTTTTTAGTGAATTCAGAATGGGTGGAGAAAAGAACTTTGCCAATTTTATTACCGGAGGCTTCTCAGCCCAAGTTGATTACAAGTCGGGCATGGGTTCAAATATGAGTCAGGACTCACCTACGATCGTGGCTAATGGGACCTTTGGAATTGCACGAGCCAGATTACGTAATCATCCGACCCAGATGGCTGTGGCACGTTTGTTAAATATGCCAGAATTCAATGACCTGTCGATGGATACATGGACAGCCAGATTTGCCATAAATGAAGGTGTGATGACACTCACCGATATGAATCTAACGAGTCGTGATGCGGGATTGACGATTAATGGAACTCAGCATTTGGTCACGAATGAAGTGAATTATAAGCTACGGGTGCGGCTACCAGAGCAACATGCTCAACGGTTGACTGGAATTTTAAATGCCGATGCCATTGAGGCATTGAAACAAAGTGACGGAATTATTTTACTGCCGCTGGTTGTAACCGGAACTACGGATTCTCCCAGAGTTGGATTGGACACAGATGTTGTTCAGAGTATGATAACAGAGTATCTTCGAAGACGTGGAACCGATCAACTTGAAGACGCCGCACGACGTTTGTTACGCGGTATAAGAGGGAATTAAAAAGTAAGTGAACGACAAGGGTGCGCAGACCGACACGGTAAAATTGACGAACAAGGATTTCGACAGAGTTCTTGGTCTGATAAAAGAAAGTGTCTTTGCATTGGATGCAGAAATTGATGCCGTGAGAGAACGTCCGGCTCAGGATACGTTTGAACAGGGTATATATACACCCAAAAAAGCGGCCGACCAGCACGATTATGTGTTTAAATCAACGAACGCGAGTATCAGATTTGCTGAAAAAATTCGAGCCAGGATCGCAGATCGAAAACTGGAAGCAACGTTTGTAGATGCATCCGAAGACGAAATCACACTTCGGTTTTCTGAAAATGTGGGACCATCCATTCAGTACGTCGATCTTGAATGGGAAAATGATTTTGTGCTTCGAAAAATGCAGGAGCAGCTGTATCAATTGCAGATGAAAGAGGACGATGAAATGTTCTCACGCATTGCCCGTCTGTTTTTTCATACAAAAGGGTATATAGAGGATGTCAAGGATTATTCCCGACGATGTTATGAAGTTGGTGATGTAGATATCGCTCATGGTAACAACCTGAACCCGGCTCAAATGAGCTCCATCCAAAAAGCATTGTACAATCCGGTGAGTTTCATCTGGGGTCCGCCAGGAACCGGTAAGACGACCACACTCGGATTTGTGATCGCAAACCTCATGCTCGATGGAAAAAAAGTGTTGTTCGTCAGTAACACCAATCGGGCAGTGGATGTTGGGATGTTGGCTGTGGTTGAAGCTTTACATAAAATCGGCAAATCAAAATTGATCCCGGAGATTACCCGATTTGGCGATATCGCTTTGAATGCAGAATCATTGGACCGCATTCATCATGAGAAACTGGTGGAAGTACGAAGAATCCAAATGCGCCAAAAAGCAGCACAGGCTCAAGAGATATTGGCACGATTCAAGTCGCTCCAGGATGAAGTTGCATCCATAGAGCTCGATGGGAGAACACCTCCAGATGCACTGTATGAACAGCTGGATGCGGTCATAGCTGAAATCCGAAAACAGGGAGGCGTCCGAAAACTTGAAGATCTGTGCGAAAACCTTCAATATTTCTTGGTTCAGGCAGATTTCCTTGAGCTTAATGCCCGTCAGGTGGTTGGAACAACCCTTGCTCGGATTTGTACGTCCGATCTGTTTCATGAATTGGAGTTTGATGCAGTAGTAGTGGATGAGTCTTCGATGGCATCCTTACCTTACCTGGCCATCATGGCTTCAAAATGCCGTTCGAATATGGTCATCGCCGGTGATCCCATGCAGTTACCACCTATAGCACTTACGCCCGTTGAAAAAGCCCGAGAACATCTCGAACAAGATATATTCGCATTTGCATCAGGTGCCAGTCATCCCGATGAACTGTTTCAGTGGCACGATGATAATCCACTTACGACCAGTTTTTTTGATGTTCAATACCGGTTACACGCCGACCTGGCACAGATCATCAGTGATGTATTCTACGAAGGAAGACTAAAAAGCGATGAGTCTGTAACTCAGGTTGCCGGTAAATCAAAAAAAGATGCTGCGTCAAGGAAATCTTTTCGGGTTATCGATACATCCAAACATGATCCAGTTCTTGGTAAAAAGAGCAAAGAATATGGATTTTCACCCAGAAACGAAGTTCATTTAAGTATCGTTGCGGACCTGGTATGGCAATTGGTCACAAAAGATCTGATACCAATGGAGCAAATCGGAATCATTGTCCCTTTCAGGTCTGTAGTGTGGGACATCCGAATAGAATTAAAGAAAAAAGGTCTGGGGGATGTGGAAGTGGGTACGATACATACCTATCAGGGACGTGAAAAACGTATCATTATTTTCGATACGGTTATGACCGGTGAATCAAAAAACGGGCGCGTGACCCACTTCAGTGTGCGTCCATTTGATGAAAATAAAAACGGATTAAGTGTACCGCGTTTGTTGAATGTAGCTTTTTCCAGGGCCAAGGGAGAACTCTTCATTATTGCCGATCTCAGGCACATCCAAAAAGTCTATGGCAATAAATTTTTGGGCAGATTGATCGATAGATTATTGGTCAATTGATCCACTCTGCCTACATGATCAGAATTCCTGAAGTTATCCCGTTTTAAACATTTTATCTGACTAGATCTACTTGATAAGACTTAATTTGATGGTCTGCACACCCTCTGGGGTTGCCAAACGCGCGATATAAACCCCGCTTGACAAATGGCTCGCACTCCAGCGGACCTCATGAATTCCGGCTTGGTACGAAGCGTTCACAAGTGTATCCACAAGTCGTCCCAACACATCGAATACGTCGATTCGAATCTGGCTTTCTTCCGGAACGGCAAATCTGAATGTAGTGGTTGGATTAAATGGATTCGGGTAGTTCTGATGTAGTTTGAAATCGTCTGGCAGATCCATTGCATCTCTTCCCGGATTGATCACAAGTTCCATGGAAGCATGTTTATCACGGGAAGTTGTTACAATGTAATGATCTGTGATGTGATTATCGCTGTCAGTGGATGCAAGTGTAAGATCGGGACGTATATCGGCCATGTCGCGAAGATTGTAGCTACGTCCAGATTGTTTGTCGACCAAATGTACCTCCCAGTCAGCCGGAATATTGTCAAATGATCCAACAGACAACCGAATATTCTCGTTGATGGCTTTCCCGTTCTGATAGCCATTCAGCTCTACAGGAATCCGAATCGTTCTACCGAAGTTTCGCGGTAGGTTTGAAATAGCGAGTCTATGCCCATCGCTGGTTCTTGAATAGATTTCCAAGTAATTAGCTATACCCTGTGGAGGTAAAAGTTTACGGGCATCATGTCTGTCGAGTCCGGTCCGTGCATGTTCAGTAAAGGTAAAATGCACTGTAGATTGCAGATGATCGGAATGATATGCCTGAATGCTAATCTTGGGTATCATATCAGCATCCGGGTTCAATTTCCCGATAAAACTACCTCCTATAGTTTTTGCACCAGGACCCACTTTGAGTTGAGCGGCCTCTGCGTTGGCTTTGATCCAGAATCCCTGAAATGGTGCCAGAATACCACCCGGGATGTCACCGGTTATGCCATTCCATACATGAAACTGATTCGTGTTCGCATCCCAAACATAAATAGATGCATCGATGTTTTCTTTCACCCAATCGGAATGCTCCCAATCTATCGCAGCACCATATGGGTTTCCGACCAGATTCCATCCCTCATCACCATCGGGTGTATATGAAATATTCATATCGACATAACCGGAGGTTGGCTCATGCTCGAGCCCATTGACTCGAAGCGTGTGTGGTAGGGGATCATTGTATCTGTCGTCCTCTGTGATCGAACCGAAAACGAATACTTGATATCCTCGACCGGGGACTACCATGTTGCTTGCATTGGATGGTGCCCTCCATCGCTGATTGTCTGTACCTTCATAGGTTTCATCATACCAAAGTACATTCGGTTGGTGAGAGAGAGGATCTGAGATGGATGCGCCGGTAAATCCTTGTGTGAGTGTACCACTGAATAGATTTCCAATCGTTGCAGCAATAGGTGAACTGATCATCCGATAACCACGGCTTCCGGTAATGTTCAAGAGATAAACCAATTCACCACCCTGAAGATTTTTATTGTTCGCGATGAGGGATTGTCCGTGATCAAGGACAAATTCACCCGCTGCTAATGTCAACGTTCCGTTTACGATATAGGATGTTGATGCAGCGACTTCAACCGGATTATTGATGATAAGATTTCCGTTTAATTCCTCAGGTAGGCCAGACCCAGTGATCTGATGTGCACTTCCGTTGTATTCATAATTCGCCTGATCGCTGAAGCTACGTGAACCGGTGACTTGGATGTTGCCTGTATTTCCTGATGATGCAAGTCCTTGTGGTGAACCGATCTTAATAGTTGCATTCTGCCCAAGGGCGAAACTGCCTGATCCACTAAGTATATATGCACCAGTAGCGATGGTCCCGGTACTGTTTACAGTGACCGATGCATTGTTTGTCACATTGGCTGTCAATGTGACGGTGTGGTTATTTCCTATAATTACCTCACTATCTACACCTGGTGCAGACGCTGCCGCACTTCCGCCATGTGCAGTAGTGGACCAGGTACTTGCTGTTGACCAGTTACCAGATATTCGACTATAATAGGTCAGCTGACCCTCAACACCTTCTGGTTGAATACCCCAAACCAGAGCACCTTTGTAGTACACCGTGATATACTGATAGTCTGTATAGCTTGTGATAGAAGCATTAAATGAATAGTCATTGCTCTGGTCATAATTTTGCCATGCACTATCCCTAATTCGCTGCTGAATCACTCCTGATGTCGAACCGGGTGGCATCAGGTTTGCAGTGGCACCATCTCCTCCAAGTCCAACCGGAAGAACAATAGAGCTTGAAAAAGATATTTCAATAAAGTATTCCCCGTTGATATCATCAAAACTGCCTGAAAAATTGGATGTTGCACCGAGTTCGGCCCAGTCAACCACGTAAACATCGTTACCCGGAGGCTCGGAGGTAAACCAATATCTTATGGTAATGTCACTGAGATTAAGATTCAGGTCACTATCGTTATACAAACGCATAAATGGCTGAATGCTACCGGCATTGGTGGCTGTTTCATTGTTACGGTATTGAAGTCGAATGTCGCCAAAGATCGGATCCGGTTGGGTAAGTGCGAAGCTTGAAGAGGTTACGTTTGAAAGCCCTGGTGCCGAAAATGTAATCTGGTAACCGGTGTCAACCAAATTGATACGTAAATTACTAAAAACAGCACCGTTTGCTGTACTTGTGACGATGGTGGTACTACCCCCTGTAAAGTTACTCTTGTTCAACGTCGCAGTTACATCAATACCCGATACGGTATTATTGTACGTGTCCCGTACTTCAACAGCAGGTGCCGGTTCGAGCAATGCACCAGCTGTTCCGTTTGCTGGTTGGACCACGATCGTGAGGTGAGAAGCTGCGGCTGGATTGATGACAAAATTGTTTGAATTTATGGAGCTGACACCTGGGGCCGGGGAACTAAATGTAATCTGAAACCCACTGTCTGCTTTACGTATCACTAAATCATCGAACTCAGCGATACCCATCGCATTTGATGATTTGGTTAAAGTTCCACTGAAAAACGAATGTTTGTTCAAAGCGACTTGCAAGTTAACACCGGATACAGGGTTGCCATATGCATCAGATATTTTCGCTGTCGGTGGACCTGAAATTACATTTCCGGCAGTGGTACTGGTCGGCTGTGTGATAATGGAAATTGCCGAAGCCGCAGCTGAGGTCACTTCAAAAACAGATGAAATTGCATTTGCAACCCCGGTCAGATCGGCGCTGAATGTAATTTGATAATCATCATTTGCAGTGTTTATGACCAGATTATTGAAAACAGCCACTCCATTCGCATCGGTAGTTACAGTGAGTGTGCCGGAAGCAAACGCATTTTCACTCAAACTGATGGTTATTTCGACATCTGGGACCGGATTATCGTCATAATCAATCAAAGTCACTGCTGGGGCAGGACTGATAGTCTGTCCAGCAACAGTATTCGTAGGTTGCTGAGTGATAGACAATGTGCCACCTGCATTTGTTACATCAAACATATCGGATGTAACATTTGAAACGCCACTTGCGTCGGCATCAAATTCCAATTGATAGTCTTCACCAGCCGTATTTATGACCAGATCGTTAAAGATGGCGAATCCACTGGCATTCGTTGCACGGACCAATGTCCCGGCATCAAACGTATAATTACCGGTTTCAGATACAGTAATATTGATTCCACTTACCGGATTCCCGTATGCGTCAGTCAATCTTACAGTCGGTGGACCACTTATCGGATTCCCGGCGACAGATTCAGTTGGTTGGGTTGTTACTGTCAGGGCGCTGGCGGCTGCGGCTGAAACTGTAAATGCGGCTGATTGAGCTACTTCGACACCTACATCCGCTATGCTGAAATTGATTCTGTATCCTGTAGCTGCCGTAGTAATAACAAGGTTCGTAAAATCGGCGATCCCTGAAGAGTTTGTCGTAACCTGAGTGGTTCCTGATGCAAAGCTGTTTTGGTTCAACGTAGCTGTAACCTGTATGCCTGGTACCGGATTGCCGTACTGGTCCGTCAATAGAACTTTCGGTGATGGCGTAATTGATTGTCCGGCTACGGTATTGGATGGCTGTGTGTTGATTGAAATCAAGGTCGGACTGGCAGCCGACACATTGAACATATCAGATACTTGATTAGAGACCAATGGGGCATCGGCATCAAATGTTATTTGATAGTCTGTATCCGCAACATTCAATTTCAGATTGTTGAACGTTGCATAACCATTGGCGTCTGTTGTAACAATGACAGTACTTCCGCCCGCAAAATTATTTTTGTTGATCGTTGCGGTTACATCAATACCAGCTACCCCATTCCCCAATGCATCGAGAAGTCGGACAACAGGGGACTGTGTCAGAAGACTGCCTGCCGTTGAATTTACGGGTTGGGTCGTAACAGTCATTTGTTCAGCTTCAGCTGCACCTGCTGGAGGAGTTCCCCAAACGAGTGCTCCCTGGTAATACACTGTTATGTTTTGGTAATCATTAAACGATGTAAAGGTAGGATCCCATGAATAATCGTTTGCCTGATTGTAATTGGCCCATCCGTCATCATGAACCCTTGCCTGAATCTCTCCGGAATTAAGTCCGGCAGGAAACAGGTTTGGAGTACCTCCACCCGGAACCCAGTTTGGAATAGTCGCCGCTGATGTAAACCCGATCTGTAGATATCTGTTTCCATTAATGGCACCAAAGCTTCCGGTCACAGCTGCGTTACCAACCAAAGCGTAATCAGTCACATATTGATCGATGCCAGGGGGTTCAGAAGTAAACCAGTAACGTATGGTAATATTCGTGAAATTCAGATTGTTCGGACTGTCGTTTACCAAGATCATATGCGGTTCCAACGTCTGGGAAGTCGCACTGGTTTTGTTGTTTTTGTAGAGTAACCGAAGTGTTGATCCAGGCGTACCAATAGGCTCAAACGTTGCCGTGATCGTCTTATTCGAATTCATCAAAAGAGTTGAGTTCGCATTGGCTGAAGTCAGGTCCCCGGTCCAACCAACAAATTGCCATCCGCTATTTGGAGTAGCTGATAAATTCACCGTTGACCCATTTGATACGACCACCGGAGTGTTATACGGATTTCCGTTAACATGTATCGTACCACTACCGGAAGTATTCACTGTCAATGTAACGTTGGTGGGAGTAGCAGTAAAATTTCGACCGGTTAGATGCGGTGTATTTGAAAAGTTATTGGTAAACGTGATACTAGCCGGAGTAAATGTGTATCCCGCTAACGAAGGGGTCAAAGTAGCCGTTCTGTTACCGTTTCCAAAACCAGTGATCGTAAACTGACCGCTTGCATTTGTTGTAACAGATGTGTTCACCGCTCCTGTGGAGGTCACGGTGACGCCCTGAAGCCCCACCCCGCCAACGGTAATAGTTCCAGAAACTGAATTCTGAGCCCACAATTGGATAGGCGAAATCAGGAATAAAATGACCAGGAACATGCTTATTGTTGGCATGTTAACCCTGAATCCATAAACACTTATTGATG
>CAZDYD010000018.1:0-34108 GCA_964509715.1 uncultured Chitinophagales bacterium
GAAATATTATAGTTTGACGTAAAATATTTAAATTGTTATATTTGAGTTGATTCATCAACAATAAATACTTGCTTACTATGATTAAAAAACAGTTTACACCAAAGAAAACCGTTTGCAAAGTCACATTTACAGTTGGCGCTGAGAAAGCGAACGATTCGGTTGCGGTGTTAGGCGATTTCAACAATTGGGATCCAACAGCGAACCCACTTTCCAACAAAAATGGTGACTGGGAGACTACAGTGAAATTGAACCCAAATGAAGAGTTCAAATTTCGTTATCTGATCGACGGATCAGTTTGGGAAAATGACGAAGCAGCCGATGCTTACGTTACCAACGAATTCGGTACTCAGGACTCTGTAGTTAATACAAATATCTGATATTCAGATACTATTCATAAAAAAGGGTTGGTGATTTCTAATTACCAGCCCTTTTTTGTTATATTGACGACAGATCGGAAAAGTCTTTTAACCGCAACAAGTTGTCGTCAATATGATTTCAATCGTTAGATTCCTATTACTCTTTTGTCTGATTTTTACCGGAACGGCAGCCATAGCAACTGCACAGACCCTCTCCCCTCATTCCGAATCGCTGATCGAAGCGGTACGCGACAAAGTGATCGAATGGCGTCGTGATATCCACCAACACCCGGAGTTGGGTAACCGTGAGTTCAGAACCGCAGAAATGGTCGCCTCCCATTTGAAATCTTTAGGCATTGAAGTCCAGACCGAAGTTGCCTACACAGGTGTTGTTGGTGTACTGGTTGGAGGTAAACCTGGCCCGGTTGTCGCTCTTCGTGCCGATATGGATGCGCTGCCGGTAACCGAAAGAGTTGACATTCCATTCGCTTCTCGTCAGGTGGCAATGTACAACGGACAAGAAGTAGGTGTGATGCATGCATGCGGACACGACACCCATGTGGCCATGTTGATGGGCGTAGCTGAAGTTTTTGCAGCTATGCGAGATGAAATACCCGGCACAGTAAAATTTATATTCCAGCCTGCTGAGGAGGGTCCACCGGAAGGTGAAGATGGTGGAGCGGAGTTAATGGTACAACAAGGGGTGTTGAAAAACCCAGATGTGGATGTCATTTTTGGGTTTCACATCAATTCTGCATTGGAGGTCAACCATATCGCATATGTATCCGGTGGGACCATGGCCAGTGCAGATGACTTCAGAATTGTGGTGCGAGGTGCTCAAACACACGGTGCATATCCCTGGAATGGAGCCGATCCGATAGTTGCATCAGCTCAAATTATCACGGCGCTACAAACCATCGTAAGTCGTAGAGTAAAACTTACAGATAATCCGGCCGTGGTTACTATCGGTATGATAAGAGGGGGCATTCGTTCAAATATTATCCCTGAACAAGTCGAATTGCTTGGCACAATGCGCGCACTCCATCCCCAAGACCGTCTTGATATTATGGATCACATGCACTCGATCGTCTCCAATACGGCCGCCGCGATGGGGGTAAAAGCTGAACTCGTGCTACCACTGACCACCTCTTATCCTGTGACCTACAATGACCCTGATCTAACCAGTAAAATGGTACCTGTTTTGCAGGAAGTAGCCGGTGCAGATAAAGTTATCCATGCTCGTCCGGTGATGGGGGCTGAAGATTTCTCATTTTATGCAATGGAAGTTCCGGGATTGTTCCTAAGTCTGGGAGGACGACCTTCTGAAGTTGCACCTGAAGATGCCGCACCACATCACACACCGGATTTCTACGTAACCGACTCTGGCTTACAATTGGGAATCCGTGCTTTCATCGCGATGACACTCAATTACATGAATTCGAGTTTACACTGACATAAATAACTTGAATTGGTGCACATTTCTTTGAATATTGCATATTCTGTTATGGCTAATATTACAAGGTTGTGGTTATGGGAACTCCATTCGATGTGCTCCGGTTCGAACAATTGCTAACTACCCGATGGCTTGGCAGAAAAATCAGTGTTTTTAAAGAATTACCCTCCACCAATACGTATTTAAAAGAACAGGGGCATAATTGCAGGAACCATTCCAATGCAATGATCGATGGTTCCCTGGTATTAGCTGAGTACCAGTCGGCAGGACGCGGACAATATGAACGGGATTGGCACACCGAGCCATATCAAAACCTTACTTTTAGTTTCTGTTTCAAGCCCTGTCAGTTAAAACGACTCCAGACTATGACCCTGATCGTGGCTGTTGCGTGTGCTGAAGCTATTGAGAAGATCATTGCCCAACCGGTACAAATCAAATGGCCGAACGACCTGTATTCAGGTCATGAAAAATTTGGCGGGATCCTTATTGAATCGGCCCTTATTGGCGACAAAGTCGACAATCTGGTAGTGGGGATTGGCATAAATGTGTTTCAACAGGAGTTCGACGCTACGCTGAAACATGCTACCAGCTTGAAACGTATATCCCAGCAGGCTATGGGTACGTCGGTCAACGTACAGCATCCCCTCACACGTGAATTATTGCTCGCACAGCTATGCAACACATTAGAACAATATCTTGAAGATTGGGATAGTGGTCGGCCACTACCCCGAAATCAAGCACACCAACGACTTGTTGGATACGGTCATTACGGAACACTTGAAATCAATGACCAGTCAGACGATGAACTGGTCAAGTTTATGGGAATTGATGAAGAAGGTTTTCCGACATTCGTGACGTGGGATGGCGACATCCGAAGATATCGTTACGAACAAATTAGATTTAAACCCGAAACAATACCAAACCACTGACGATGTTTTTGTATCTTGACTCGGAGTGTAGCTCGAATTTTTAAGTGGTTTCAGCCGAACAGATTAATGGCTGGAAAACATGGAATTATCAGATATAACCCTGTCGCTATATGTGTCCACGTCCTCTTAATATCGCAAATATTACCGATAGCATCGAGTCGGAGGTGCGTGACATGCTTTTGGCTGAAATTCCGGCGGCTTTTTCACAAAAATATGTCATTGGAGTGAGTGGTGGAGTTGATTCAGTTGTGCTCCTGCATATCATGAACCGATTGTCATTGCATATCGAAGTTGTGCACATCAACTACAAAAAAAGAGGTTCCGCATCGGATGATGATGCCGCATTTGTGAAAGCTCTATCACAAAAAATGGGTTACCCGCATCATGAGTACACCTTCCCGGGAATGCCCGTATCGGGAGGTAATTTCCAGGAAGTGGCGCGTTTATTCCGCAGACAATGCTTTGAGGAAGTGATGGAAGCTACCAATTCGGTAGCAATCCTTTTGGGACATCATCGCGATGATCAAACTGAAACGGTATTGCAAAAACTTTTCCGTGGTGCTGGAACCCATGCTATTTCGGGAATGGATGTTTACAATCCGCCATATCTGCGTCCACTACTCGATATTCCCCGAAGCGATATCGAAGCCTATGCCGAAATACACGAAATCAATTGGATGGAAGATGAATCCAATCAAACACTCGATTACACAAGAAACTGGATTCGTAATGAGTTCTCGAAAGCATTGGATGAAGTATTTCCGGGATGGGACTCACATGTTTTGAGTCACGCAAGACGATTAAGGGCTACCACGGAGTTAGCTGATCGATGGTTGGATGTGCATGGCATCTCCGGACCATCGTTTCCTGTGCAGGTAGCTGAATTTATTAGTGAAGACCTCGGGTATCTGATAGTCCATCATTGGCTAACGGGGAATAAAGTTTATGCCTCTGCCGGACAGATCGCTCAGGTACTCGATCTTGTGGACTCACAAGTTGGAGCCAAGATCAGGTTGGATGATATCCATACGGTGATTCGAGAAAGAGATAATCTACATCTTACTTCTACAAGTGAATTCACAGGGGTTGGTCAACCGGACTACACGATCCAAACCATTGAAGAGATTCGAAGTAGTGAATTTACCCGGGAATTGGCCTACGGTGGAATCGAAATCAACATTCATTGCGAGCACATTAATCAACTTTCGGATAGTCAAATATCCTATGAACCAGACACATTATACCTGGATGTCTCAAAGTTGAAGTTCCCACTACGGATCCGTCCCTGGGAAGAGGGTGATAGAATCCATCCACTCGGATTATCAGGCACAAAATTGGTATCCGATCTGTTGACCGATCAGAAGATTGCATCCTCAAAAAAAAGATCGGCATATGTAATCTCATGTTTTGATGAAAATATTTGTGCAGTTATCTTTCCGCATCCAACAGCACGAGGACTGGCCGGTGCATTAAACAACGCGTGCAGGATCACGGAAAACACGACATCCACATTTAACATCAAGATTAGATATCCGATATGAGCTTTTACATGCCCGAAACCGTGATGTGCAACGGTGAACGCTTTAAGTTATTGATCTCAAAAGCGCAAATCGAAGCCCGGCTAAAAGATCTTGGTGAGCAAATCGATACCGAATATGAGGGTAAAAAACCGATCTTGATCGGTGTCCTGAATGGTTCGTTCATATTTTTGGCCGATCTGATGCGATATATCTCTATACCTTGTGAAGTCGACTTCTTTAAGCTGAGTAGTTATGGCGATGAAAAAGTGTCATCCGGTAACATCAAGAAGCTTAAAGAACTCGATGCCCAAATCGAAGGAAGACATGTCATAATCGTTGAAGATATCGTCGATACGGGTCTATCGATGAATTACATACTTCATCAAGTCAAGAATCTACATCCTGCTTCTGTTAAAATCGCAACGTTATTGTACAAGCCTAATGCGTTGAAGTATGATGTCACCCTCGATTATATCGGTTTCGAAATCCCGACTTTGTTCGTGCTTGGGTACGGACTGGACTATGCTCAGGAGGGCAGAAATCTGGCTCAGATTTATGTGCTTGACAGTGAGGAGCATGCCTGATTGTTAAAATTAGGTCATAAGGGATCACCAGTTTTAAAAGGCTTATCTGGCCGACCACAGTATATACGCGATAATTTGGAATACCCTTGCAATTGACGCTCTCCGTTTCGTATATTTACAATCTTGCACGGAGAGGTGGCTGAGCGGCTGAAAGCGGCATCCTGCTAAGATGTTGAACCCCCAACAGGGTTCCGAGGGTTCGAATCCCTCCCTCTCCGCACTTTTCTTAATGGCTATCAGTCAAGTTTGATTGCTTGATCTTGCACTCAACAGCTAACAAAAAATACTTTACTGTTCGATTTCAGCCTATAATTTCGGATATTGATCTGAAGTTCATAATCATGCTTAAAGTATTGACCTCCCATGCAAAAACAACAACATAAGCTCGAAATGGGCACGCGCAAGAACATCGCACTTATCGCTCATGATAATCGAAAAAAAGAACTACTGGAATGGGCTAAGTTTAATCGAGATACTTTGTCCCGTCACAACTTGTTCGGCACCGGAACCACTGGTGGACTCATAGCCAACGAGCTGGGACTTGATGTGCATAGATACCGGAGCGGGCCATTAGGCGGTGACCAGCAAATCGGTGCAGGTATCAGCGAGGGAACGATTGATTTTATGATTTTTTTCTGGGATCCACTACAGTCCCAACCGCACGATGTGGATGTCAAAGCATTGCTTCGCCTTTCGGTGTTGTACAACATCCCGGTGGCCTGCAATCGCGCCACGGCCGACTTTCTGGTGTCCTCTCCGTTGTTAAATGGTAACTACGAACGAAAAGTCTACGACTTCCAGCTCCCGAACCCGAACATTTCGCATTAATATTATAATGCTAATCCAAACATTGCTACTCAATCGATACGCATTTCAAGATTTCATTTTGTGAACTAAATATCGTAAATTATGACATGTACAGTTCACAAAAAGATATTATATGGCTGATTTACAACAATCCAAGCACTGTGTTTACACTGAGTTCTGTTGCCTTGTTGTCTGGTGAAGTGAACTTTAAGTCGTTGAATCAGAAATTGAATTACTTTGTGCGGACAGGCAAGCTATTGAATCCTCGAAAAGGTATTTATACAAAGCCAGAATACGATACTTTAGAGTTGTCATGTGTTTTGTATACCCCATCTTATATTTCACTTGAGTTTGTATTACAAAAAGCAGGTGTGATTTTTCAATACGATAGTAGTATCACAGCTGTAAGTTATCTGAGTCGAAGTCTAGAAATTGACGGCCATACGATTTCCTACCGCAAAATCAAGAACGAAATCCTGATTGATCTTTCGGGAATTAAAAGAATAGACAATATCAACATTGCCAGTCCGGAAAGGGCATTTCTGGACATGCTTTACCTGAACAGATCCTATTATTTCGATAATATACGGGCACTGGATACATCTATGATCCAACGATTATTACCGATGTATGACTCTAAATCGTTAACCGAAAGAGCACTCAAATACATCAAAAAATGATCGACATCAACCGACACAAATTCTACTTGTTTCAAATATTAAAAGATATCTACGCTGATGTTGAAATATCCTCGTTTCTAGGTTTTAAAGGTGGAACTGCATTAATGTTCTTCTACGATTTACCACGCTTCTCTGTAGACCTGGACTTTAATTTGCTCGATAAAAGTAAAGAGCAGTTTGTTTATGATAAGCTTAGACACATTCTATTGAAATACGGTAAAATTGATGACGAGGCACTGAAGTTTTACGGATTGGTCATGGTATTGGATTACGGATTCGGTGAACGAAAGCTAAAAATCGAAATTTCGAAACGTCAAGGCACCGAAAGATTTGAAATAAAAAATCTACTCGGCATTCATGTAAAGACAATGGTTGCATCTGATATGTTCACTCATAAAATATGTGCTTTGCTCGATCGCTCGGAAATTGCGAATCGAGATATTTTTGATTCATATTTTCTGATGCAAAAACAAACACCGATCAACAAAACCTTATTAGAATCTCGGATGGGTATGTCGATGACAGATTACTTGCAAAAATGTATTGATGTCCTGGAGAACATGAGCGATAAAGGGATGTTGAATGGTTTAGGTGAATTGGTAGATAATGAAATGAAGAATTTTGTCCGAACAAAGCTACGCACAGAAACCATACAGCTACTCAGGTTTTATAAACAATTTCCCATTATTGTATGAGAAAGACTGAGATGTACTACTTATTTTTTACTTACATATTTTGAATACACTCATCATCGGTGCAGGAGCTGCCGGACTCACAGCCGCGATTTTTGCGACGCAATCGGGCGCAGTAGTAACACTTCTGGAACGTACAAATAAGGCGGGTAAGAAAATCCTGATGTCGGGGGGAACCCGATGTAATGTGCTTCCGGTACGCATGGAATTGACGGACTATTACACCGATTCGTCCGTGAATCTGCTCAAGCGCATTTTCAAGTCATGGTCACTGGATGCGTGCAAGGATTGGTTCGAGCGGGACCTCGGACTTAAGATGGCGTGTGAAATCGAGTCAAATAAATGGTTTCCGGCATCAAACTCAGCCGAGGAAGTCCGCGATGTGTTGCTGAAGAAAGCCTTAAGTTTAGGAGTGACGATTCGATACAACGTTGCCGTTAACCGGGTCGTAGAGACCGAGCAGGGTTGGAGTGTAATGGCCGAAGGTGGGGGAGTGTATTCGGGTGACAAACTGATCATAGCCACGGGCGGACTCTCGGTTCCAACAATCGGTACCGACGGAATGGGACATCGATTCCTGGAAGCTATGGGTGTGACCGGAAAGCCAACGTATCCGGCGCTAACTCCACTCACCGGAACACATCCCGGGGCAGAGAATCTCGCCGGTATTAGTCTTAACGTACAGGTTTCGGTCCGAAATGCAGGCTCCGGAGCTGCCATGGGCCAAGCAAATCGCGAGGGATTCCTGTTCACACACAAAGGATTCAGTGGTCCCGCCGTACTCGATGTAAGCCATTTCGCAACCAAATATCTCATCGGACTGGGTCCAAAGCCCGATTATCGGGTCAACTGGACCGCAGAGTCCCCCGAAATCTGGAAATCCAGAATGGATGGATCCAGGGCAACCGTCAGGAATTTCTTCAAAGATTATTTGCCCAATCGACTGGCTGAAGCATTGGCCAGTGAGCATCCATCCCCTGACAAAAAGCTTGCTGAATGCAGTAAACTCGACAGAAAAGCATTGTTGGAAATATTGACTGATTATCCGCTGAAATGGTCCAGCAACGAAGGATATCGCAAAGCGGAAGTCACCGGAGGCGGGATTCCACTTGAACTCATCAACACCGCAACCATGGAAGTCAAAGACAGACCCGGATTATATCTGTGTGGTGAAATCCTCGACGTCTTCGGTCGCATCGGCGGATTCAATTTCTACTGGGCCTGGGTCACAGGTCGGTTAGCCGGGATGAATCAATTAAAGTGATTCTGTATCAAGCGCTGTCTTGACTTGTCTTGAAGCCACTGATTACTTGCTGCTTGAAGCACCATCAGATACCAAATATTATCGGAAACGCGACAACTACAATGATAAGCCATATGGCATAGATAGGTAGATATCCAGTCATAACCTGCTCAACACGTTCGCGTTCAACAACACCTCGGACAACTTTCAACAGATTCCATGCTACCAATACCAAATGTATTCCTATGAGAAGATTTCCACCCAATACTGCTACCCGATTAGGGGTGAATCCCCACTCACTAATACGGTAAACGATAGCCGATAATGCTACCCCGTTCACCATCACTGTGACTACAGCAAGTGCAGTTAGCATGATCAAACCAAACCATCCGGTTTTATACTCGTTCGTTTCTGCTATAGAAAATAGTATCAAAGCCATAACACCGATAAGCAATCCATTGAAAATGAGTAAGAACTCTCGATCGTTATAAGGATCCTGTCCGGATGTCAAGACGGCAAACAGATATACTATAAGAGTGATTAACACCAATGGGGTAAACACTTTTGCGATTATTGGAGATACGCGGCTAACCAGCTGGGGATTAGACTGCACAAGGTAGGCAGCCACAATTGGTGCCGATGCGAGTCCCCAAGGGAAAACATAATCAATATAAAACTGCTGGATGTTAATGTTGATGAGCTGAAAAAGACCCATTGTAGTCACGATCAACAACGCTCCAGCCAGTATGATGATGGTACCCATTACAATCAAATCTCCATTGAATCGAAGATACTCAAGGCGACGGGAGGAGTCTTTGTACGTGTCTCCAGTGTATGTATACCCAAGTATCATCCATAGTAATAACGGCATGTGGATGCATACCAGTATCAATGTATCACTTGAAGGTCGATCTGGCAGAAAGTTCATATAAAGCACAGCAATCAGTATACTGAGTGCGAGTCCGATAGTTTTTTTAAGATCGAAACGTAGGTTTCGGACAAAAAACGCAATTAAAAATGGGATTACAATGAAACCAATATTGCGAGAGTAGAAGAAGTCCGGTGTTACAGGAAAGAAATCAGGAATCTTAGCTACGAATCCGGCTAACAGAGATAATATGGCTACGAAAAGAAAATCCTCTGTTGTAACCTGTATCACAGGAGTTTTTTGATAATGAAGTCGTTCATGCCAGAATCCTGCAGCTGGCTCCAATGACTCATCCCCATACAATTCATCAAATGCTTTTTTAAATCCTGACTTGTCTTGCTGATATAAACGTTCAAGTTCACCGGCATTGCCAATATTTTGTTTGATGAGTTCTTTCATAACCAAATGAATTAAAGTACTTTAGGCAACCGACTATCACATTCAATATACAATCTTTGACGATTATCGCCACAGTATTTTGTGTTAGAATTCCAACACGACCGCTGGCTCGAGGGGTTTGACTACTACGCGGTCGCCGGCACCGAAGCTCATGCGGTTGTCGGTGTGGACCAAGCACTCACCGTTTCTGAGCTGAATGCGATAGGTGATGTCGTGTCCTTTGAATTCTTTGGCTAATATAGTCCCACAGAGTCCGTTGCAGTTTTTCTCAGTGACACGCTCCAACGTCAGGTGCTCCGGACGAATACTCAGTTTGATATCGCCCTTTGACGGACGATCGATCATCAATTCACCCATGTCAGTCAATGCTTCCATCCCGTGGGCTTTGGCACGCAATACGTTGGTCCGACCCAAAAATAAGGCCACAAACTCGGTTCGCGGACTATAATACACTTCTTCCGGTGTACCGATCTGCTCGATGCGACCATTGTTCATCACCGCAATGCGATCTGCAAAGGACAATGCCTCTTCCTGGTCGTGGGTTACCAACACGGCGCTGGTTCCAGCTTTTTTGAGGATGGCACGGATTTCATTCCGGGTAGACTGACGCATTACGGCATCCAGGTTCGAGAAAGGTTCATCCAAAAAGATGACATCGGGCATCGGAGCCAAGGCACGTGCCAGGGCCACACGTTGTTGCTGTCCGCCAGACAACTCATGAGGTTTACGCGTTCGAAATTCCACCAATCCGGTCAACCGAAGCATTTCGTCGATGCGCTCGCGCTTTTGCTTACGGTCGAGTCCGGTCAGTCCAAATCCCACGTTTTCTTCGACATTCAGGTGCGGAAACAGGGCATATTCCTGAAAAACGAACCCAATACCGCGTTTTTCCGGGGCAATATGAAAATGCTGACACTCAATAACCCGGCTTCTGAGTTCCACAGAACCTTTGTCAGCCTGCTCGAATCCGGCCATTATGCGCAAGGTCGTTGTTTTTCCACATCCACTTGGACCCAAAATCGCGAAGATTTCATTGGGTTCCACGGAAAATGCAACGTCGCACACCACATCTGGCGAGTTCACTTCGAATCGTTTTGTAAGTCCGTTAACGCGTAATAAACTGCTCATGATTTAGTCCATTCTCGGCTGAATAAAATACCAACAAAAACTGAGGAAAATAATAGTATGGATAACGCAAAAGGTGCCGCATTGGCAAACATGGCTTCATTTGAATAGCTCCACACGTTCAGTGCCAGCGTTTCGAATCCAATAGGAGAAAGCAAAATGGTGATCGGAAGTTCCTTCATGCATGATAAAAATACAAGAGAAGCCCCGGCAACAATCCCGTTTCGAAGCAAAGGAAACGTGGATTTCATGAAGGCACGAAAGGGTGGTAGTCCCAATGATCGCGCAGCCTCTTCGAGTCGTGGAGGGGCTTGATACAACGCACTTCGCACCGGACCCATAGCCTCCGCCAGAAAGTGTAACGAGTAGGCAACTACCAACAAGGTTACTGTCTGATACAACCAGGGAGCAGAATTCAAACTAAAAAAGACGAACGCAAGCGCCAACGCAAGGGGAGGCGTGGCATATCCGAAATAGGCGATCCGTTCAAGTCCCCGAGATGTTCTGGATGGGAATCGAATACTGATGTATGCCATAGGTACGGCCATCATCGCTGTGAGAGCCGCTGCCGGTGCACTTGCCGAAACGGACATGAACAGCGTACTAAATAGTTCACTCCAATTTACACCTGTAGCACTGCGAGTTGCCCAAAAAAAGATAGTCGCAACAGGAATGATGATGGCAAATGTGATGAGTAAAGAGAGTCCGGCATATGCAGGATATTTCAGTTTACCCATTCGGGTAAGTCGGATTTTTCGAGCAGTACCAGTACCTACGCGATGGAACAGCATATTACGTAACAATCGGTATTCAACAATCAGAATAGTCGCTGTGAGTCCGAGCAACATCAATGCAAGCCAAGCCGCATAAATACGGTCATACGATGCCGAATACTGCAAAAACAGGGCGTAACTGAACGTCTCGAATCGCATCAACGATACCGCACCAAAGTCACCGAGCACATAGAGTCCGATGATCAGAAATCCGGCCAGAAAAGCCGGTCGAAGTTGAGGTAATACAATCCTGGAATACACCCTCGCTGACGAATTACCGAGTGATCGTGCGGCCTCTTCCACAGCTGGATCCAAACCGAGTAAACCTGATCGTAGATTCAGATACATATATGGATATGTATAGAGGCTTATCGAAATCAGGGATCCCCAGTATCCAGTCAGTCGCGGGATTTCCCATCCGAACCAATGATAAAAAGTGCCATTTATACCCCCCATCCCAAGTAGTGCATATGCCAGGATATACCCTGGAATGGCCAATGGCATCACAGAAATCAAGGTCAGCCATTTTTTATGTGGAGCATCTGTCCTAACTGTCAGCCAGGCCAATGGTCCGGCAATCAGAGTAGTTGTAAGTAACACACCCACAGTGAGTTTAACGGTGTTCCAAAAAAGGATCAGATTTCGTTCACGAAAAATGAGTGCTGATGAAGTTTCCCAGTCAGCCTCAGAAGCTCTGAGCACTAAATACACCAATGGTAAAAGCACACCGGCAGCGATAATCACTGCCGGGATGACAAAATACAATGGGGCACGTTTTTTTCGAACGGACATAGATAGGAGGTAGAATTCTTAAATGGACGAACTGTATTAAAGCAATCCGACTTCTCTGAGAAGTTGAAGTGTTAATTCAAGGTCATCCAGCGCTTCAAGATCTAAAGTCGGGGCAGTCTGCATGATCTCATCCGTTTCGAGGTTCTCGGCTCCGATATCAATTACAGGATATTCAAATACGTTTTCTGTAAACCAGATTTGAGTTTCCTGTGAAAGTAGAAATTGGATAAACTTCTCCGCGGCCGGATTTTTTGAAGAGGCCAGTTTGCCGATTCCGGCTACGTTCACCATGTTCCCGATATCACCTGGAGCGAACACTGTCTGTTCAACTGGGAAAGCCGGGTTTTCGGCCTTCGCTCTTAACAGATAGTAATGGTTGGTTATACCAAGATCAGCCTCACCAGCTGCGATGCCCTGAAGAATAGCATTATTGTTGGCATAATTCTTGGCCCCATTATCTCGTACACCAACCAGCCAATCACGAGTTGCATCCGCGCCAAACTCCAGAATCATGGCAGACACAAACGACTGAAACGAAGCATTGGTCGGTGCCCAGGCAATTCTGTTTCTATATTTCTCGTTCGTTAGGTCGAAAACAGATGATGGCATGTCCACTGCATTCAGACGCTCGGGTGAGTATGCCAGGACACGTGCACGACCTGTGGTTGCCACCCATGTACCATTGGCGTTGCTGAACTCGGCAGGGACAAGTTCGGTGATGTCGTTAGAAAGCGACTGTAACAGTCCAACTTTATTTAATGCTCCAAGAGCACCAGCATCTTGAGCCCAAAACAGATCAGCTGGAGTTTTATCACCTTCCTCAATCAATGTAACGGCAAGCTGAGTAGATCCCCCGAATTTAACCTCAACATTAATACCTGTCTCGGCCTTGAATTTTTCGATCACTGGATCGACAAGTGATTTACTACGGCCTGAATATACGACAAGATCACGCTGAGCCGGTTGGCAGGCGCTCAGTGCAACAACGAAAACAGCCAAAACAATTAAAAAAAGATTTTTCATAACGCTAAAAGCTAGATGACAGATTGTAGATTTAGTAACAGGGGTTTCAGTGCCAATGAATTGAACGTTAAACGTCTATCATTAAGCAGACTAAATCTAAATAAAATTTCATCGAAATGCACTCCCTATTTAGATAAAGAAGTACATGGATTAAGAAATTATCTTTGGATCGTTAAGAGTAATGAACACATTGTCATGGACCTTAAATCCGGCATTTTTAAACTCCCCATGACTGATCTCGACAAATATTGTACGAGCCAATTCATCTTTAAGCTCAATCTTGACTTTAGGTCCAGCTGTATGAATGAATTCCACTGTGCATGGAATCGAGTTAGGGTCTGAGGAGTAGGTACTGATTAAAGTTTCATGTGGTCTGAACATCAATGTCACACTCGATGCGTCTGGCAAATTATATGCCGGTTGGTTTAATTTGTAATTACCGAAGTCTGCTTTACCATTATTCAGCCTGCCTCGAAACTGATTCACTTGACCCAGAAATCGATATACAAATTCATTCACTGGATGATGAAATACCTCGTCCGGTGAACCTATTTGAATAATTTTCCCTTTGTCCAACACAACAATGATATCGGCTACTTCCAATGCTTCTTCTTGATCGTGTGTCACAAAGATACTGGTCACGTTAATTCTGGCATGTAGATTCTTTAACCATTTCCGCAGTTCAACTCTAACTTTTGCGTCCAAAGCGCCAAAAGGTTCATCCAATAATAATACCGATGGATTAACGGCAAGTGCTCGTGCCAAAGCAACACGTTGTCGTTGTCCACCGGATAGCTGACTTGGATACCTGTCTGCGAAATTCTCTAATTGAATGAGCTCAAGTAGTTCGTGAACCCTTGCACTGATTTCTTGTTTAGATGGACGTACGTTTCGTTTCATCACTGTAAGGCCGAAAGCGATATTTTCAAACACTGTCATGTGACGAAACAGTGCATAATGTTGAAATACAAATCCAACCTGAAGTCCATGAGTGTTCACTGTACCATCAGGATACACATACTCTAAGGAACCCTCGTCAGATTGATCTAATTGAGCAATAATTCGAAGTAACGTAGTTTTTCCAGACCCCGAAGGTCCCAGCAGTGCAACCAGTTTATTGTCTGGGATGGTCAATGAAACACCATCCAATGCATTGAAACTTCCGAAGGACTTACGGATGTTTTTAATTATAATGCTCATTTTTTGATACTTTTTGAAAGTTCTTTTTCAATGGTAATTTTCCTCTCAGCAAGGCTTTTTACGAGTAAAGTGATTAATGATAGACATGCCAACAATGATGCGATTGCAAATGCAGCGGTGAAGTTGTATTCATTGTAAAGTATCTCAACATGCAAAGGCATTGTGTTTGTCTGCCCGCGAATATGCCCCGATACCACTGAAACAGCCCCAAACTCTCCCAAAGCCCTTGCAGAACATAGAATACTACCGTAAATAAGGGCCCATTTAATGTTTGGGAGGGTTATTCTAAACAAAATCTGCCATCCATTTGCACCGAGAACTCTGGCTGCTTCTTCTTCATCTTTACCCTGACTTTGCATCATAGGAATCAGTTCACGTGCAACGAATGGAAAAGTGACAAATAGAGTGGCTAATACAATACCCGGGATCGCAAAAATGACCTGTATATCGTTTGCTATAAGCCACGGTCCTAGCCAACCTCGGTTGCCATAAATCAGAATGAAAATGAGACCTGCAATTACTGGCGATACCGCAAAGGGAAGGTCGATCAGTGTGACCAACAAACTCTTACCTCTGAAATCAAATTTGGTAATCGACCAAGCCGCAGCGACTCCAAAAATTAAGTTCAAAGGCACTACGATTAATGTGACCAATAAGGTGAGTTTAATGGCTGAAAGTGCATCAGTATCTGTCACCGCTTTCATGAAAATTGAGATGCCAGACGAAAAAGCCTCTGAGAATATCAGGATAAGTGGCAATATGAGAACCAATAAAAGAAACGTGATGGAGATCAAAATCAGACCTATTCTGATAAAATCGAACTGTTGTCGATCAGATATGGAAGGGTGTTGTATCATGGCTAATGTCAAATTTAATAAACTCAGGCGTTTAATTATTTTGTTGACGACTGCTCCACCATTGGATGAAATTCAATACTAACAAAACCAAAAATGAGAATACCAACATGGTAAGTGCGATCGCAGTAGCGCCAATGTAATCGTATTGTTCTAGCTTAATGACGATGAGAAGTGGTGCAATTTCCGTTTTCATGGGCATATTTCCCGCAATAAAGATTACCGATCCATATTCTCCAATTCCCCGGGCAAAAGCCATTGAAAATCCTGCGATCAAGGGTGGAAGCAGGTTTGGAAACAATACCAACCTAAATCGTTGAAATCTCCCGGCACCTAACGTTGTAGCGGCTTCTTCCACCTCCCGATCAATGTTTTCTATAACTGGTTGGACCGTGCGGACAACAAAAGGGAGTCCTATCATGATAAGAGCAATAACGATACCTGTAGTTGTGAATGCTACCTGAATATTGTGCGATTCTAAAAACCGACCGATCCATCCGTTTTTCGAATACAATGTCACAAGTGCAATTCCGGAAACAGCGGTTGGTAATGCAAAGGGCAAGTCTACAATTGAATCTATAATCTTTTTGAACGGGAAAGTGTATCTGACCAAAACCCAAGCCAGTACGAGCCCCATTAAAGCGTTTATAGATGCTGCGATAAAAGATGTCGTCAAACTAATTTTCAAAGCCGATAGAACACGTGGCTCAAGGATGGATTGCCAAAGTTGAGCAAAGCCAGCATCTGCCGTGAAAAGTATTAATCCTGCAAGTGGAATCAAGACCATCAGGCTTAAATACAACAAAGTATGGCCAAGTGATAGGCCGAACCCGGGGAGTGTTGGTTCGGATTTTAAGAATCCAATTTTTTTTAAAACAGACATTATTACATCAACTAGTGTAGTGTAAACTGCGAAGTATGGTCTTTGAAACCTGTTGAGCTTGTTGTCTCAATTCCCCTACTGCTGTACTTTCCCATAACACACCTTTTAGTAATGATCCAATAATGTAAAGTCCCTCAACGAGATTTCCATTCTTTGAGGCTATATAGGTCTCAGAATCTGCATTGATACCAAGTCTAAGTGGATCTTGTTCTATGAAGTTCTTTCGCACCAGATTTGCCAACAAAGTGTTTCGGGATGTCAATAGATCTGTAACCGGACCTGTACAGTTAATAATTCTTGATACAAATACCTTTTGATGTGTTCGACTTTTTTTATTGAGATACTTTATAATGATACCATCCTGGACTTGTTCTACGTTTGTTACTCGACCGGAGTACACCTTCAACGTACCACGAATTCTTTCGTTTTGAATCTCATCGTGAATATGAAGTGGTAAACGATGTCGTGCCACTCCCCACAAATGTCTGATTCTGCGATAGAAAATCTTTTTCTCTTCATCAGTGAGTCGCTTCCAGATATCTGGAGTTTGAGACCGTAATGCATTAATTATAGGTTCTGCTGAAATTCCCAACGACCGTATTTTTTTGATGTGCCGATTTGTAATCCTGACAAGGTCTAAAAGTGAATTTGCGGATTCAATGTCATTCTGGATTATGTTATAATCAAGTCCCGGGTGACGATGTGGAAGAATTTGGAAACCATTCGGTGATAGTGAATAAATAATATTCTTAAACCCGTTCTCACGAAGTCCTATGACTGTATCTACCATCGTCAACCCATTTCCTAAAATCAATATAGGTAAGGAAGGATCAGTACCTAAGACGCATTTATTGTCCCAAGGATTCCGGAAGTAAACACTATTGTCCAGTGTAGAAAAATCAACATCCTGGACATCACCTGGAGTCTCATTTCCTGTGGCAAGTAGTACTTTTTGGGCTTCAAACGTGTTATCATGCGCATCAGTCAAAATGTACCCATCGGTAGAGTGTTGCAAATCAACAATGCAGCTATTCTTTTCAATAATCCTATGCATTTCCGGCATCGAATCTTTAGCTAAAGTCCAAATATCACTTAAGTAATCTCCATAAAGTTTTCTTGGTAAAAATGAATTTGCAACAAGATGGCTTTCAATGTCTTCATATGCCGGGTGTCGTTTTACCCAATCAAGAAAATGTCCCGGTAAATCAGGAAAAGCACTCATTTTACTCGTTGTAACATTCAGCAAGTGCTTACTCGAATATGGATTATATGCAACTCCTTTTGCAATACAATCTCTTTGATCGAACAATGTTATGTGTACCGGATTATCGGTCTGCCGCATTAGATGGACAGCCGCCATTGTGCCGGAAAAACCGGCACCTATAATCGCAACTTTCAGCATGTAATTGGTTTATGTGATTTTTTATCTGTAGATCGTATCAAAAACTCCACCCTGACTGAAATGTATGTTGTTGGCTGAGGTCCATCCCCCGAATACTTCATCAATAGTAAATAACCGGATTGGGACAAATGTTTCGGCGTACATATTTAAAACTGCCTGAGATCTGGGTCTGTAATAGTGTTTTGCTGCGAGTTTCTGTCCTACATCACTGTACAAGTACTCCAGATAGGCTTTGGCAACGTTCTCGGATCCATTTAGGTCTACATTCTTTTTGACCAATGCCACGGTTGGTTCGGCGAGAATACTTATGGATGGTATCACAATATCGAACTCCTCTGTGCCAAAACGCTTGTGAGCAAGAATGATTTCATTTTCCCAATTGATCAGAACATCTCCAATTCCTCGCTGTGCAAATGTGTTTGTGGCTGCCCTGGCTGCTTGATCTAAAACCGGTACATTCCGAAATATCTGTGTAATAAATTCCTTGGCATAGGATTCGGCCGCATTGATTTCTGCCTGATACGCGGTATCGCTTAGTTTATCCAAATTGCCCAGTTTATGCTGTAGAGCATATCCCCACATGGCCAGGTAATTCCATCTTGCTGCCCCTGATGTCTTTGGATTTGGAGTTATAACCTGTACATCATCCCGGATCAGATCATCCCAGTCCTTAATGTTTTTCGGGTTACCTTTTCGGACCAGAAAAACTATGGTCGACGTATACGGTGCACTGTTATTTGGTAATTCCGATTGCCAATCAGGTGATAATAAATCCGATTGCTCGTATAAAGCGTTTACATCTTGTGCAAGAGCCAATGTTACAACATCAGCATTGAGCCCTTCGATCACTGCTCGGGCTTGACTCCCAGATCCACCGTGTGACATGAGTATCTCAACTTTTTGTCCATGAGTATCGCTCCAATATTGAACAAACTCCCGATTGTACTCTTGATAAAACTCTCGAGTTGGATCGTAGGAGACATTCAGGATTTTTATTGCTCCATCTTTTGATGATCCTGATCCACAACCAGCGGTTAATAAAAGAACCAGAAAATGAATAAATAAGGTATTTCGCATGATAGAAATTCAGAGTGATTATACTTCTGAATAGTCAAATATCATGCCAATGTGTGAATACACGGTTTGGATCTTTATATGGGGTGAATTGGGTAATAAGGTGTTATATTTAACGGATATTATTTGTTGTATATAGCGATTTATTTAAATAAAACGACAAAATGAAAGCAGATCAACTACTTCTCATTTGGCAACACCTAAGTGGTATTGATGAACTGAATGAAGCACTCGAACATGTTGCTGAATACTTGAAAAAAATGTGTGATTTTGACGGTATCATGGTGCGAAGATTTGACTCGAGATCAAATAAACTGGAAACAGTTGCCGAATACTCTATAACTGGTCAAGGGATTTCAGATACCAATCAGAATGGACTATCGCAAGAAGGTATGGTTTGGATGATGACAGATAATTTTACCAATGATGTAATCCTGCATTCCTTCAAACGTGGCTCGAAAATGCAGGAATTGGGTTTGTTGCCAGCTGATGTCAAATGTGACGCCATGGGAGTTGTATTGGGACGCACATCATCTGAAAGAGGGGTTCTTATAGTCTATTCAAAAAAGTCAGGGATGCTTGGTTCAGATAAGATTGCACTTGTAACAAGTTTGGCAGAACCGCTGTCGATGGTATTTCGCAATTATGAGCGTATACATGCATTGAGTGCTCTAAAGGAAGCTGCTGAAACCGATAGGGATCAGTTATTGATAAAATATGGTCGTGCTGAAATCGGTGAGGTGGTAATAGGCGCCCAGAAAGGCCTTAAGAATGTAATGGAACGTGTGAATATTGTAGCCAAATCCGATCTGCCGGTACTGATTTTTGGTGAAACAGGGTCAGGAAAAGAGGTTATCGCACGTGCTATCCATCAACAATCCGGTCGTAATGGGCTCCCGTTTATCCGTGTTAATTGTGGTGCAATTCCACCTGATTTAATTGATTCAGAGCTGTTTGGGCATGAACGAGGGAGCTTTACTGGAGCGATTGATTCACGTCAGGGATGGTTCGAAAGAGCCGATCGTGGGACACTTTTTCTTGATGAAATCGGTGAGTTACCCTTGGCGGCGCAAGTTCGATTGCTGCGAGTGCTTCAAGATGGTACTTTTGAACGCATCGGAGGGCGATCACAACGCAAGTGTGATGTCAGAATTATAGCTGCGACTCATCGTAACCTGGTTGAAATGATATCAAACGGGACATTCAGGGAAGATCTGTGGTATCGTTTGTCAGCATTTCCACTATATTTGCCAGCACTTCGTGACAGAAAGGAAGATATTTCAGAACTGGCAAATCATTTCATCCAGAAAGCAGCACACCGGTTCGGTTTACCAATGTGTCCGGCCACACCACAGGACATGAATCTCCTGATTCAGTATCCATGGCCCGGGAATGTGCGTGAACTCTCTACGGTCATCGATAGAGCTACAATATTGGGCAAAGGAACAGATCTAAAAATTGAAGCCGCTCTCGGTTCATTTGATTTGGCACATGTTACAATCCCAAATGGGAATAAATTGCGCAGTATCGATTCAGGATTTCAGACCATGGATCAGGCAATCATTGAACATTTACAGTCTGCACTGCGACAAACAAATGGGATTGTTGACGGGGAGAAGGGTGCAGCTACGTTACTTGGCATGAATCCAAATACACTCAGATCAAAAATGAGAAAGTATAAAATAAGTCCTCATAGGTTTCGCAAGTAGTATATATTTATCAGATTGTTAAACCGATTTGTGTTTCAATTTTATTTATTTATCCGTAATTTAGCTGGTCTGTAAACTTTTCGATCCAGGGTTATAACGAACTTATTAAACCCGCAATGGACCGAACTCCTTCCGGTACAATCACATTTTATGCAAAATATCCGCAATATAGCCATCATCGCTCACGTCGACCACGGAAAAACTACGCTCGTCGATCAAATGTTAAAACAATCTGGCACCTTTCGTGTCAATCAGGAAGTGGCCGAACGGGTCATGGATTCCAACGATCTTGAGCGCGAAAAGGGCATCACGATCATGGCTAAGAATACCGCGGTCATCTGGAAGGATACCAAAATCAATATTATCGATACCCCTGGTCACGCCGATTTTGGTGGTGAAGTAGAGCGTATCCTGAAAATGGTGAACGGGGTGATTCTGCTGGTCGATGCAGCCGAAGGACCATTACCGCAGACTCGTTTTGTACTTCGAAAATCTCTCGCACTTGGTTATCGCCCAATCGTGGTGATCAATAAAATTGACCGAGGTGACGCTCGTCCGGATGCCGTTCTGAACGAAATTTTTGACCTTTTCGTCGGACTCGAAGCTACCGATGAACAACTCGACTTCCCGGTTCTGTACGCTATCGGAGTCCAGGGTATCGCAAAACGCCACCTTGCCGACGAGGACACCGACTTATCTGCTATGTTCGAATTGATTGTGAATCATGTTCCTGGTCCCGATCGTAACACCGCTGCTCCGTTCAAAATGCTCGTGAGTAACGTCGAGTGGAATGACTACCTCGGACGTATCGCCGTCGGACGTGTTGAGCAAGGTACAGTGATCAAAAATCAGGATGTCGTATTGCTCGATCAGGATGGAAACACCAAACAAAAGGGTCGTGCAACCAAACTGTTCACCTTCTCAGGACTCGAACGTACACCGGTTGAGTCAGCTGAAGCAGGCGATATCATCGCCTTGGCCGGATACGAAGAAACCAACATAGGTGACACTCTAACTGATATTTCGGATATGACACCGTTGAAGTATTTCGACATCGACATGCCGACCATTGCCATGTATTTTCGGGTCAATGACTCACCGTTCGCTGGACTAGAGGGTAAATATGTCACCTCGAACATGATGAAAGATCGTCTGTACAAAGAAATCCGCACTAACGTTTCGCTTCGTGTAGAGCAGACCGAAAGCCCCGATGTGTACAAAGTTTCTGGTCGTGGTGAGCTTCAGTTAGCTATTTTGATCGAAACCATGCGACGTGAAGGCTATGAGTTTTCAGTTTCCCGTCCGGAAGTTGTCCTTCGAGAAATCGATGGCGTACTTTCTGAGCCGGTCGAGGAAGTGGTTGTGGATGTTGCCACCGAATTCAGTAACAAAGTGGTTGACATCCTGCTGAATCGTCGTGGTATCATGACATCCATGAATCAGGAAGGCGATAACACTCGTGTTGCATTCAAAGTACCGTCCCGCGGACTCATCGGATTCCGTAACGACGTACTGACCGAAACTCGAGGAACTGCGATGATTCACCAGCAATTTGATGCATACGAACCATACAAAGGCGACATCCCGGGACGAACAAACGGTGCCCTGATAGCCATGGAGAACGGCAACGTCACATCTTATGCGCTTGAAGGCGTACAAGATCGCGGTATTTTCTTCTGCGAGCCGGGCGATCCGGTGTACATGGGACAAGTTGTTGGACTCAACAACCGAAACGACGACATGATCTTGAACGTGGTCAAGAAAAAAAACCTGACCAACCACCGTGCATCGCAGACCAGTGACTCGGTCAAAATTGGAGTCGCTCGCAAAATGAGCCTTGAGCAGTGCATCGAATTCATCGACGACGATGAGCTCCTCGAAGTCACTCCAAAAAGCCTGCGCATCCGCAAAAAATACCTCGATCCAAACGAGCGCAAACGTAACGAGAAGAAATAATTCTTCAACAGCTTATGATTTCAAGAAAGGGTGCTTCAGGCGCCCTTTTTTGTTTGAGACACCTACAAAAGCACGATAAAACTAACGCAGTTTTATCTCATCTTACTCTAAAGTGTAATCATAAACCGAAACAACGATTCCGTTTTCAGTATCGGTTGATGTGGTATAAATCCGATTTTTGTCTACATGCATTAGAACTTCTGAGTCACTCAGATTAAATACCCCCAGCAGATTACCTTCATGGTTAATCACAAGGTATTCTGGATTGGTATACATTTGGACCCATATCCGATTCAGCGGATCAATTTCGAGTTTTCTTGCCACAGGCTTAGTGGTCGGTGCATGCTGCATCAACAGGTTTTGAAACTGTTCAGACATTCTTTCGGAAAACTGATTTAACTCCTCATCGGTGACCTCAGCTCTGGGTAATTGAAGTCTTATCGTGTCGATCGGATTGATTTGAGAGTCATAGATTTCCAGATTAAATGCTTCATTCCAAAGCAAGTAAACAAAGCCATCCATACTGGTTGCGACAAGTGTTTCGGGTCCGAATGGGATTCCATTCATCCATCCATTCCTGTCAACCAGCTGTCCACGCTCCTTGAACCGTACTAACTCTGTATTGATCGAATCAGATTGTAGATTTCCATGTCCAAGTACATGTTCATACCAATAAGTCCCATACGTTGGAGTCTGAAACGGACTCTTCCGCAACACCACATCATCCGCTGGACTTGCTGCAATAACACTATATCGCTCAGCACCCGTGGAATAATTTTGTAAGAATTGCCACTGTGATTCGTTTTTCTCAAAAATACTTGTCCGATCTAAGCTGATGTCACCAACAAACAATCGATTTCTTGAGTCCATAAACAGATATAGAATAGAACGAAACTCGCCCGGCCCCTCGCCTTCTCGACCGATAGTATTCAGAAAAGTACCATCAGCGTTAAACTGATAGATTTTATTCGACATTTGATCAGCAAGTATGATATTTCCGCTTGAATCGCTCACTATTTCGCTTATTCGCTGAAACAGAACAGAATCAGACTCATGGATCGTAGTTGCAAGCACCAACTGAATTTCGGGTACCCGACTCAGATCGATTGTTTCATTCTCGGAACTGGAAGGTTTACACCCCATCAACAAAACACTCACCATAACGACGACAAATAAGACTTTCATAGGACTCTATTTAATAATAATTAAGATGGCAATGAACTTAACAAATTGATCTAGCATACGCAAGAAATACCTCGATCCAAACGAGCGCAAACGCATGGAGAAGAAGTAATTCTTCAACTGCTTATGATTTCAAGAAAGGGTGCTTCAGGCGCCCTTTCTTGTTTTGATAAAATCCATCATGGAGTAATTGTAACTGAATGGTCAATAGTGTCCAAATGATTTGGTAAAAGCTCATCTAGAATCGGCATCACCCGAACGTATTGTGTATCAGCATGTACATCAAGAAATCCATACATACTGAATGCAAAAAGGTTGATCTTGTTGTAACGGTTCGAATGTATTATTACAGGATATCGTGAATACGAACGCACAACAGATTGATAATATGATTAAATCAGTCCTTTGCATGATTACCTCGAGCTAACTTTCAATGATACATAAGGAATCAAGGGGAGTTGGCGGATTCCGCGTTGGTTGTACACGTCGTAGTAGAACAGATTTTGCCAATCATAGGCATTAATTGCACCACCTTGAATAACCAGGTTGACTTTTTGGAATTGAATTTCTCGCGATATGGAGACATCCAATCTGTGAAAGTCGGGCATTCTACCTCGGAATGGTTTTTCAAGCAGTACCCTCGGTGTGCCATACGATTCATTCACATCTGGTGGACGTTCGTAGAAGCTGATGTAACTATCAAAGCCCATAGGCCTCGTAAAAGGTAAACCTGAACCTACCATCCAGCTTGCACTTATACTGAACTTCCTCCAATCAAATCCGCTTTGAAGTGTCAATTGATGTCTTCGATCATGGGCTGGATGATAAGACTGAACCGATTCGCCAAACCAATTGTCAAACAATGCTTGTGAAGTACTGTAAGTTGTTTTCGAGTAACCATATCCCCCGTGCAAATAGAATCGCTGATAATCCAATTCAATCTTAACATCGATCCCCTCAATGGTTCCGTCGGCATACGACAAATCAGTCGAGAACTGCGCTATGGTTGACCACGTAGATACCGGTACGTCTTCTATCCATTTGTAGTATCCCTCAGCTGAAACATAAAGCCAGGATGTAATCGGTTGTCGCCAGCCCAATAACACCTGTCTGGATTCCATATATCGATCAGATTCAGGTGGAAACATCCATGCGGTGAATGCCGAACCCGCATCTCTGTAGTCCGATATTCCAACCAGACCTTGTCTGTATATCCCAGCCGCAAAGCTGAGGCGTTCGTCTCCGCGTCCTCGTGGTAACCAGGATAGTTGGAATCGGGGCTCCCAACTGTTATCGAATTGCCCTAAAAATGAAGTATAGGATAGTCCTGGATCGATCAAAATGCGATCCCACAGATTTATATGCGCTGAAATATAGGCTCCAGCATCGATGAATACCTCTTTGTTCTCCTGAATGGATACAAAAAGATCACCAATAGTGTAATCTATCGTTCTGTAACTCGTATTTGCTCCATAATCCAGGCGGATATTGCCAATGTAGGATGTCAGATTGACATTAACGTGGGATCGGAACGTATTGGAGTTTCTGGTTCCGATTCCTGTTTCAGCGTTGCCACTTTCATTGTTGAAGTAGGTAACACCAAAATTTATATCCATGAACGCCACATTTGATTCATCCTGAACTCCAGCACATCTGCCTCCAGCGACAATATTTTGCCATTTGAAGTAGTCTCCAAGGTCATAATCCAGTTGTCCGCGATCGTACGTTCTAAGGAATTGGGCTGAACATCCGAATCCGGTTCCACTCAACATACTGTATTTAACTAGTTGACTGTTGAAAGTAAGTGGTTGAGTTTCACTAAGAAAATGAGGACTCGTATGTTCAATGAGCGACCCTCTAAAAGATGCCATTAATGAGCTTGATCCTTTAGTAATTGGAGTTTCAAAATGAAAATCCGATACAAAGGGACTCACCGAAGCCGACCATTTCCGTTCAAAAAGATGAGCATTTTTAAGTTTTACATCCAAAACAGAGGATGTCGAGCCACTGTATCGAGCTCCAAATCCACCTGCATAAAAATCGACCGATGAGAGCACATCTTCCGGGAAGATGGAGAAGAAGCCAACAATGTGGAAAGGTTGAAATACTTGCAATCCATCCATTAAAACCAGATTTTCGGATGAAGTGCCACCGCGGACGAATAGTTGTCCACCTCGATCACCGGTTGCGACCACACCCGGCAAAGATTGGATGTAATTCACCAGATCTGCACTTGCCGCCGGTGTTGGGGAACGTCGCAGGTTTTCTGGTATGATTTTGATCTGACCCGGACTTGCATCTCGTTGCCTATCGGCAGAGATTACCACTGTCTCCAGCTCTTCACTGATTGGGACCAATGAAATAGATAAGGCAAGAACACTTGAATTCGGGCTGATTTCAATCTCTTTCTGCCAAGTTTCGAAGCCAACAAATCGTGCTACCAGTAAAAACGAACCTTCAGGGACTCTAGAAAGGGAATAGAAGCCATTGTTATCTGTAGCGGTACTTCGGACTATATGCCTAGTTGTAATTTCAAGCAAAGCTATAGTAGTTTGTCCTAGAGACTGACCAGTACTTTGATCCGTTACCAGTCCACGAATTTGAGCTGATTGGGCAAGTGAATTATTCGATATACCAAAGAGAATGACCGCTGAAATTAGAATTGCAGGAACCGTTCTTTTAATAAATTTAGGAACAATCATTATTTGCATCCAGTTAAGAACAAGAAGTGGGCAGCTCAGGAGTTACATCAATAACTACGCTTGATATGCCGGCAACAAAACCTGTTCCATTCGACACATTTGAGTTCAAATGAGGCAGTGTCAACTCTTCGGGAGTTAGATTTGTGTTGTCAGGATAGGAAGAAGCCGCGGTCACAATTCGAAATCGTCGATGAAGTATCTGAAAGTTGGATGCAATTCGCCTTAAATCCAGCGAGTGAGATACCCTTATGTTATAAATGCCATTTAGCCACAATTCGCTTCCAGTATGATTGAACATAACTTCCATTACTTCACATCCACCCATATTGTACACTGCAAGCTTATAATACATTTCGATATAAACCAATCGATCTGAGGGTGAATGTGTTCCGCGAAAGACCCCGATCTCAGACGTTGTATTGTAATCAAACTCCGGGGATTGGAGAGAGTCAGGTAAAGTAATTGTAGCCACGCTCTTCACCCCAGCCGAGTCGATACTTATCAATTCGTATATTTCATTGGGAACAAGTCGATCTGAGCTTAAATAATTACGGACGAATGTATTAGATCCAAACTGGACAAGATTGTAACCTAACTCTTGAACGTGACCTGTAGAAACCCTTCGCAACTGAACAGTGAAATCATAGTCTTGGGTATTGACTGGCAGAAATGTCTCTAAGATTGGCATCACCCTGATGAATTGCGTATCTGCATGCACATCCAAGTATCCATACATGCTGAATGCATATGGATGGTCATTCTGAAGTGGGTCAAATGTGTTGTTACAAGCGCTGAGGGTAAATGTAACTACACATAAATTTAGAATGAATTTGGTCAAATTATAAAGGAATTTAATGCTCATGTTATCCGAACCTGAACTTGGGAATATGATTTACATAATACACTCAGTAAAATAATAGTGCATTATGCTGACAAACTTGACTCCCAGTATCGTATTGCATACTTATTTCTAAAAAGCCTAGACCTAAATCAACGAAGTATGCGAAATCACCTAAATCTGCATCTAGCTCAGTTGTACTGGAATTATTCGTATCCCATTTTGTAACTGGATATATGAATGATAAATTAAATTCAACTCGAATTTTATGGCCGAGATCTTCAACACTATAATCACTACTCGATAGACTAAGACAGCTGTTTAAAACATCATTATTTTGACTCTCGCTTGACAAGAGTGGAGCTTGATTTAATGTTAAAGCAATTGTTAGAATAAGTAACGCTTTCATATTGTTGTTCTCTTGGTTTATAGATAGTTTGTAATTACTTGATAAAATCAACAATATCAAAATTAAGTGAAGAATCAAACTACTTGAACAAATTAAGTATGAAGTTTTTAAATGCTTAAGTATATCATTCTGATAAGTTCGATTATTTCGATTGGTGTGATTTCGGAAAATGCTCAAATCAAACAATTCATTTTGAATCCAAGTCAACACTACGGACTCGAAGATTCTGATAACCTCAATTATCTGTTCAGTAATATTCGTGCTGTCGCGGTTAATTCAAAAGGCGAGGTGTTCATTACCAATACGAGTGACCACACCATTCGGGTGTTTAATAAGGACGGGGAGTTTTTGAGAAAAATGGGAGGTAAAGGACGTGGACCCGGAGAGTTTATGGACCTGACTTCGATTTCTATTGATGCGCAAGATCGAGTTACGGCTGTTGATCGATTTCAGGATAAGGTGGTCAGATTTAAAGCAATTAGTACAGATTTTGACGAGTTTTTGTTGCCCGAAACGTCGCTTGCCACACTCAGGATGGCTCAAACACTTCCCAATGGACACATGGTGATGATTTATAGGCACACGGAAGGCCCAAACAGTGAAGCGAATTTGGTTCACCAGGTGGATACGGAAAATGAGAAGGTTATCGGGCGATATGCGGACGCGTTTACCTATTTCTATGACCGTAACATACCTATTGAGGTCGAAATGTCATCAGTCCCGCGATACGAGGCTACTAAATTTGGTTCAGATAAAATTGCACTGAGTTCGGGTAATTATACCGGAACAATCGCGATTCTTGATTTCAAAACAGCGTCGACCAAACTGATTGGCAAACCATTAAAGTTATTTTATGAAGAATTCAGTGGCAGAAATCGAGAATATTACAAATCTCAGGGCTATTCAGGGATAATTACCATTTCAGGACAAAATGGACGATTTATGTATCAACCACATGGATACGTACTTGGATTGGTTGGTAACAGTAAATATCTACTACAATTCTACGCCGTTCACGAGAATAATGCAATAGTTACCTATGTTGACATTTACTCCAGCGAGGGTAAACTCATCGCTAAACAATCGCTAATGAATTCCGGTATCACATTTTTCGATGGTAGATACTACTCAGCTTTGCCCAAATTTCTGGATGAGAATAATAACCTGTATATATACGAATCAAGCGAATACCCTAAAGTCCAAGTGTATGCTACAAATCTCGATGAACTTTGAGACGCCTCACCCCATTGAAAAATACTTGGCTTTGGAGTGGAAGTAGCGCTCGAATAACATTCTGAGTCCTGCATTGTTGGCACGCTTGAGGCCCGGATCTTCGTTCAATATTCGGATGGCCCATTCCCGTGCTTCCTGGACATGTCCCTGGTCTTCGACGATGTCGGCAAACCGGAATTCGGGTAGACCGCTTTGCTTGGTGCCGAGAAAGTCCCCCGGACCGCGTAGTTTCAGGTCGACTTCGGCAATTTCGAATCCGTCGGTTGTTCTTGCCATGGTCTCAAGGCGGACTTTAGCATCTTTGCTTCGTTTGACGTCTGTCATCAGGATGCAATAGCTTTTCCTGGATCCGCGTCCGATGCGTCCACGCAACTGGTGCAACTGAGAGAGTCCGAACCGCTCGGCATGTTCAATGACCATGACAGAGGCGTTTGGCACGTTTACCCCGACTTCAATGACCGTGGTGGAGACCAAGATCTGCAGCTCACCGGACGAAAACCGCTTCATGACCGCGTCTTTCTCTTCGCCTTTCATCCTGCCATGTACCAATCCCAACCGATACTCGGGAAAAAGCTTGGATAGCTGATCGAATCCGACCGTGGCATCTTTTAGATCGATCGCTTCGGACTCTTCTACCAACGGATACACCACATACACCTGTCCGCCTTTTTCGATTTCGCTTCGAAGAAAAGCATACATGTCGTCGCGATTTCGGTCATATCGCACCGCCGTGGAAATGGGCTGCCTCCCTGCGGGAAGTCCCTTGATCAATGAGATGTCCATGTCGCTGTACAAGGTCATGGCCAAGGACCGTGGAATCGGAGTGGCCGACATCACCAGCACATGCGGATGATGTCCTTTGTTCATGAGACTGCTTCGTTGCATGACCCCAAATCGATGCTGCTCGTCGATCACCGCCAGACCCAGCTTGAAAAATCGAACCTGATCCTGAATCAGCGCATGCGTCCCAACCACAACCCCTGCGCGACCACCCTCTACATCCGTAAGAATGTCACGGCGAAGCGCAGTGGACTGATTCCCGGTCAAGAGCCGCACCGTAATCCCTAGCGGACCCAAATACTCACTCAACGTCTGATAATGCTGCTCGGCCAGGATTTCGGTCGGAGCCATCATCGCCGCCTGATATCCCGAGTCCACCGCCATGAGCATGGCCGCTACGGCCACAACGGTCTTGCCGGAGCCCACATCCCCCTGGATGAGTCGGTTCATCTGTCTGCCGGACGAAAAGTCACTCTGAATATCAACCAACGAGGCCAGCTGTCCGTCAGTAAGCTCAAATGGAAGCGACTCTTTAATGAAACGACGTGTCATCTCGCCCGAGCGAAGCGCCGGACCCGCATGCTTCTCGATCGAATCCTTTCGCAACCTGATCATGCTCAGCTGAAACAACAGAAGCTCCTCGAACTTGAACCTACGGATTCCGGCGGCCGGCTCATCCAACGACCTAGGGTCATGTATCATGCGCAATGCATCCGACCGGGATACCAATTGGTGCTCACGAATCAAATAATCGGGCAGGTACTCCTCCAACGAGCGGTTCTTCATTATTTCATTCACCCATTTAAATATCACAAGACTGGTAATCCAGGTGTTTTTGAAAAACTGATTTGAGGGATAGACGGGAATAATACCTCTCGAACTACTATCACCATCCTCAATATCTTCAACATCTGGGTGAGAAACAGACAATTGTCGGCCGAATTGCTTGATGGGTCCATAAAACGAAACGACTTGCCCCTCTTTGAACCGTTTTTTAAAGTACGAGAGCCCCTTAAACCATACACCAGTCAAGAACCCTGATCCATCATGAATCGTAACCTGAAGACGTTTTTTTCTGGCAAATCCCAACTCTTCGACCTTCACCACCCTACCAATCACAGTCACATTTCCGAGATGCTCGTTTAATTGAGAAATGGCCAGGATTCTGGATCTGTCGATGTACCTTCTTGGGAAAAAATATAGAAGATCCGACACACTTTTAATGCCTGATTGTGCAAGTGCCTCCAGACGGGGAGGGGACATTCTATGGAGATCAGATAAATTCAAGTGATATACTGATATATATCTATAGGTGTATATTGATGCCTCAAAATAACTAAAATAGCCATATTGGCAATAAAAGTGTGGTTAAATATACGTGAATACGATGTTTTTTATAGGCTCTATTTGGATTATGAATCATAAATACCTTATATTAGCAAGCTCTGTAAAAAATCAACTAAATCAGAAAAATACCGTGCCAACGATTCAGCAGTTAATTAGAAAAGGTAGGCAAAGCAAGGTTAGTAAAACAACTGCGCCTGCACTTCAAAGTTGCCCACAGCGACGTGGTGTCTGTACACGTGTGTACACTACTACTCCAAAGAAACCAAACTCTGCATTGCGCAAAGTAGCCAGGGTTCGTCTTACCAATGGTATTGAGGTAACAGCTTACATTCCAGGCGAAGGACATAACCTCCAGGAACACAGTATTGTGTTGATCCGTGGTGGTCGTGTAAAAGACCTTCCGGGTGTAAGGTACCATATTATCCGTGGCGCACTCGACACAGCTGGTGTTAACGACAGACGTCAGGGACGCAGCTTGTATGGAACTAAGCGTCCAAAACCGGGTCAAGCAGCAGCCGCTGGCAAGACCGCAGGTAAGAAAAAATAGGTTTTAACCTGAATTTCATTCTATAAAGAAAATGAGAAGAAGAAAAGCAGAAGTACGATATATCAGACCAGATGCCCAATTTCAGGACAAACTGGTAACCCGTTTCGTGAATTGCCTCATGAAGGACGGAAAAAAGAATACCGCTCGTAAAATACTTTACCAGGCTTTCGAAATTATTGAAGAAAAAACTGGTAAGCCAGGAATTGAAGTATTCAGAGCCGCCTTGGGCAACGCTGCACCAGTTCTGGAAGTTCGTAGCCGTCGTGTTGGTGGGTCTACCTACCAAGTACCGGTCGAGGTTCGTTCTGAGAGAAGCACTGCACTGGGTATGCGTTGGCTGATCAATTCTGCTAAAAGCAGAAACGACAAATCAATGTCGAGCCGTTTGGCCAGAGAGCTTACGGATGCAGCAAACAATGAAGGTGGAGCCGTTCGTAAAAAAGACGAAACCCACCGAATGGCTGAAGCCAACAAGGCATTCGCACATTTCAGATTTTAATTAAACGATAGTATTTAGTAATGACAGAAGCCCAAATCAAAGAGCAACTCAGGAATACGCGTAACATCGGTATCATGGCGCATATCGATGCTGGTAAAACCACCACGACAGAGCGTATTCTTTTCTACACCGGTATTTCTCACCGTTTGGGAGAGGTACACGACGGAGCTGCTACCATGGACTGGATGGAGCAAGAGCGTGAGCGTGGTATCACTATCACCTCAGCTGCAACTACATGTTCCTGGAAAGGTACCCGAATCAACATTATTGACACACCTGGTCACGTAGACTTTACCGTTGAGGTAGAGCGTTCATTACGAGTACTTGACGGTGCTGTTGCTGTATTTTGCGCCGTAGGTGCTGTTCAGCCTCAGTCTGAGACCGTATGGCGTCAAGCAAACAAGTATAAAGTTCCTCGTATTGCATTTGTAAACAAAATGGACCGAACCGGTGCCGACTTTTACAATGTAATCGAAAAAATGAGAGCCCGTCTCAACTCAAATGCAGTACCACTTCAGATCCCGATCGGTTCAGAAGAGAACTTCAAAGGAGTAATTGACCTTATCAACATGAAAGGTCAGATTTGGGATGATGAAACTCAAGGTAAAGGTATCGAAGAGATCGAAATTCCAGCAGATCTTAGAGAGAAAGCTGAAGAATATCGCAGAAATCTGATTGAAGCTATTGCCGATACCGATGAGACCCTGATGGAGAAATACCTCATGGAAGAGGAATTCACTCAGGATGAAATCATCAATGGTATTCGTAAAGCGACATTGAATCTCTCGATCAATCCGGTTGTTTGTGGATCAGCATTCAAGAACAAAGGTGTTCAGGCTCTTCTGGATGCAGTTATAGCGTATATGCCATCACCATTAGATATTGAAGCTGTTTCTGGTACAGAACCAAACAATCCTGAAGTGACATTGTATCGTAAGCCAAGCAGCACAGAACCTTTCGCTGCACTTGCTTTCAAAATCATGTCAGATCCATATGTTGGGAAACTGACTTTTATCCGTGTTTACTCTGGTGAGCTCGAAGCTGGATCATACGTTGTTAATACCTCAACCGGTAAAAAAGAACGTATCGGCCGTCTTCTTCAGATGCACGCCAACTCTAAAGAAGATATTAAGATCGTCCGCGCTGGTGATATCGCCGCTGCCGTAGGTATCAAAGAAGTTCGTACTGGTGACACCTTGTCATCTGAGAACAATCAGATCCTGCTCGAGCAAATGGTATTCCCTGAGCCAGTTATCAAACTCGCTGTTGAGCCAAAAACCAAAGCCGACAACGATAAATTGACTACAGGATTGGCAAAACTGGCCGAAGAAGATCCAACATTCAAAGTATCTGTTGATGATGAGACCGGTCAGACTACAATCGCCGGAATGGGTGAACTTCACCTTGAAATTATCGTTGACCGACTCAAGCGTGAATTCAAAGTTGAAGCAAACGTTGGTAAACCACAGGTATCCTACCGTGAAACCATCACCAAATCATTTACACACCGTGAAGTTTACAAGAAACAAACTGGTGGACGTGGTAAGTTTGCTGATATTCAGTTTGAGATCATGCCAATGGAAGGTAACACCGGCTTCTTGTTCGTAAACGAGGTAACTGGTGGTAACATTCCTAAAGAATTTATTAGTCCGGTCGAAAAAGGATTCAAATCTGGTCTCAGTTCAGGTATTCAAGCTGGATACCCAATTGAGGGACTTAAAGTACGATTGTTCGACGGATCCTATCACGATGTTGACTCTGACGCATTGAGCTTTGAATTGTGTGCACGTGCAGGTTTGCGCGAAGCAGCAAGAAAAGCTGGTCCTATCATGCTCGAGCCTATCATGAAAGTCGAAGTTATCACCCCTGAAGATTATATGGGTGATATTATCGGTGACCTGAACAGCCGTCGAGGTATGATCCTCGGTATGGACAATCAGGTTGACGGATCCGTGATCAACGCAGAAGTACCACTTGCAGAGATGTTCGGTTACTCTACTAACCTTCGTTCCCTTTCACAGGGACGTGCGGTTTACTCTATGGAGTTCGCCAAATTCTCTCCGGTCCCTGATTCAATCGCGAAGACCATTATTGAAGAAAAATAAGTTTAAACGTTTAAAACCAATTAAAGCATCATGGCAAAAGAACAATTTCAACGCAATAAGCCGCACGTAAACATTGGCACGATT
>CAZDYD010000019.1:0-33806 GCA_964509715.1 uncultured Chitinophagales bacterium
GTTACGTGTTGATGCATCAAAACGCTTGAACGGAAGCGGGTACTTCCTTGGATTCTCGGTTGCACGTATATTATAAATTTTGTTCTGTTCGTTGAATTCATTGAATCGGATACGTAAACTGTACCCATGAAAATACTATTTACACGAATTGCACTATTTATCTTTTTGGTGAGTTGTTTCGGGTCATTCGCAACAGCCCAAAACCCGTCCAGCGGGAATGATTTTTTTAGCAACGATGAACCCGACAGAGTGTATGATCAGTGGGATATTTATACCTCCCATGTTGAGACTGTTCAGATCGAGCATATTTCCGGTAATGAATTTGTTATTCTCACTACCGGTGGATTCTACTTTTACAGTGTCAACGGACAAGTGACCCGATATTCACGAACAGATGGAAAGTACGATATTCAAGCAACCTCAATGGTGTTGGATCGCTCCAACAACAGGGTTTGGTTTGGTTATGCAGACGGCACGTTGAGCATGTTTAATCTTGAAACCTTCCAGTTTCGACATTTTGACGACATCCGAAGGAACGACAGGTTTGTTTCCAATCGTGTAAATGACGTGGTACTTCATGCAGGGATACTGTATGTAGCGACTGATTTTGGGTTGGTGAAGTTTAATCCCCAGCAGTTTTTTGTCATCGATACCTACACCAGATTTGGCCGTATTGCATCGGCATCACCTGTTAAATCGGTCTTCGTGAACGATGGCAAGATCACGTTGGGCACAGATTTTGGCCTTGCAACCGGAATGATGTCCGACGATCTGAAAGTCCCTGATAACTGGGACGTTTTCGATGCCTCTAATGGATTTGTGAGTCAGACGGTGGATGTTGCAGCTCACTCAGAAAACCGATTGTACGCATCTGTTTCGGGACAGGGCTATTATTTTGATGGTACCTCCTGGCAGACAAATACTCAGCTGAATGGAATTACAAGTCGTTTTAGACCGATTTCCACAACTGAATGGCATCTTACCACTTCATCACACTTCCTGAAGTTTAACCCCCAAGCCAATACAATGATTTCAACAGTGACTCCAGCCGGGGGAGTCCATTTGATGGATGCCGTCAGTACGGGGGGCCACATAGTGTTTGGCACAAAAATGAACGGCATTGGATTGGTACAGGGGAATCCGGTTGGCTCGGTAAGTCCGGAGTATTTTGTCCCTTCCGGACCGCTTCTGAATTTATTCGAAAATCTGACCGTGACATCACGCGGAGAATTGATTGTTGGCACCAGCTCCACCCCCGGACAATTTGATATTGGAATTTACGATACCGGATTTTCGATAGTTGATCGTGAAGGTAACTGGTCAAATTATTACAGATCCACATCAAGTTTTTTAAATCAAACCGGACTCAATAGCTTTTTTAACGTCGCATCGGTCAAAGATCAATACTTCATTGGCTCTTGGGGTGGTGGAATTGTACAATTTGATCGTGCAACGGGGGGGTTCAGGCACTATAACTATGAGAATTCTGGCCTGGCGGGTATATCACTGGATCCGAACTATTATGTCGCAACGGGTCTGGCGGCGGACAGAAATAATGAAAACTATGTATGGGCTGTTTCCTGGAGTAACACTACGAATCCATTAGGTCGGATGGATCTTCGCACCAAAGAATGGGAGTTGTTCCCGTTTGTTTCTTTAGCAGGAGCGGGATCATTGTATCGAGATGTGTTTGTTGACACCCACGGACAGAAATGGATTCCATTGTTGACCAATACCACAGTTGGTCGCGGACTACTCGTATTGCGTAATCCAGCTGGTGGAAGTGGGGAGGCGATCCGACTGACCAGTAATCAGGATCTAGGAGCGTTGCCCAATGAAAAAATCAACGCCATAATACAAGACCGTCGTGGTGAGGTATGGGTTGGGACCGATAGAGGGATAGGACGCTTCTTATTTCCGGATAGAGTGATTAATGGAACAACATTGGAACGACGTTCGCAGCCACTTATCAACGAAGATACTACGGCATTTGACAGAGTACTGTTGAGGGATGTACGGGTTACATCGATGGTAGTTGACGCGAATAACCAAAAATGGATTGGATCTGAGGGAGATGGTATTTATTTGATTGAAGAATCTGGTAGGAGGGTCATCCGCCATTTCACAATGAACAACTCTCCCTTACCGTCGAACACAATTAAATCGCTGGCGATAGACACGGAAAGAGGCGTCTTATATATCTCAACGAGCAATGCATTGGTCCGATATAGCACATTGGAACGAGAGGCGGTCGGAAATATGAGCTCGTTACGGATTTTTCCGAATCCATACAGTTATGCAAGACATGATGGTGAATGGATAACCATAGAGGATTTAGCGGATGATGCCACAGTTCATGTATTAACGGTGGATGGCAGATTAGTAAGGCGGTTTCAATCAAGAGGTGGACGAATTGCCTGGGATGCATTGGATGACGCCGGAAAAAAAGTGTCCACCGGGGTATATTTTATCGTTGCTACCGGCAACACGAACGATCAAGTAGCCCGTGGCCGTGTTGTCATTGTCAGATGAATTTAGTACCGAGTAGCTTTATGGCTTACCGTGCTTTTTCAAAACCCGGTAGTGAGATGCGACAGCACCCAAAAAAGTCTGGTTCATATGGTATGGAACTCCGAACTCTTTAGCTGTAGCCTCAACAATCGGACTCAAAGCCGGATAATGGATACTACAAACCTTGGGGAACAGATGGTGTTCAATTTGGAAATTTAGTCCACCAACGTACCAGCACAGTAGCTTGTTATCGCGTGCGAAATTGGCCGTAGTTTCCATCTCATGGATTAACCAATGGTTATCGATGCGAGAGTTTTCATCTGGCAAAGGATGTTCTGTTTGCTCAACCACGTGTGCCAGCTGAAAAATTACTCCCAGAATGATACCCGCCACCATGTGAAGTGTGAGGAAACCGATGAGCCATTGCCAGAACGTAATATCCAACAGTGCGAGCGGAAGTACGATCGTGTAGGTATAGTAAATAATCTTGGTTACGATTAAGATGACCCATTCTTTGAGTGGGTGAGATTTGTTTTCGTATGGTCCCAGATTTGGTTTCAGAAAATATCTGTAATCTTTGATGAAAGCCCAAAAGAACGTCGCAAAACTATAGGCGGGAAAAGCCAGGAAGTGTTGAAAGCGATGAATCGGTTTATACTCCGAATGTGGTGATAAACGGATGAACTCTGCGACCTCGAGGTCCTCATCATGTTGGTGGATGTTCGTATAGGTATGATGGATCACATTATGTGTGATTTTCCAGATGTATCCATTGGCACCAAGAAGATCGAATGTGAGTCCAAGAATAGAGTTCACCTTATTGTTTGATGAATATGCACCATGGAGAGCGTCATGTGAGACAGAGAATCCGATTCCGGCCATACCGATACCCATCACGATACATAACAACCACATCTGCCAGAGACTTAAAGCCCCGGTCATAATGAGAGCATAAGCACCGAAGTATAGCGAGAGCAGCAGAATTGTTTTGACAATCATTTCTGCATTAGCGTGAGTAGAGATACCGTTTGAGGTAAAATAATCATCGACACGCGATTTGACCGCGTCTGAGAATTCACGTGCAAGCTTATTGTTGAACGTGACTTTTTTAGGAGCCGCCATATAATTTAGTTCTCAAATGATAAGTAGAATGACCAGGGACGAAGTTAGTGTATAAAGATTTACTTGTAAACACCAATCGTGTATACTTTTACAATAAACCCTCTTTATAGGAAAATCCTAATGGTATTATCTGATACATAGCAATTGAATAGAACAAGATGCCTTTGAACGCAGCAAATAGTCCATCAAACACAGCAAGTAAATTTTAAATAAAACAGAATGTCTATGAATAAAGCAAAAAAGCTATTGATAGAACAAAAATCCAATGCATTGAGCAAAAAGGTTTCAATCACAGTAAAAGTCTATTGATAAGAACAAAACCACTTGAACACAGCAAATAGTCGCAAATAGTCTATTAAAATCATCAAAAGCTTTTGAACAAAACAAAAAAGCCTTGCGAGTCGAATGACGCACAAGGCTTTACCTGTGGAGCTATGGGGATTCGAACCCCAGACCTTCGCGCTGCCAGCGCGACGCTCTAGCCAGCTGAGCTATAGCCCCTTTTTAAGGGAGCGCTAATTTAAAAAAAAAATTTATCGAAAGCACGAAAGAACATACAAAATAGATTTATTTATCGTTTACTATTCCAATTGGTAAAAAATTTATTAAATTCGTATTCTAACGGAAACCAAGGATCTCAACACATTTTTCACAAACAAATAACCAAACTGACTTAAAGATTAAGTAAAGGACCCCACATGAAACTGCGTTTTAAAAATCTTGCTGCTATGGCGGTTGTTGCATTGCTGGTAGCTACCGGTTGTGCACCAAAAGAAATCGTAGATCCGGATCCATTGACCATTGAATTTCTTCGTTCATTGAGCGCCGAGCAGCTCAAGGCACGTGATTCAGATGGAGATGGACTTAGTGACTATGATGAAATGTTCGTTCACAACACAAATCCATTGAGCGCTGATACCGATGGTGACGGACTCAACGATTACGATGAAATTTTCAAGTACGAAACCGATCCAAACAATCCGGATACTGATGGTGATGGACTCTCTGATGGTGACGAAGTTCTCGTTCACGGAACCGATCCAAAGAACCCAGATACTGACGGTGATGGACTCTCTGATGGTGACGAAATCAACAAGTATCGTACCAATCCATTGAGTGCCGATACTGATGGTGATGGTCTCAGCGACTATGATGAAATCTATGTTCACAATACCAATCCAAACAATCCAGACACCGATGGTGACGGATTTACAGATGGTCAGGAAATCCAAATGGGTACCGATCCTAACGACCCGAACGATCCTGCTTTCATCCGTGAATTGGCAACTGTAAACTTCGACTTTGACAGAGCTAACATCGATGCCGCAGCTGCTCGCGTTCTCAGTGAGAATGTTGAAAAACTCAAAGGTGCTCCAAACTTCCGTATTCGTGTAGACGCTTACACTGACCATATCGGTGGTGACCAATACAACCTCCGTTTGTCAGTCCGTCGTGCTAACGCAGTTCGTAGCTTCTACGTAAACAACGGTATCTCTGAAGACCGTATCGAAGTTAATGGACGTGGTAAAGCTCCGAATCCATGTGTTGTAATGGACACCAGTGGACGTGGATGCCGTGCAGATCGACGTGCTGAGTCACATCCGATCAACCCATATCCATTCACACCACGCAGAACCAACTAAGACTTGGTTCCAACGTGACGAATCTAAAGCCCGGGTCCGAAAGGATACCGGGCTTTTATTTTATCCAGACGTTTTGGAAATTCAATGTGATGTATATTCATTGAAATAGGCATTTCAGATACATCTTGACATCCTGCGGGGAGTGTTCACTAAAGTGTGTCATTTAAAATAGGGATTTATTCTTCCCGCTCACCGCTCACCGCTTTTTCTTCCCGCTCCCAGCTCCCCGCTTCCTGCTCCCCGCTTATACTAATTTATCCGCAATCTCACGATCATTCGACAACCTGGGGACCTTGTTCTGTCCTCCCAGCTTACCCATAGATTTCATATAGGAAATAAATGAGCCCGGTTTTAGGGGTGTCAGCCTTAATGGGCGAAGAATTTTACCTGTGATAAGATCATTGTAGTAAATATTTTGTCTTCGCATTTCCTCGTCAAGCAGTCGTTCAAACTCATTCAGGTCACTTGGCACCTCATCAAACTCAACCAACCATTCATGATAGGGTAGACCACTTTCAGGGTTTACTTGTGGTGCGACCGTGAATTCTGAAATTTTAGTATTTAACCTATTACACACTTTTAGCATGGCATCATCTACTTCTTTACCGATCACATGCTCTCCAAATGCGGAGATGTAGTGTTTGATTCTACCGGTCACCCTAATTTTAAACGGATTCAATGATGTGAACTCAACAGTATCACCAATCGAATAACCCCAAAGTCCGGCATTTGAATTGATGATCAAGGCATACGATTTCCCTTTTTCCACTTGATCGAGTTTAAGCCTTGGGGGATCTTCTTTGAAGTATTCATCCGCCGGTATGAATTCAAAAAATATACCCGAATCGGTATTTAGCAGTAGTCCCGGATCATCTGGAGTATCCTGAAATGCAATGAATCCCTCGGATGCGGGATAAAGCTCGAGTGCCTGAATTTTTTTCCCGATCAATCGTTCGATTTTTTTCCGATAGGGTTCATAATTTACACCGCCGTATACGAACAAATTGAAATTCGGGAATAGTTCGGAAATGTTTTTTTTCCCTGTCCGATCCAACAACCGCTCAAAGTACATCTGTACCCATGGAGGTATTCCGGAGATGAGCCTCATATCGGCTGTTATGGTTTCATCTACGATTTTATCGACCTTCGTTTCCCAATCTTCAATACAGTTGGTAGTATACGATGGTTTCTGATTGAATTTCAGCCATGTAGGGACAAGCAAATTGGCAATACCCGATAATCGACCTGTTGGAATCCCATTCGTATCGTCCATTTCCGGGCTTCCGGACAGAAAGATCAGCTTTCCATCCATCATGCTGTAATCGCCAAGCTTGTGTGCGAAATTGAATGTTGCGTTTCTAGCTGATTCGAAGTGGTTGGGCAGGCTCTCGGTAGTTAATGGAATGTATTTCACTCCCGAAGTGGTTCCTGAAGTCTTTGCAAAGAATCGGGGTCTACCTGGCCAAAGTATGTCAGATCTACCTTCTACGATCAAGTCTACATACTTTTTCAATCCTTCATAGTCACGAATCGGGACAAGTTTTTTAAAATCTTCGTATGAATCAATTCTGCCAAAAAAATGATCTTCACCAAAACGGGTACTGCGGGCTGATTCAACCAGCTTCTTAAGTATCCGGTCTTGGTCCCCCACAGCATTGTTGGCCATTCTCCTAACCTTGTATGCCAAAAATATGGCAAAAGGCTGGATAAGGAATGCTTTAAATCCCATAAATCGATTCAATCCTTGTTTATTAATAATTATCCGGCCTGATCTTTTTGGGGGTCGTTAGGATCATCCAGACTCGCGAATTTTCCAAATTTGAATAAAACACCTAGTAGCATCGCAATCCCAATTGGATAGATGATCCAAGGGGAGATATCAAACACGGTGGCAGCAATGATTGCAATAACACTCACCAAACCAGCTACCATTGCATATGGTAACTGTGTTCTCACGTGCTCTATGTGGTCGCATTGCGATGCAATTGAACTCAGAATCGTAGTGTCAGAAATTGGAGAGCAGTGGTCTCCCCAGACGGATCCTGCAAGGACCGCACTTACGCTGGCATAGATCAGTTCATTGGCAACCTCAGGGGGTAATCCCGCACCAATCGCAAGGTTCCAGACCAGTGGTACGGATATCGGCATAAGGATTCCCATGGTCCCCCAACTTGAACCTGTGGCAAAACTGGTTCCTGCAGATATGATGAAGATCATGACTGGCACCCAATATGGATTCAATACTCCATCAAAAACGGATACCAAATATCCGGCGGTTCCCAGTGCAGCAGTGACATCACTCAAAGCCCATGCCATGACCAAGATCAATAGTCCGTCAAACATCACGTGCATGCCTTTTAACATGGCTTTGATCATGTCTTCGTGCGATAACAAACCTTGTACCAGTGAGATCAACGACGCAGTTGCCATGGCCAACAGTCCACCCCAAACAAGTGCCTTGTACGAATCTGCACTTCCGATAATGTCCTGTATATTGTTCCCCTCACCGGTTATAAAAAGACCGGCAATGGTCGAAACAATAAGCACCAGTATTGGTATAGCAGCATTCAGCCAGTGAGAAGTGGTTTCGATTTTGGAAATCTCTTCGGTTTCGTCTTTATGGTATATCTTGTACGTGTCGTATGCGGGATCAGTTTTGGCTCGCAACAGATTCATTCGGGAGGTGAGCATTGGTCCGAAATCTCGACCAGAGGATGCAATCATCAGCACAAATGCGATTGCAAAGAAGGCGTAAAAGTTGTATGGAAGCGAGTTCACAAAGACCAGATAGGCCGCTTCCGTGTAATCGGGCATATTGGCCTCGGCGGCGGCAATGTAAGCGACCATGGCTCCGATCCATGTCGATACCAGTGCAATGGTTGCGACCGGTGCTGCTGTTGAATCAACCAGATAGGCAAGTTTAGCTCGTGTGATGGTTAACTTGTCGGTAAGCGGACGCATGGTGTTACCAACGATCATTGTGTTGGCATAATCATCAAAGAATACCAGAAACCCCATGATCGAAGTCATGATTTGTCCCTGTACTCTGGTCTTGATGATTTTCATCAGTTTTTCGATGATGCCACGGATCCCACCATTTGCTGTGATAATTCCGACCATACCTCCGATCATCAAGGTAAAAATCATGATACTCATCCGGTCAGGATCTGCAACACCGGGGACAATGTAAACTGACATTGTATCGAAGAATCCGGAAAATATTCCTGTAAGTCCGGCGCCACTAACAAGCCATGCACCCATCCAAACACCGATGAACAAGGAGATGAGTACTTGCTTGAGCAGTAGGGCGATTACAATGGCAATGATTGGTGGTAATAAACTTGTCCAGTTCGGGGTTTTAGACTCTTCAACTGATGTTGCCGCCGGTGTATTAGCAGAGCCGGAGTCTGTATCCACCTGAGACTGTTGAACCGGAACGCCTTCATTCTCCAACTCATTGGATGAAATGGGTGTTTCAATTCCTGATTCATTAGATATTTCGCCGATACCTTGGGTATCTGATTGTGAAATCAGTGAAAATCCAATTGACGGGGTAGCATCATGACGCACATCCTGAATCAGTGTTTCGTTGGCAAACCATCCAACGAGCATAACCAGGACAATGATTAAATGAGTTCGGTATTTTTTAACAGACATACATCCAGATTGGTTAGTTATAAACCGCCAATTTAATGAAATCCACGTTAAATCAATACGGTTTAACCGAGGTTCTGCAAAGCGGCGTCAATCCGTGCAACGGTCTCATTTTTTCCAAGTAATTCGAGTGTTTCGAACAAATCGGGACCAAATCCCATTCCGGTTACGGCAAGTCTTACGGGTAACATAAGCTTACCGAAACCGAGTCCGCGTGACTCTACAATGGATGATAAGATGCTTTTCAGGTTGGCAGCCGAAAAATTATCTGTTGCCTGTATCGCATTTTTATACTCACCTACCAATTCAATGGAATCGCCCTTCCAGGCTTTGGCAACTGATTTTTCATCATAGGATGTCGGTGCTTCGAAGTAATAGCGTCCAAGAGGAAGTAGTTCGGAAACGTTCGAAACTCTGTCCTTCATGAGCTCGACCACTTTTGCCAGGTATGCATCACCCGGCGATGTGATTCCAGCATCCGAAAGATCTGACTTCAGGCTCTCAACCAAACTTTCAGTGGTTCGGTTGCGCATATAATGCTCATTATACCAGACCAGTTTTTGGATGTTGAACACAGCTCCGGCTTTGCTCACTCTTTGAAGATCGAACTCATTGATGAGTTGCTCCATAGTAAGGATTTCACGATCGTCGCCCGGACTCCATCCCAAAAATGCGAGGAAGTTTACCAATGCTTCTGGCTCGTAGTTGCCCTTTATGTAATCTCTGACGTTTACCGGAATGCCGAGTTCCTCAGCATTTCGCTTTGACAGCTTGCCACCGGCTGGACTCATAATGAGTGGGAGGTGAGCCATTTGTGGCGGTTCCCAGCCCAGATATTCATAGAGCAGGATGTGCTTGGGTGCACTGCTCAACCATTCTTCACCCCGGATTACATGAGAGATGTTCATGGTGTGGTCATCAACCACGTTAGCCAGGTGATATGTAGGTAGTCCGTCTGACTTTATCAGCACTTGATCATCCAGTCCGGCACTGTTGAAACTGACCACTCCCCGAATGATATCGGTGAACTTGATGGTCTCACGTCTTGGGACTTTTAGTCGAACTACGTATTCGTCGCCAGCGGCAAGACGTCTCTCTACCTCATCCTTTGGAAGTGTAAGACTGTTTTTCATCGACATCCGGGTTATCGAGTCGTATTTCGGACTCGGATTACCCGATTTTTGGAGGCGCTCACGCATTTGCTCAATCTCTTCGGTCGTGTCGAATGCATAATATGCATGATCCTGATCTATAAGTTGTTGAGCGTATTTTTTGTACAGTTCTGATCGTTCACTCTGACGATAGGGTCCGAACTCTCCGGGTGCGTCGGGACCCTCGTCATACATCATACCAGCCCATTTCAAAGAGTTACGGATGTCATCTTCGGCACCTTCAACATATCTGTTCTGGTCGGTGTCTTCTATGCGGAGGATAAACGATCCACCATGATGTCTGGCAAAAAGATAATTATAAAGGGCGGTGCGGAGTCCACCAATGTGGAGCATTCCGGTTGGGGATGGAGCAAAACGAACTCGAACGTTGTTTGACATGGTAAAAGCTGAATCTAATTTGAATTTATCGCCGGATGATCATTGCAAAATGCAACAAATCCAGTCTAGCAAGATACGGATTTTTTCAAATTTGATTCGAGATTCCGTGCAGCTTATTTATTCAAGTTCCGATTCTGTAGTCGAAAGGGAATCCTGTAGCGATTCGTTATGCTCGAGAAGGAAGTCGGGAATGGTTTTGAGTCCCAGTGTCTCGAGTTCGATCTTGACAGATGAAGCCATCTCGCCATTTGGATAGAGATCAAGGTAGCGCTGATAGGCTTCGCGCGCTTTGTTGATATCGTTTAGCTGTTCAGCGTAAGTAAATCCGATCAGGAAAAGTGTTTTTGAGTGAATGGGGTGGTTGGGATAATCTTCCACAATTCGCTCAAGGTACTTGATGCCCGTTGTGACATCATTGTGGATGTCGGCATCAATCATGGCCGCCTGGAACAGATATTCTGCAGCAAGGGAGTCCGATTTCCACGTATCAGCATATCGAATGTAGGCATCCCTCAGTGAAGTGCTTCGGGCTATGGTCATTTCAGATCTACCGGTTTCACGGTATAATCGGCTGAGTTCACTTTCCAGTTCGTCGATTTCAAATTTCAATCGTTCCTTATTGGGACCCATTTCGCACCCCAGAAATGAAATGGAGGTAAGCAGCAAGACCAGTATCATAAATGACCGGACTCGATGTGCAGTTGCAAAATGGGAGTGATTGGACGCGAAATGTGTAAGCATACGGAATAAACTATGTCTGATTATCGACTTCAAACCGCAATATAAAGCATTTCAAGATCAATAATGCAAGTCTTGAATCATTCGAATTGTCGCCGAGTTGATACTGTATCTGGCTCGTACGAAACGTTTTTCTTTGAATACAGAATTCTTTAAAACCGATAGAGCATATTCGTGTTCAAAATACCATAAATAACATTTTATAAAAAAGTTGTATATTTGGTGTCTTTAGAAAATTACATCAAAAGCTTCATCCTTTTATGGAGAAAAAGTTTCAGGAAGTAAAACAGGTTGACTACTCGAAGTTGGAGCTCGAGGTTCTGGCTTGGTGGGAAAAACACGAAGTATTTGAGAAAAGTCTGCATACTCGTGAAGATGGCATCCCGTTTACGTTTTATGAAGGTCCACCAACTGCCAATGGTAAACCTGGTATCCACCATGTTATGGCCAGGACGGTTAAGGATTTGTTTTGCCGTTACAAGACCATGAAGGGTTTCAAGGTGATGCGTAAAGCTGGGTGGGATACGCATGGACTTCCTGTTGAAATTGAAGTTGAGAAGGAGTTGGGTCTCAAGGGGCGTGCCGAAGTGGAGAAGTTTGGTCTCGCCGAGTATAATGCCCGATGCCGTGAAAGTGTTCTAAGGTACAAGAATCTTTGGGATGACCTGACTACACGAATGGGTTATTGGGTGGATCTGAAAGATCCCTACGTCACATTCGAGAACGAATATATCGAATCTGTTTGGTGGGCGATCAAAGAGTTGTACAAAAAAGATTTTTTATACAAGGGGTATAAAATCCAGTGGTATTCGCCAGGTAGTAGTACGGTTCTGAGTTCGCATGAGGTCAGTCTTGGGTACAAAGAGGTTCAGGATCCGTCAGTTTATGTGAAATTTCAGTTGGATGAGGCAGAAGATACCTACTTCCTGGCATGGACGACTACACCATGGACCCTTGTTTCGAATATGTTATTGGTCGTGAATCCACGTCTCGATTACGTTTTGATACGTATCAAAGATGCCGAGAAACCGACACATTATATCCTTGCTGAGGCACTGTTAGGTGCTGTTGTGAAAGAGGAGTACGAGATTCTGAAGCGTGTTAAAGGGACTGAGCTTGTGGGGAAAACATATAAGCCACTGTTCGCTTACGCCCTTCAGAAATTTAATAAGGATGAAGCCTGGAGAGTGGTGCCTGCCGATTTTGTGACCACTGAGGATGGTACCGGAATCGTCCATGCTGCTCCAGCCTATGGGGCAGATGACTATGATACGGCTGTTCGGGAGGGTGTTCCTATGTTCAATCCGATCGATAGGGACGGTTGTTTCGATAGTTCCATCACCGAATTTGCTGGATTGTGGTTCAAAGATGCCGACAAAGAGGTCATTCGGAATCTGAAGAACAGAGGTATTCTGTATCACCATCAGACGTATCTGCATAATTATCCGCATGATTGGCGTAAGGGTACTCCATTGATGTCGTACCCGGTGGAGAGTTGGTTTATCAGAACAACCGCCGTTCGGGATAGAATGGTTCAGCTGAACAATACCATCAACTGGAAGCCTGCAAGCACAGGTACCGGACGTTTTGGAACTTGGCTTGAGAACAACGTAGACTGGGCGATCTCCAGACAGAGATTCTGGGGGACACCGATCCCGATTTGGGTAAGTGATGAGAATCCAGAGTACATCGAAGTGATCGGAAGTGTGGAAGAGCTTCGAACCAAAGCCGGAATAGATAAATCTGTTGAAATCGACCTACATCGTCCTACAATCGATGAAATTACTTGGCCGGCTCCAGGAGGTGGAACGATGCGACGGATACCGGACCTACTCGACGTGTGGTTCGATTCTGGTGCGATGCCTTTTGCACAATGGCATTATCCATTTTCCAATAAGAAAACATTCGACACGAATTTCCCGGCCGATTTTATTGCTGAGGGAGTGGATCAGACACGTGGATGGTTCTATACTCTACATGCGCTTGGTACAATGCTATTCGACAAGCCCGCATTTAAGAACGTAGTTTCTAATGGATTGGTTCTGGATGCGAAGGGTGAGAAAATGAGTAAATCAAAGGGTAATACGGTCGATCCATTCCGAATACTTCAGGAGTATGGTGCCGACAGTACCCGATGGTATATGATGAGTAATTCTGCGCCTTGGGAGAATCTCAAGTTCAATGAAGAAGGACTCAAAGAGACCCAGCGTAAGTTGTTCAATACTATTCTGAACACATACAGTTTCTTTGCGATGTATGCCAACATCGACAAATTCAAATATGCAGGTTCTCAGGTAGCTTATAGCGATCGGACCGAAATGGACCGATGGATCATTTCCAGACAGTTTACCACCATCAAGTTGGTGGATCAGTATCTTGAGGACTATGACGTGACCCGTGCATGTCGAGAGATCGAACAATTTGTTGAGGAACTCAGTAATTGGTATGTCCGCAGAAGCCGACGTCGATTCTGGAAAGAGGGCAAAACGCTCGACAAAACATCAGCGTATCAGACTTTGTTCGAATGTCTGATGAACGTATCGAAATTGATCAGTCCGGTAGCTCCATACATGGGTGAGTGGCTGTATCAGCGGTTGAACGAAGTAACAGGTCGGGATGAGATGTCGGTTCATATCTCTTTTTATCCGACTGTTGAAGAGACGGCTATCGACAAACAGCTTGAGTACAAGATGGAAATGGCCCGAAAAATCACATCTATCGTACTTCGTATACGAAACAAGGCTAATATCAATGTGCGTCAGCCTCTGAGTCGAATCATATTGCCGGTCAGTAGCACCAGGGATAAATCGGCCATTGATTCAGTCAAAGGGATCATTCTGGATGAGGTGAATGTCAAGAGCATTGAGTATGTTAAAGACGACTCTGGTATCGTCCACAAGAGTGCAAAAGCGAATTTTCCTGTTCTGGGACGTAAGATTGGTGGGTTGATGAAAGAAACTGCGGCAAAAATACAGCAGCTTTCATCACAGGATATATCAATATTTGAACAGAATGGGGCATTAGCTGTAACACTTGATTCTGGAGAAATCGTTAATTTACAGAGTGATGACATCGTGGTTGTTCGTCACGGACTTTCGGGCTGGTCAGTTGAGACCGAAGACGGGTTGACCGTGGCACTTGATACTGAACTCACAGATGACCTTTTGCAAGAGGGTATCGCACGCGAGGCGGTAAACCGGTTGCAGAATATGCGCAAGGAGGCAGATTTTGATGTCACCGATCGCATATTGATAACAGTTGTTGCTGATGATCGTATTACTGATGCAATACGATCCAAAGAGGATTACATTAAAGCTGAAACACTGGCTGAAGGTGTTGGTTACTCGACCCTGAATGGGTATGATTATACTAAAACCTGGGATATTGACGGTGTGGAAGTAACATTTTCAATCAAAAGAACTACCAAGTAAATAACCGCAAGGCTATGGAGAACAATATGAGTAATGACCAAGCTGATCGCATATCCCCATACAATGATGAGGAGCTTGAATACTTCCGTCAGATTATCCTGAAAAAGCGTGAAGAAGGTGAGCGTGATCTCGAAATCTTACAACAAACTCTGCGCGACAATACAGAAAATGCATCAGATGAATCTGCATATTCGTATCACATGGCAGATGCGGGTACAGATGCTCAGGAGCGTGAAAAGACCTATATGCTTTTCAACCGCACCAAAAAGTTCCTGAAATATCTGGATGATGCGCTGGTACGTATCGACAATAAAACTTACGGTGTGTGCAAGGTTACCGGTAAGAAGATCTCTAAGGGGCGTCTTGAAGCGGTACCGCATACTCAGATCAGTATTGAAGCGAAATTAAAGCGTCGATAAGTTGACATCTTCAACCCGTAAAAAATCAGTAGTCTTTTTGATTACGGCATTGGTTGTCGTAATCATAGACCAATGGACTAAATACGTGGTCCGAACGAGTCCGGAGTGGCAAAATGTCGAGATCATACCGGGTTGGCTTGCTTTTCATTTCACCAAGAATCCGGGTATGGCACTTGGTATCGATATTCTCGATACGTTTTATGTGAGCCTTTTTGCACTGATTGCAACGATGGTGATACTTGGCTATGTGGTCAGGCATATTCATTCGGCCAATATCCCATTTATGTTTCTAATGGGACTTATCCTTGGTGGTGCAATCGGAAACTTACTCGACCGTATGATGATGGGGTATATCGGTGGATACGGTGGATTTCTTGAAGGCCACGTGGTCGATTTTATCTATTTCACAGCCACTATTTCGGGAAGAACAATTTTCCCATACATTTTCAACATGGCAGATGTGGCAATAAGCTGTGCCGTCATCATGTTTTTGCTTTTCAACAAGAAGTTTTTTCCCGATGATTCGGGTAAGGATAAGGGTATCGATAAGGTGGAGTCTGAGGAAGTGGTGGAGGTGTCCGATAACGACATCACATGAGGGATAACTTCGCCAGCTATGCGATTATCGAAAGGCGGAAGTGTCCGCTAACGACATCACATCCAATCCTGATAAAATGTGAAACGGAACCAGAGATTCAGTATAACTGATAACTCTGATCCCGTCACATAGCTCTCTTTGATAATCATATTATGAGTGCATTGTTGATACTAACTATTCATTATCTCAACAATGCACCAATGCTCTTCCAGATCAACTATTCAAAGCTTTGTCGATCAACAGTAATACATGCTGTGTATGTGCACGTGTTTCCGCATTTCCGGCACGTTTAGCCTTGAGCTGTGATTCGATTTGTCGTACGTAATACAACGCCGCTGACTGTGCCGGTGTGTCATATTTTACCGGTCCTTCATTGGCAATGATCGCGATCAATCGGTTTACATATTCGATCTGTGCATTTTGTCGGAAGGTGTTCACATTTCCGCCCATATCGGCTCTGAACACTGCATTGGTCAGATCATCCATCATTTCCATCAAGTGATACTCGTTTCCATATTGTCTGGAATCTATGATTCTTTTCATAACAATTGGATGCATCAAATGATTGAATACATTTCTTTGCATGCTGAGTACTTGATCATGGATTTTCGGATCCTCGTTGGTGCCGGGCAAGCTGAATCCACGTCGCTGTAGCTGCAGATAGTTCAACAGTTCAGCCGGTGCTCTGAATACATCTGGAGCGAACACATGCGCCGATAGAGCGTTCATGGCTTGTTTCTGGCGAGCTTTTTCGACGGGTTCATATGGTTTACCTGCGCCAGGTTGTCCGACGAATGAACGGTCTACATAAACCCCACCAATATATCTGGATATGACTCCCGCCTGGATAGTGTGATGCATAAACAGCGTGTTATATGCATTTCTCATACGCTGATACGACTCACCCGGACGATTGTATTTGTCCACAAGCTTTTTCATCAGATCTGAGACTAGCTCAATTCGCTCAATACCATATGCGATACCGTCTGATGACATATCATCGATCATCACTCGGGGATCGATACCACGTCCCGGAGCTCTCATATCTTCAGCATCATTTCCAAAGAAAAGCTCACGTTCGGAAGAACGAGCCAATATGGCTGATAATCTGGCTTCTTCTGCAGCAGCATTATCAAGCCCAGTAGAGTAACCGTATTGAATAGCCCAGATATCATACGGTCCCGGTTTGATATCATAGTAATATCCTTGTTTGGATCGGTCACGTGCTACGTTAACAGTCGAATAGTCCATTACAGAACCGGTGAGACCGATGGTTTCGGCGAGTTCTTTGCTATGGATGTCGGTCGGACTATGCAACTGACTTGCTTTCATGTTGTGATTGAGGCCGAAAGTGTGTCCAAGTTCATGTAAAACCAACATTGTAAGTGCCTGACGTTGGAATTCACTAAACTCGTCATCACTCATGTTGTTCAAAGTTAGGAATGTCTGACCAAAGCTGTTGTTGAGTTGCATCTTATGACCAAGGGAGCAATAGGCAGTCATATCCTGATGTTCATGCATCGGATCAAATCCCCACATCGTCTGTTCGGCAAACAACTGCTCTTCGTTGAGTCGTGCTGTGAAGAAAACGAATTCCAACATTACATCGGCACCAAGAATTTGTCCTGTGCGTGGATTTGTAAAACTTGGGCCATAACCACCGAACGGAGGCTGTGGCGAGGATGTCCATCGAAGCACATTATATCGGATGTCGCCAGCGTCCCAGTCGGCTGTATCCGGCTGGACCTTCACCTGGATCGCGTTTCTGAATCCTGCCGCCTCAAACGCCTCGTTCCATGCAAGTGTTGCATTGGCAATGGTTTCGCGAAACTCATAGGGCGTGGTGTTTTCAATCCACCAAACGATGGGTTCAACGGGCTCGGAAATCTCTGCATTCGGATCCTTTTTCACCAGATTCCAACGAGTGATGACGTCTTTGAAAGGAGTAGCACTTGTACTGGTCAGGTCTGTAACAGTCTCGGCAAAGTAACCGATACGTGGATCATCACGTCTTGGTCTGAAATCATTTTCCGGCATTTCAATAAATGAATGTTGGATGATGATGCCTACTGACCGTGCGTCTGTTACCGCAGAACCTCCTCGGTTGATCGGTGCCGGATTGTCATAGACGAATTCAACAATTACATCCAGATTATTCGGATAGTTTTTGATAGCGAGGTACTTTGATTTGTCTCTGTTAAGGTTTCCAAGATTGAACGAAGTCATGGGGTTGGCACCCGGAAATGGGCTTGGTTTGACTTGGTGCATGTTTTCAGCCAGAAAAAGTCCATCAGATTTTAACAAATACTTACCCGATTCTGATTCGTGAAGAACGATTTTCTCGGAAAGGAGCGTGGCTTTACTGATGTTAGCATGTGCAGCTCTTGATAATGGCGACTCAGTGTCAAAATGATAGCTCGTATTGACGGTCTGGAATTCAATTCGATCGAAATGCTTGACGATCTTAAATACTTTATTGTCACGATACATACCACGGAAATGTCCTGCGGGTAAGACTCCATCCACAGTATGACTGAAATAGATGAATTCTTTGTTTAGCTGGTCCTCGTGGATGACGATGTGGGTCGATCCATCAGTGGTGTCCTGATAAACGGTGAAAAGTCCCTCGAATTTCTGACTGTTTTTAACAGTATTTTCGATAGTCTTTGGAGGGGGTGGAGCCGGTTGTGCAGGTGCTTCCTGACGTTTTCGCCCAAAAAGCTGGGCTTCAGATGATTCCGGGATCATCAAAAATCCGATCAAAAGGATCAGTAGGATTTTTACTGGTTTCATGCATGCTGTTCTAAGTGTAAGGTTTCCGGGATTTATACCGGCGATAAGAGGGATATATACGAAGAATATTTTGAATTGTTTTTAGTCTGATGAATAATCTATGATTTTAATGTAGTTGGGATCGCGGTCAAAAATGGATAGTACCACTGCAGCGCCAGCTATCAATTGTTTTGATTGATACAGTTGGGAACGCATAAGGAATCCAAAATGATTTACTATTTTAGATTCTTAAAGAATTATTAACCGTGAGTACATTTGATCATGCTGAATTGGAACAAAGTTATTGAATTTGCAGAGGGTGGAGGTCCGGAGCCGGATTTAAAAGTTGTGAAGTCTGACGCAGAATGGAGAGAAATCCTGACGGATGAGCAGTTTTATGTGACCCGTCAACATGGTACGGAGCGACCTTTTACCGGAGAATATTGCGAGAGTTTTGAGCCGGGTATTTATGGATGTCGATGCTGCGGAACTCCTTTGTTCGATGCAAATGTGAAGTTCGATAGTGGAACAGGATGGCCAAGTTTTACATTACCGATCGCTGAAAACGTGATCAGGTATGTAATGGATCGTAGTTTTGGGATGATTCGAATCGAAACTTTGTGCAACGTGTGTGACGCACATCTGGGTCATGTATTTCCTGATGGACCCAAACCGTCCGGACTTCGATATTGTATGAATTCAGTTTCGCTGAAAAAGCTCGTTTAGAATGTGATGCTATTCATGACGACGTCATGGATTGACAGGAAGATCATTTGAATATAAATGGGTATAAGGCTACATTGTTCGTACTTACATCATTTAATTGCAATCATAATCCGAGGAACACAACATGAAAAGAAATGCAACCGCCGTTTGGACAGGTACCGGTAAAGAAGGTAAAGGTCACTTGACAACCCAAAGTACAACGCTCAATAAAACTCAGTATTCGTTCAGTAGCCGATTTGAAGAGGGGGTTGGTACAAATCCTGAGGAATTGATCGCTGCAGCGCACGCCGGATGTTTTACGATGAAACTCAGCTTCAATCTCTCAAATGCCGGATTCACACCTGGTACTCTTGAAACCAAATGTGTGGTTACTTTGGAAAATGGTAGTGTAACCAGCTCTGCACTCACGTTGAAGGCACAAGTAGATGGTATCTCTTCCGACAAGTTCGCTGAACTCGTGAAGGATGCTGAATTGAATTGTCCAATTTCAAAACTTCTGGATACCGATATCAGCGTGGAGTACTCACTGAATTGAGACTCAATCCAAGTTTTGGAATACTGTTGTGGTCTACATAGATCTTGCGGACAATTTTGAGAGACCCAACGTGCGACCATCACGTTAAAGAGTTTATCGTGATTCGTTTCAATTCAAAAAAGGCACATTAACTACGTCAATGTGCCTTTTATTTCTAAATAATTTGATTCTGGTCTGAATCTGCCGCAAATAGCTTCCGGATAACTTATGCTGCCATCCGATGGAGTACTAAAGGTTTAAAATGACCAAAATCTGTGGTGATGTATTGCAATGGGTTAATTTTCGATTTTCTCAGTTGCTTTGGCAACCTTTTGCTTTCCGTTTTTTACGATTCTGTCGACTTCATCGGCAGCTTCGGTATATTTTTTTGAAAGTGCATCATAAATCTCTGAAATGCCATCTTCAAATTCATGCATCATATCTTCACCCTTTTTGGTGATTTTCTTACGGGTGTTTGCGCCTTTATCAGGTGAAAAAAGAATTCCTATTGCAGCACCTACTGCGACTCCGGCCAATACACCTACAATTACTTTGGCTGTACTCATACATTCCTCCCAGATAGTTAGTTTTTGTTATCTCATTATTTCAATTAACGTGCAGTCTTCGTATATCATTCCATAATAACGAAGTACTATATACCGTATATTTAGTGTAACGGTTTAAATCACTAAAAAATTATGTATTCCCGCAATAGTGTACTTATGAGAAAGTTGTTCAGATATTTTTTGCAGGGTTTGCTTTACCTTGCACCGATGGGAATCACGGCGTATATCATCTACCTGATTTTTGATTTTGTGGATGGTATCCTGGAGGCTTTCTTGTTTGCGATTTTGGGGGTTAGGGTGCCGGGATTGGGACTCCTCCTATTGGTAGCGATTCTAACACTCGTTGGATTTTTGGGCCAATCGATTGTTGCCACACCGGTCAAGATATTTATTCGTAAAATCATTGACAAAGTGCCTGTGCTCAATGTGGTATATTCGGCATTTAGTGATCTGTTTTCTGCCCTGGTAGGTAAGGAGAAGAAATTCAATAAACCTGTGATGGTATTGGTAAATCCGATAACAAATTTGGAAAAACTGGGATTTCTTACTGAAAAAGACCTGCGTTTACTCGGAGAAAAAGACAAAGTGGCTGTTTATTTTCCACACTCCTACAACTTCTCGGGGGAATTGTTCATCGTTCCTGTGGACCAAGTTCGAGAGGTTAATATCCATCCCGGAGATGCCATGAAATTTATCGTTTCGGGTGGAGTGGCGGGACTCCATGAAATCGCTGAAGAACGCATCAAGAAAGAGCAGGAAACCGAGCTACTTAAAGACAAGTTGCCTTAGTAGAAATGCAAAATGTGTACATAAATTTGGTGCTGTTGTTGACCAAGTTCCTACAGCAGTTCTGCCAGATCGGATGTGGAATCACCCATTCATTCTTGCAACAATAATTCCGTTAACATTTCGACGGTCACGGGTGTATTGATAGACGGTTTTGGGATCTTTGATGACCTGTCCGGTGGTTGATGCGTGATAAAATCCAACCCTGTCACCTTCCCGTACAATCAGTGCGGTATGTGCGATATCGAGTCCATTGATGGTACTCACAAAACTGAGAATGTCGCCGGTCTGAAATGACTTTTCAAATTCAGGTATACGCTCCTGGGGGATGTATCGGAGAGGACGATTTTTGAGATAATCCTCACGGCTTCTTATCAAAGTGAACAGTGAATCTGATTCGCTAAGCTGGCGGTAGGCTGATCGGTTGGCTGACATGAACTGTACAGGATCAAGTCTTGGTAGGGTGTTATCTGTTTGATGTAGTACCGAGATAAGCTCTTTTTGCTGGTTGGTGTACAACCAGTCACTGAAATAGTGCAGGCGGCTGGCGTATCCGTCGACGACTCCGCGTTGATACCTGAGCAATGCCACATGCTGCGATAAATCGTCAAATGATATGCTGTTTTGTAAGGTTGTGAGAGTGAGAGCCAGGCTATATTCAACAAATAGTACACAGTCGGATCCTTCGAGGGTCACCACCAGTGACTCGCTTTTTGGGACTTCCAGTAGTCCGCCAACGTATGGTATTCCCAATTGTTTTTGGGCATAGAATTCAATCAGATCGACAACTGAAGCACCGGCTTGTTTTTTTTGTAATCCATCTTTTAGCCAGGACTCAAACGTTGATCGGTCGTCGGTACTGTTTTGGAAGCCGAAAAGTAGAACTATCAATAAAAAACGGATCATAACAGGGTCAGATGGATTAATAAGTGGTTTATGCTTTTCTAATTTAGTGAATACACATCAGAAATGAATCGTGCGAATTTTGAATTATGTGGTTGTTATATCAACTGTATGTAAATATTTTATCGGAATACTTTATCAAAAAATCATCTACAGCTTATGAAGCAATTTAAAACTCCTATAGTATCGGTAGCTACCTTGATGCTACTGCTTGTTATGAACGTACAATGGATGGGTGCAATGATCAATAAAACTTCTAAAAACGCATCCTTAACCCAACAACGTAAAGTAAAAGTACTGAATGGTCTGGATGTCCTTGAACTCAGTGGATTTGCAGCTTTACAAGGTAAACGTGTTGGTCTAATTACCAATGCCACCGGAGTGAACATCCACCTTCAGTCGAATATTGATTTGTTGCATGCTGCTCCTGGTGTTGAATTGGTGGCGCTATATGGACCGGAACATGGGGTGAGAGGGGATATTTCTGCGGGGGACTATGTAGAGACGTACATCGATGAAAAGACGGGAATAACTGTTTTTTCGATTTATGGTCAGACCAGGAAGCCGACTCAAGAGATGCTGGAAGGTGTGGATGTGCTGATATATGACATTCAGGATGTGGGTAGTAGGTCGTATACATTTATTTCATCGATGGGACTTGCGATGGAAGCAGCTGCGGAGAAAGGCATCCAGTTCATGGTGTTGGATAGGCCGAATCCGCTTGGAGGTAAAATTGAGGGTAATTTGGTCGAGGATGGATATATCTCTTTTGTGAGTCAGTTTAAGATTCCTTATGTATATGGGATGACGTCTGGCGAGCTGGCGATCATGTTGAATGAAGAAGGTATGATTGAGGGTGGCAGGAAGGTTGATTTGAAAGTGATTCCGATGGAAGGCTGGAATCGTGATATGTCTTTCCCTGATACAGGACTGCCTTGGGTGCCTACATCCCCTCATATTCCACATACGCACACAGCTATTTATTACACTGCGACCGGAATTATAGGTGAGTTGCAAATCGTGAGTGAGGGCGTGGGATACACGATGCCATTTGAACTGTTCGGAGCACCGTGGATAGATGCGCAGGTGATGGCGGAGCGTATGAACGCTTTGGGATTGGAAGGTGTGATGTTTCGTCCGACAACCTGGCGACCGTATTATGGACGAAATCAGGGTGAGGTGTTGCATGGTGTGCAGGTTTACATCACAGATTTCAGCAAGGTCAACATCATGAGTTTGCAGTTTCTGTTTTTACAAGAGCATCATGTATTGCATCCGGACAAAAATCCTTTTGAACTTGCGACTCCGGCACGCATCAGAATGTTCGATCGTGTGGCTGGGACCAGCAAAGTGCGTGAACTGTTCGCGAAGCGTATGAAATATGAAGATGTGGAGCCTTTTTTGAACAAAGATATTGAGTCGTTCAGGAAGTTGAGCTCACAATATTATATTTATTGATTTGAGGGTCTGTGTGAGATGCTCAAAATGATGGTGAAAGATGTATTGGAAGTCGCTGTCGAATAACTTCATGCATTGGCTGAGGAGATCGGAATTACCATCGATCATGATTATTTCTGCAGAGTAATTAACGTTTTATTCAATTTAAAGGCTGACTAATGGCAACTGATCAGAACAAACAACCAAGTCCTTGGAGATGGATTCCATCTTTATACTTTGCTCAGGGTATTCCGTATGTGGTCGTGATGCTGGTTTCGGTAATCATGTTCAAGAGGCTTGGCATTTCAAACACTGATATTGCACTTTATACCAGTTGGTTGTATCTGCCATGGGTGATCAAACCGCTGTGGAGTCCGATTGTTGATTTGTTCAAGACTAAGCGCTGGTGGGTTGTGACCATGCAGTTGTTGATCGGTGCTGGTCTGGCAGGTATTGCTTTTTCGATTCCTGCTCCAAACTTTTTCCAATGGACGTTGGCGTTTATGTGGTTACTGGCGTTCAGTTCGGCCACTCATGATATTGCTGCTGATGGATTGTACATGCTTGGTCTGTCAAAACACGATCAGGCGTGGTTTGTTGGGGTGAGGAGTACATTTTATCGCATTGCGATGATTACCGGGCAAGGACTACTGATCATCTTTGCCGGCTATATTGAAAGTAATAGTGGTCTACCGACCTTTGATGTGGAGGTGCAAGCCAGAACCGGGACAGAGGTCGTATTGCCTATACATCCATCGGAGGTTGAACGGACGATTGATGACGGTCCGCTAAGAATTATCACCTGGCCTGCATCAGTCGATATTGTGACGCAGCGGGTGGATGGTGCCGTTGTCGATTCGATTAAATCGGCTGTACGTGATTGGAATGTGCGGCAGAATTTTTATCAGATTGCTGGTATGGTAGCCGGTGACGGGGACTCCGGTCTTGTGGAAGCGGCACCTGTGCAGGATCGTCCATCCTTGTGGAGCAGGATGGTGGCTGGTCCGCTTGAGGGATTCCTGAGACGCAATTTTGGTCCCGAGATCGAAGTTGTGGCTGATGACGGAATGGTTGGAAATGTTGGTGCAGTGTATTTCTGGTTATCGGGTTCGCCGGAGCCGGGCGAAGAAATTGTATTGAATTTTGGCCGGGAATCGGGTGATAATTCTATTTCATTGGTCGAGGGTGAGCGATTTGTATTTACCTCTGAAAACTGGGATCGTCCGGGTATGGCCATTATACAATTGGATCCCAAACTTGAAGTGGCTTCCGGGGCGATGTTCCGCGGACGTGCGGGGAATATCCCTTTAGCTTGGGCGATTACGTTCTTTTTGCTAACGGGTATGTTCATTTTCTTCTTTTTGTATCACCGATATGCACTTCCGCGGCCTGCATCTGACAAGGCAGTTGTGCAGGGTGAAGACCAGAATTTGTTGCTTGAATTTTTCAGAACATTTGTGCTCTTTTTCAAGAAAAAGCAGATCGGGGTCGTTCTTTTGTTTCTGTTGTTTTACCGGTTTGGAGAAGCGCAATTGGTCAAATTGGCCTCACCGTTTCTGTTGGATGCACAAGAGGCCGGGGGATTGGCATTGACCACTGGTGAGGTCGGATTTGTATATGGGACGGTAGGAATACTTGCGTTGACTTTTGGAGGAATTCTTGGTGGGATATTAGCGGCTCGCCATGGGCTTAAATTTTGGTTATGGCCGATGATATTGGCGATTAACCTACCCAATGCTGTTTATATATACCTGTCTTATTTCATGCCGGATAGCTTTTTGGTTATCAATGTGGCTGTTGCGGTAGAGCAATTTGGATATGGCTTTGGTTTCACGGCGTACATGTTGTACATGATCTATGTGTCGGAGGGAGAGCACAAGACTGCACATTTTGCAATCACCACCGGATTTATGGCACTTGGGATGATGATTCCAGGGATGTTCAGTGGGTGGATTCAGGACATCATCGGTTACCAGCACTTTTTTGTGTGGGTTATGATAGCCACCATACCCTCTTTCATCATTGCGCTTTTTGTGAAGATCGATCCTGAATTCGGGAAGAAAGAGTCTTAAAACATCGAATTGCCATAGAGTTCCCCGGAATAGTTGCAATTATACGATTATAATAGTAAACTACTATAATCGTATAATTGATTGTTATTCAGTTAATAGGCATTCTTATGAAAAAATATGGTTGGTATTTCACTGTGATATTATTGATGTCATGCACAGACAAGTCACCAGAATCAGTACTACTGGATGATATACCTTTTCTTGAACTTGAAGAAGTTTTTTCGGTTGAAGAAACAGAGGATTTTTTTGTCTCAATGCCAGTTGAGATTCAGTTAGATCATGAAGGATTTATTTACATGATCGATGCGGGTCCACAACAGATCATTGTTTTCAATCCTGATGGGAGTGTTGAGGCCAAAATCGGTCGATCGGGTAGTGGTCCTGGTGAATTTACCCAGATTAATAATTTGAATATAGGAATTGATGGGAAGTTGTATGTGTATGATGGTAGAGCCAGAACTATGTCGGTATTCAGTAATCGACAAGATGGATTTCAGTTTCTTACATCATCAACAATACCTTTGCCAACTGCAAGATTTCCATTGATGGCACGGGCAAACGACAGAGGTGAGATACTACTTCAATACACAACATTTCAGCTTCCAGGTGAGGAATCTACCGAAGTAAATGACTCGGTTTATTTGTTTCCTGTAGGGGCTGAGTCACCAGGAGAGCCATTGTTGGAAGTTCGAAGAATGGAAATGGTTTTGATTGATGTGAATGGGAATATGGCAAATTTAATGAGGCCATACGGTGGTACTACCCACATCAAACCAGGTCCGAACGGCACTTTTTATGTGACATGGTCATTGGAATCTATGATATATCAATATGACAATAATGGAAATCGTATTGATTCACTGGGTGTGGACATGCCGCGGTTGCCTGTAACAGAAGAAGATCGAGCCAATTATCGTGGAAGCTCATCACCCATTGCGCAAGGGCTGGCATCACATTTACCCGATATGAAAGCTATAACTAATGAATTCTTTGTATCGATCAACGGAGAGATATGGCAGTGGTATGGAAATCGAGGAGATGGGACTTGGATTTTATATAATAGTGAAGGCGTACCTGTACATCGGGTTATAGCTCCAGAAGGATTTCGATTGACCCAGGCTACTGACCAAATTGTCTATGGAGTAAATTTCAGTGAAGCTCAGGTTAAAGGATTTCGATTTAGGTGATACTATTCCTATTCTGGGTTTATTCGTCACCGTGATTTCTTAACCAATTTTGGACTTCCTCTTCGAGGACTTCCAATGTAATACTACCATTTCGAAGTATTACGTCATGGAATTCTCTGATGTCGAATTTTGGACCCAGTTCTTTTTCGGCAAGTTCTCGGAGTTGTCTGATCTTGATCTCACCGGTTTTATAAGCCAGGGCTTGACCGGGCCAGAAGATGTAGCGGTCCACTTCGTTGGAAATGTTTAGGAGTGTAAGTGCAGAATTAGCAGCCATGAAATCGATCGCTTCTTGTCGTGACCAGCCTTTGTAGTGCATACCGGTATCAACTACCAGGCGCAATGCGCGCCACATTTCATAGGACAAGCGTCCGAAATTACTGTATGGATCGGTGTAGAATCCAAGTTCGAGTCCCAGACGCTCGGAATACAAAGCCCATCCTTCTACAAAAACTGTATATCCGCCCTGTTGTCTAAAGCGTGGGAGGTCACCCAGTTCTTGTTGTAGAGCGAGTTGCAGATGGTGTCCGGGTACGGCTTCATGAAATGACAGCGCCTCGACTTCGTAAAGTGGACGACTGGGCAGGTCGTATGTATTTACGAAATAGAACCCAGCACGGGTTCCATCTGCTGCCGGACTATTATAATAGGCCGTGGTCATACGAGGAGCCATATAATCGGGTACTTCACGGAGTCCATAGGGTGCACGAGGAAGTCGCTTGAACAATCGAGGTAGTTCCCCATCCATACGTTTCAGAATGAGAGCCGTGTATTGAAGCAGCTCTTCTTTACTTTGAGCATAGAATTTGGGGTCGGTTCGAAGATAGTGGGTGAATTCATCGAAGGAGCCCTCAAAATTGGTGGTGGCGATAACCTCATCCATTTCTCGGCGGATACGTGCGACCTCTGAAAGTCCTATCTGGTGTACTTCATCGGGGGTGATGTCGAGCGAAGTGTAATAACGGACGAGGTGTTCGTAATAGGCACGACCTCCGGGAACATCAGAAATGGCAATGGCTTCTGGTGCGGCAGGATAGTATTCATTACGCATGAAATCTGAGAAGCGAGTGTATGCAGGAATGACTACATCAGTAACGGCGGTAAGGCCAGATTGATGAAGTCTCATGCGATCTTCCTGGGTGACAGAATTAGGGAATCGGGTGAAAGGTTCCATGAAGCGACTTGTTGACGGATCGGTAATCAGGGCTTCGATGGTTGGGATATAATTATCGAGAATTACCCGGGGTCGGACCCATCCTTTCTGGATGGCATCTCGAAGTCGGGTGATGTATTGATCGGTGTGGTCTCCATAGGCACTCATGCGCTCTAAATATCGTTCGTAATCCTGAATTGACCTGAAGTTGGTGCGATTGGGAGTCTCAGCAAAAGATGCGTGGAAGTCCCACCAACCATCGAGAGGGACCAGGTGGTCGCTAAGTTCAAAGGCTTCGATTCTATCGTGGAGTAGACGTCGGAAGAGGCGATAACTGATGAGGTCTTGTCCCTCGAGAAAATCCGGGTTGATAGTTAGAAGTTGATCGTGGAAACGGCGCAATTGATCAGTATTTCTTTCGAGAGCTGAGAAACTTACATCTTGAAAGGGGGCACCACGGTCATCTTCATCAACAGAGCTACTATCGGTAGGGGATGGAGTGAAAAACTGATCCGGATTTCGATTGAAACGGTCGTATTCATCGAACAGTTGGTGTAAAGAGTCTGATTCGGTCGATGGATTTTGTTGTGCAAGACCAGACTGCGTCAAAATGAACTGAAATAAAAAAAGGATCAGAACGGCTCTCATGGTATCCGGTTTGAATAAATATTATGATCTGCACGCTTGATATTGCAGATTTTACGACTGAGCAAGATAGTACGGATTTATGAGAAGAAAAGGAACAGTACGAGATGATGGAATCAATCCATAATCGTTTCGAAATGTGAGTATCAGAGTACACGCACTACAAGTACAGAGAATAGAGAACCGAAATAAGGGGTATGTTATTTGTCCAAAATTTGTATGATCTATCTGGTGCTCACTGTTTCTTGATATGTGAGTTCGAAGATTAGCTAGGTTCACAGAAATCGTTGTTTAGTGCAATGGTTATCGATATGTAATTGATTTTTTACAATTCATAAATTATATTTTCGCAAAATCGGAACAGTGCCAACAGTCAATTGCCACACACCGTCGTCGATTCGTCAATAATTTCTTCATCCACTCCTTTTAAGTCATTTATTTTATGAAGTTAATGTCCATCACCTCTGGTAGCAAGCCATCTGGTCATAGAGATTCTATGTCTGCCCGATTTCTGATCATGATACTTTTCATATTTGGATCAGCTATACCAACACTGGGTCAAGGACCAATTCAGAATCAAACATCATCCATAATGAGTTTAGACACCTGGGATGACTTGGGTGGTGGAGTAACAGGATTTGATGTTGTGGTCAAGACGATCGTGGAGCATGGTGGATACGTATATGTGGGGGGCGTGTTTGACACTGCCGGTGATGGTGTTCCTGCCCGAAATATCGCCCGATTCAATCTGTCTACTTCTGAGTGGGAAGCGATTGGAACGGGAACGGACGCTGGAATGGGCTCCATGGTCAACGAGATCGTGGTCCACAATGGACTCATCTATGTTGGGGGATACTTCTCGCAAATGAACGGACTTGATATTGCGAACTTGGCGGTGTATGATCCATCGGGATCTGGGAACTGGAGTTCTATCGGAGCCCTTGGTCATTCTTCACCTGAATTTACCAATGTGTTTGCTTTGCATGTGTTTGGCGACGACCTGTATGTAGGTGGAGAATTTCAGGAAGTGTCACAGGGCGGATCCACTCTGGCGGTGCAGCATCTGGCGAGGTACAGCATTACGGGTGAAAGTTGGCATCGAGTGGGGGAGTACACTGCAAGTGATCCATTCGATATTCCGTTCATGGATGGCATGGTTATGGCGATCGACGGGAATGATACGGATTTGGTCTTTGGAGGGATGTTTACGTCCGCTGGTGGACAGACAGTAAACGGCGTTGTGTTATACAAACCAGGAACCGACACATGGACAGCGTTGGGCCAAGACGATGCAATAGGGATGGGAGATCTGTTTGGATTTTCGGGCTTTTTGAGTGATGTGGTCTTGGGTAATGGAGTAGTGTATGTAGCTGGGGAATTCTTTCATCCGGAATCTAACGAGATCAACCGGCTTGGATCCTACACCATAGCCGATGGAACGTGGACTTCATTGGGTGACGAGATTGACGGACCGATCATCAAGTTATTGGCACATGTTGATGACCAATTATTTGTCTCCGGCGAGTTTACAGAAGTGGATGGGTCGCCGAGCGTTGGTGTTGCACAGTACATCGACCTGGGAGGTATTGGGTTTTGGTTCCCTCTGGGTTCCTTGACCAATGAAGGTGGAATGCCGTCTGTGTTCGCTTTGGGTATTGCCAATGGAAGACTGATCGCTGGCGGACGGATTGTAGATGCTGATGGATTGTCCGTAAACAATATAGCCCGATGGAGTGCTGACTTTGGTGGAGGCAGTGGCGGAGATTTGCCAGACATTGTACTCACAGGCCCGGGTGATGGTGCAGAAGAAGTTTCGATAATTGATCCGGTGACCTTCAGTTGGTCTGCTCCGTCGGGGGTCACAGTCAGTTATTACATCTTAGAAATTTATACGAGTGACAACCCAGACTTCCCGTTTTTCTCTAACTCAAGTTTTGACCCAATTTTAGGGACATCATTTGATTATGAGCAAGATTTCTTTGGCAATTTACCTTTTAGTCCTACTACTGATTACACGTGGCAGGTGAAGGGATATAATAGTACGGATCAGCTCATTGCCCAAACTACGACACGATTCAGTTTCACTACCGAGGGACCTGAGGTAGAGCCAGAACTTGCGACTCCGACCTTGGTCGCTCCGATAGGCGGGGTAACGGGAGTGTCGCTCACCCCGACATTCACATGGAGCAAAGATGCATTGGCCACAGGATATGTGCTTGAGTATAGTGTGGGAGCAACACTGAGTGAAACGCCCTCTTTTGCATTCTTACCGATTGCACAACTTACCGACGCAGATCCAAATTATTCGTACACGCTTCCAATCGGAAATGCACTCACATCCAATACCGAATATAGCTGGCGAGTAACAGTAGCGGGAGATGATCCACTTGAGCCAAAGACTAGTCTGGAAGCTACGTTCACAACAGAAGATCTTCGTCCGGGTGCACTAGAGCATAGTTTTAATGAAACACTCTTTCTGAACGAGAATATTGAACTGTTTAATATTTATTGGAACTTATCTTCAGGTGCTGATCTCTATGAATTGACCCTAAAAATTGGTGATCAAGTATTCCCATATTCTGATGAACCAATTACAACTACAGAAACCTCATTTGTTGTTGATAATAGAAAATTGGTCGATGGATTTACTTACACCTTGCTCATTAAAGCAATTAATGAATACGGTGAGACTTCTGCCGAGCCAATAACGCTTATTTATACTCCAGCTACTCCTGTTGCTCAGAGTCCTAAAGATGAGGCCTCTGTGGATGCAGGGACTGAGTTTACCTGGAAGTCCACAGAAAATATTCTAACAACACCGGGTTCTGTATTGATTCAGATTCTATATGCCGATGATGAGACTGCTGATCCGACCACAGAACCAACTGATGGTTTACAGTTCGAAATTCCTGGGACAATCGAATCTATTGAAACAAAGACCCTAACCGAACTGTTTGCAACTCAGACTGATGTGGACCTAGACGAGTTTTTACTCGAAAATAAAGGGAATACATTGTACTGGAGGGTAACCAATAAATCGACTCGCTTCGATGAGAACGACTACAACACACAAAGAGATGTAAAATGGTCGGATATTCAATCATTTAAAATTACTGCTCTTCCACAGGCATTTAATCTGCTAACTCCGGGTACAAATGCTACGAATATTTCATCCACTCCGACCTTTACATGGGGGCAGAGTGAAAATGCGACATCGTATGTGTTAGAAATTTCCACATCCAGTAACTTCGAGACGCCACTATTTACTTCTGAAAGCATCGCTCGTGGGAGCGAAGATGTAGTCAGTTATATATTGGCAACGGAAGATAGAATTCTCTTCGGAGCATCTTATTTCTGGCGTGTAACAGCGATTAACGAAGTAGGTGAATCATCTTCCGGACCCATATCGTTTACAACATCTGATGAAGGGGTTGTTCTACTTAGCCCGGGAGTTGATGTTGAATTTGCTGATCTGGACGAACTTGCAGATCAGATATTTAATTGGGTGTACTATACAAACGAAACATACCGTAATAGTTCGTTGAACATCTATGATCGGCAATTTAATGCTAATGAGAATCCCCCGACTTCTGCTATTCAGGTTAGAGGGTATTCTATGGGTAGTTATGTAAATTTTAAAGTCGACAGGAGAGCATTCGTTCACGGCCACACATATCATTGGCAAGTTGGAGTCCAAGTACAGGATGAGAATAATAACAGTTCAGTTTTAAAATCTGAACTTCGATCATTTAGTGTTGCTCCGGAGAAACCGGTGTTGAATGGCCCGGATGCCAATACTGAAATATCGAGCTCAACTCTGTTCAGATGGACAACAGAGGAGAGGTTTCCAATTGATTATAGCACTTCTGTAGCCTATCGTCCTGGTAAATTCATCGTTCAGATACTTTTTGACGAATCAACAGATGTTGAGAACCTGACAGCCGATCAAGGATTTCAGTTTGAAGTACCTGGGACGGATGCGTTGCAAGAGTCCTTCACGCTTGCTCAATTATTTGCGGGATTACCAGAGAATGATACTCGTACAGTAGCGGATTTATTATCCAGAGGTGGAGAAACACTGCATTGGAGAGTTAAAATAAAGCCGACCTATGATCCGATTGAAAATTGGCGTACACCTTCGGAACGTAATTCCGTTTGGTCGGATCTGGGTGAGTTTGAAGTGGCAGTGCGTGAACTTAATCCCTTCGCCTCTGGATCTGGAACTGAGCAGGATCCATTTGTAATCATGACACTTGACCAACTTCAGGCGATGAAAGATTATCTCTCATCCCATTTTGTGCTGGGAGCAGATATCGATGCTTCGGCAACGAAAGATTGGAATGATGGAGCCGGTTTTGAGCCCATAGGGACATCGAGTAACTCATTTAGTGGTTCATTGGATGGTAAAGAGTTCAAAATTAGCAATCTAACCATCAATCGTCCAGAAACGAGATTTGTTGGTTTAGTCGGTTTTTCAAACAGAGCAAAACTAATTAATATTAAATTAGAGAATGTTAACATAGTTGGTAAAAATGAAGTTGGAGCTTTAGTTGGTCGTAACGTTGGAACTATTTCGGACAGTTATTCTAGTGGAACAGTTAGAGCGTCTGATGGGGATGTAGGAGGATTGGCTGGACGTAACGATATAGTTATTTCGTACAGTCATTTCAGTGGAACAGTTAGAGCGTCTGATGGGGATGCAGGAGGTTTAGTTGGTCGAAACCGTAGAACTATTTCGAACAGTTATTCCAGTGGAGCAGTTATAGCTTCTGATGGACATGTAGGAGGACTAGTTGGTTATCAGTCTAGTGGCTCTATTTCGAATAGTTATTCCAGTGGAACAGTCAGAACATCTAATAGTGGACGTGCAGGAGGATTAGTTGGTATTTTATTTAGTGGCTCAATTTCGAACAGTTATTCCAGAGGAAGAGTTAGCGCATCAGGTGACAACGCAAGTGGATTAGTTGGTAGAAATTACGCGAATAGTATGTCCACAAACAGTTATTGGGATGCTCAGACTTCTGGTCAGTCGACCAGTTTTGGCGGAACAGGGAAAATCACTGCGGAAATGAAGAGACAGTCCACATTCGCAGGCTGGGATTTTACAAGTGTATGGCAGATTATCGAGGGACAATCGTACCCGTACCTCCGAAATCCGGCGCAGAATCCACCTCCGGGGTTGACATTACCAGAAGTACCGGTTCTTAGCGATGTGGTTGAAACCGATGTGTTTAATTTCTCGTGGTCGGGCGACGAAACGGCCAGTTATATTTTCGAAATCGATGATAATAAAACAGATCTTGAGTCTTTAAGTCCAAATGCAACACGTTCGGATATAACCTTTGCAGGCACTGCCTCTGGAAATTCTTTGGAACTCGC
>CAZDYD010000020.1:0-33585 GCA_964509715.1 uncultured Chitinophagales bacterium
GGAGGAACTACGGATGTTGCAATTTTCCTGGATGATACAATTCGACATTCAGCGGTTGTGGCTATTGCCGGACAAAAAGTGACCGATGATATCAGGATTGGATTGTCGGTGTTGGAAGATCAGGCCGAAAAACTAAAAAGAGAGCACGGGATCGCATTCTCAGATATGATTTATGAGGACAGCATCCTGACGATACCAGGTATTGCGGGCCGTCCACCTAAAGAAATTAAAAAAAGTGTTTTATCCAAAATAATACAGGCTCGTATGGAGGAAATCCTTGAAATCGTTGCCATCGAAATCAAGCGCAGTGGTTATGCATCGCAGCTTAGTGCTGGAGTGGTCATAACCGGTGGAGGATCTTTGCTGAAAGGTGTCCCACAACTGGCAAATGAGATACTTGGAATGGACGCCAAGATCGGCGTCCCATCTGGGTTAACAGACGGATTGGTCAACGAGGTCAAAAATCCCATCTATTCCACCGGTGTGGGACTGGTGAAGCATGTGCTTAAGTCAGAATCCAAGCAAAGCAATGCAACAGCTATTCCTACAAAAGGTGCAAAGACTGAAGATCTCATGGAGAAGATCGCAGGTCGAATGAAAGCCTGGTTCAAAGAATTTTAAGTACATACATAGCAATCATAGCAATAAACAGGAGAAATCATCATGCCAAGTGAAAAACTACAAACCCGATTTCAATACGATGAAATGAGCCACGATAATGCCAGGATCAAGGTCATTGGTGTTGGTGGAGGTGGCGGTAATGCCGTTGCGAATATGATCAAGAAGGGACTCAACAATGTTGAGTACATCGTGATCAATACGGATGCTCAGGCACTTAAAAACAATCCATCAGAGCATTGTATCCAGGTTGGAAAATCGCTCACTTCAGGTCTGGGTGCCGGCGCACGTCCGGAGATCGGCCGTGAAGCTGTCGAAGAAAACCGCCATGAAATTGAGGAAGCCATCGAAGGTGCAGACATGATATTCGTGACTGCTGGAATGGGTGGAGGAACGGGAACCGGAGGCGCACCAGTAGTTGCCGGAATCGCCAAGAGAAAAGGTATTCTTACCGTTGGTATTGTAACTACACCATTTACCTGCGAGGGACGTCCACGTCAGCGTTATGCAACTGATGGAATCACAGAACTTAAGAAAAACTGTGACACTGTAATTGTCATCCCGAATGAAAAACTCCTGGAAGTCTGCAGTGAAGACACAAGCTTGCTTGAAGCTTTTGAGGTGGCCAATGAGGTACTTTATAATGCAACCAAGGGAATTTCCGATTTGATCCTGCTACCTGGACTTATCAACCTTGATTTTGCTGATGTCAGAACAACTATGCAAGATGGAGGTGCCGCGATTATGGGATCTGCTTCTGCTACAGGTTCAGATCGTGCCGAAATCGCAGCAAGAGCAGCAATCAGCTCACCTCTATTGGATGGCGTAAGTATCCGAGGGGCCAGAAATGTACTTGTTAATATCTCTGCCGATACCACCTTGGGTATGCGAGAAGTGACAATGGCCACCAAGATCATTCAGACAGAAGCAGGTGAAGATGCTGAAATCATCATGGGTACCGTAACCGATGCATCCATGGGTGAAGAACTCAGAATGACTGTCATAGCCACGGGCTTTGAGCTTAGTGATGAACGACGTGCTGGTGCAACTTTGAATATCAAATCAACCAAAGAAACCAAGTCTCCTCAGCATGCTGAGCCGGTTGATCGTATCGAACGAACAGCAACAGACGGCCTGACAGGACGTGCGACATTACCACGGACCCAGGATATACACCGCATTTTTACTGGTAATTCTACCCTTGAGGGTAATGAGCCATACAAAGGTGAGAAAAATATCAAGGTATTGGATAACCCAGCGATTTTCCGTCGTGGGGTAACATTCCACACATTGGACAAAAAAGAACAGAACGGTCATGCTACGGCTCGTCATGATTCAGATTCCGTTACGAATCAAGAACCAGCACAACGTAAGTTCAACACAGGTACTGGTAATGTTCTTTTGAATGACAGGGAAGAGCGGATCAACAAAACCGATTCTGAACAACCTGCATTCCTCAGAAGAGCAATGGACTGATTTTATTGGTCTGAGGAATTGTGCACTGCCGGCATGACGGTACGCATTCTTCATGTCCAATTTCTACGACTTATAAGATTGCTAACAGGGGGAGCTTCCTTGATTGGGGGCTCCTCTTCTTATTACAGAATAATATTTATAACAATTTACGACGTTTGTTTAGATATGCAAGCAGTCCGAGATCAAAAGATGACTCGGAATCAATTTCCTCATAATCTATTCGTGACTCTCTGCAAACACGTTTAAAGCGATCTGTATATTCTTCGACTTTACGTTTATAATCACCCCGAACTTGAGCCGGAATCAGATCCATATTAGCACCTGTCTCCAAATCCTCAAAAACGAATCGCTGATCGGGGAAATCCAACTCTCGTTCGCTTCTCCTTTCAAGCACGTGAAATAGAATGACCTCGTGATTCTTGTGTTTGAGATGTTTTAGTGATGACAACAACGCATCATGTTCATGAACATTTTCAAACAGATCTGTAACAATGATCACCAGACTACGCCTGTGTAATCGCTCTGCTATTTCATGAAGTATCTTGGATGAGGCAGTACGACGTTTATCCTTGCCATTTTGCTCATCCACAAGAATTTGTTCCAGTTGATGGTAAATATGGCGTAGATGTGAATAGGAAGCCTTTGCAGGGATGAAATGTCTTATTTTTTCATCAAAAGTGATTAGTCCACTGGCATCGCGCTGACGATGCATCATATAAAGTAATGCAGCTCCAAAGTGTACTCCATAGTCGAGTTTGGTATGAGGGGCAAAGTGTCGAAATTGCATCGAAGAACTCACATCCAACAGCAAGTGGCACCTAAGATTGGTCTCCTCTTCATACTGTTTTACATAAAATCGCTCCGATTTCCCGTACACTTTCCAATCAATATGCCTGATTTCATCTCCCGGATAATAACTGCGGTGTTCAGCAAACTCAACACTGAATCCATAGAACGGACTTTTGTGCAAGCCTGCGATAAATCCCTCCACGATTTGTCGGGCTTTAAGTTCAAGAGGACCGAGTCGAGAAAGTAGTTCAGGAGTAAGTAACATGTTGCCCTATTGTAGTCTTTCGTACTCTGTGAGTCGACTGGAATCAAGTTCCGATAACAACATATATGCATCCAAACGCTGCGTGGCTTCTGCATCTATGAAAATGGATGTCAATTCTCTGGACTTGGTTGAAAAGAAAATATCGAAAAGGTAGTCGTCGGTAGTTTGTCTTTTTGCTTCCTGAATCAACCGGAGCGCTTGCATTATGTTTTGCCTTGCCCCACGACTATCAGTAGTGAAAACATCCATGCCTAATCTGTGATAACGATATATCGCTCTTCTGTATGAATCCAATGTACCGCTAGTTAGACCATTGATCAGGAAATATCTGTTCCTTCGACTTCCTGTTCCAGAGGTCCATCCTGTTGCACCTGTGGATTGAGCAATATCCAGAACACTTTGAGCCTGACGAAAAAATTCAGTCCCACCAAGCTCACTGAATGAATCAGCATCATATCCCAAAATGAGGTATGCATAAAAATCGATCATGGTCGCTATGTCATCAAACTGGTATGTGTCGTGGATGAGGGAGCGATTTCGATTAAAATTGAACCTCCACGCGTTGTCGCTGATCACGATCAGTGGAGTATTCTGTAAGGTATTATAGATGGGGCGCTCGGCAGTTATTACCAAAGAAGCGTCAAAATTGTTGTTCGTTTCCTGTGTCAGTATGATTTGAACATTCATCCTGATGCGCTCGTGCTCTTCAAATCGTTGGTCTGTCCAGGTATGATTATTGATATAACCTTCCAACAATGGGACCAAATCATCCAGATAATCCAGAGATACGTTCTGGATCTGAGACTTATTTACAGATACTCTGGCATTGATTTCTTGAGCTTTAGCACCAACTGCAAAAAGCAATACAAAAATTATGGCAGTAAGTGTCTTCTTTTTCACGGGTGAAATTTGTTCAGATTTTGAAAGTTATTGTCGATGTGATACTCATATAGTTAAACGATCTGATTCAATTTAACGATAATGCATCATAATCTGTAATGGATATCGCAACGGGCACATATTTGATTCGAAGGTATAACGTGAAGATGGTAATTATTTATTGCCTGTTCGTATTCGGATTTATATCGAAGAACCCGGCAGTGGTGTTGGCACAGCGTGGATATGGACTTGAGGTACATCCTTTGTCTTTTTCTGCTGTTGCCAGCCCCACTTATACTTTCCCGCTGATTGGAAATCCATCGGCGCAAAACGGGAACTGGATTCGATGGAAATCTATGACACCTTTTGGTATAGATGATCTGAAATCAAACTCTTTCGGAATGGGTTATCAGGGTAGATTCGGAAGTATAGGAGTGGAATTACACAGGATGGCTTTTGATCTATACAATGAATCTGTTTACGCATTCGGATTTGGGTATGTAACATCTGATTTCGGAATTGGCGGAGTGTTAGGCTCAGAGGTAGTGGCAATTCCAAGTTACGGGAAAAGTAATGTGATTTTTTCTGGCGTCGGATTTTGGAAAAATATTGCCCAAAAATTGATGATAGAGGGTGTTTTTAATGGTGTCCCAGTACATGGATCCGGCGATTTTGAATATGATACACCGATGAGAGTATCATCAGTTATTCATTATGATTTTGCAGATGGGTTCAAATTGTCCTACGCTTTTTCGGCACAATCGGATTGGTCAGAACAGTTTTTGATTGTTTTCGGATCCATTCCAGATGCCATTGACACATTCATAGCTTATAATCTAACCCTGGCAACCTGGATGTTCGGGATTAGTGTTAACATAAAGGGGGTCAACGGAGTCTACTCGATGAGCTCTCATCAACATTTGGGGTGGTCACGGGGCTTCGGATTCGGTTATGTGAGGTAGTTGATTATGCTGATCATATTCCTAATAGGTTGGTTGATTTCGTTTATTAGTCCCGAACTGAAATGGGATATCTATGATGGTCATTACAACAAAGTTGACGGTAACACAGCATGGCATTTCAGTGAACTTGCTCAAACTGATTGGATAGGACTAGTCATAGAATATGTGACTGATTTTGAACTTGATGAGGATGAAATTCAAGACATCATATCATATCTGGAAGAATATGCTGAAAATCCTGTTCCAATTTCATCGATTTCCGAATCCTACTTGGCCAATCTCTTCCTCCTGAGTAGTTTTGAGATTAGTGATGTATTGGGTTGGGTTGCGTCAGAACAAGAGTTGCTTACTTTCACGAGTTTTCAATCAAAACAGGTTGTCAATCCTCAATTAAGTTCTATTTTACAGTATTTCATTGTATTTGAACCAGAAAGAGATTCTTTTTCAGGTTTGACTCCAACCAGATCAAGTAGTCGGCGGTATCGCATTCGGGGACATGTAGACTATAGGCTCGGAATGGTGCAACCACGCCCTATTGGATATGAAGAAGATGGTATATACTTGGGGAACAGGTATCATATTCGAGAAATTACGGTACTCCATCACGAAAATGTGAGTATCCGGTCATCAAGAAATAAAGTCCCCGGTGAATTGGCTTCCTATCCTACCAAGTTGGGGCAAATGACAGGTTCAATAGCCTATAGACCAGAATCACAAAAAAGCCTCGGACCTTTGGGTATTACCAGCGTAGTCTTCGGAGATTTTCGGATACGTTTTGGATTCGGCAATATAGCAGCCGGTGGAACGATGCGTGCTGGACCAAGAAATATTGGCTCAATGTCCACTAGTGGAAATATTTTGGCTCAAAACGGATCGTCGACGGTTGGAAGTTATTTGCGCGGTATGGGTTTATCGGGAAAATCTGGTCCAACTGAAGTAGTCCTTTTTGCTTCATCGAGAGACCTGACTTCTACGCAAAATGATTCGTTGTATTATATGCCCTCATGGAGTAATCATGCGCGCACAAAAAGTGAATTGGCCAGACAAAAGAATAATTCATTGAGTTCAATCGGATTTGTACTTCGGTCAGAGCAAGCGTTCAAACAACTCCGTATGCAATTTGGTGGGATGGTATTGCTACATTATTTTGACAAGGAAATTTCACAACGACCGGGATTATCCTATCGATATGACATGACCGGAACTGAATCTAAAGAGTTATCGGTCTATGCTGGTCTCAGTTCAATCGACTGGCAATTCGGTTTTGAACTCAGCCATGCAAATGGTGAATTTGCGTGGATTGGCCTCCTGAGTCGAAACTGGGATAATCTTAGAGCCGGGGTCTGGCATCGATATTATGATCCTAGTTTTAAATCTGTTTTGGGAAATGCGCCATCAGCTTTCAGTGGTTCAGGAAATGAACATGGACTTGGAAGTTGGATCAGAATTCGTCCCGCAAAAGGCCAAAGCCTGGACTTTTGGACGGATAGATATAAATCAATGGCACTTCGGTTTGGTACTGTAGCCCCGGTAATTGGACACGAATTTGGTGTCAATTATCAATTACGAGTAGGTAGAACAATTCTGGACACATCCATCAGACAGACGAACAGAATGGATACATTTATCCAACAAGATGAGTTCTATCGAGAGTTGTATGTGAGATATGATGTCAATAGGATCGTGCTAAAACTAAATATGCGCACACAATTGAACAGGAATATCCAGACCATCACAAGACTTGAACATAATTCGTATGCTCCTGCAATCTGTTGTAGTTATGGTTCGGGTGTCACACAGGTCGTCATTTTCAATCTGAATCAAACGAGCCTATATGTTCAGTACTCAACTATTCAGACAGATAGCTACCAAAACAGGGTCTATATCTATGAATATGATATGTTAGGAGCTTTTCGGGTACCTGCACTGTCGGGATATGCACAGCATGGTTATGTTATGATACATCAGGATTTGGGGAACCGATTCACTACACGAATGAAGGTATCAAGGACCATTTACTCCGATAGATTCTCGACCGGTTCTGGCAATGATCTGAGTCCCGGTCGGTCACGGAACAGAATAGATGCACAGATTAGAATTCGGTTCTGATGATTTAAGATCATCCACTTCTTTTATCTTTGATTTCATATCACATATGACATCAATACCTACTTGGAAGTAAGCCAGAAAATAAACGTTGTACCTTTACCAACCGTGCTCTCCACTTTAATTTCTGATCCATGTGCGTCCAATATACTTTTAACAACAGACAAACCAAGTCCGGTACCGCCACTGTCTCTGGATCGCGCCTTATCTGTTCTGAAAAACCGATCAAACAGATTTTCGATATGCTCTTCAGCGATCCCTATTCCCGTGTCAAATACTCGTATCACTACTCGCTTATCCTGAATTTCATAATCAAGTCCAACCGTTCCGCTATTGGTATATTTAATCGCATTGGATATCAGGTTATCCAATACCTGTTCTATCTTCGGTGCATCGGCCAAGACACGGCAAGGGGATTTCTGCACTCGAAATGTAAGTCCCTTCCCAAGTGCCTCATCAGAATAAACTTCTTCAAGATGAGTTGTGATCCTCTGAAGATCAAACCATTGAGATTGAATAAAATTTTCATCTGAATCGTATCTCTGTAGAGTCAATAAGTCCTTGAACAAGCTACTCATCCTCTGAGCCTGCCCCTTGGCATTCTGGATATATCGCTTTTGTTTTTCCTGATCTAATTTTCCACTATCCAATAACTCCATTGAAGCCATGATCGTGTGTAACGGATTCCTAACCTCATGTGCTATATCCTCAAAAAACTGAGATTGTTTCGTATGGATCTGTGATAATCGCTCATTGTCCGACCGTAATCTTTGTGCCATTGAATTGATCGTGGTGGCCAATTCTCCAAATTCATCACTTCTATCGTTTACGGTCACCATGTTTACTTTTCCCTCAGAAACTTTCTGAGTGGCTTCTTTTAGTTCTGTAATTGGACGAGATAAATACCGAGCGATCAAGTTGCTAAACAAAATGATCACTCCAATCGAAATAAACATTCCAGTGTATATGATCCAGCGAATCGTCGTGATGGGTTCATAGATCAATTCTTTTGCCCTGGAGACCCGAATAAAATGCAGTATGCCCTCATTGTCTAAAAATGAAGTAAAGACATAGACCTTGTCTTCTCCTTTCTGGTTAAGTAGATAAGGTGAAGTAACAAGAGGATCTACATCGTAACCAGATCCTGGTATAGGTCCACTCAAACGTGACTCAGATGAGTACAGCAATCCACCATCAACATCCGTTATGACAATGTCATACCCAGAGACCGCCTGAAGCCGTTGCATCAGCTCTATGTCCACATCATGGCCCCATCCGTTCACGACCGTCAAAGCCACCCACTCCGTGTGAGCGATCATAGTCCTTTCAGCTTCATTCATCAAAAAATTTCGAATGAACATAATAGCATAACTACTTACCGCAGTCACTCCGAAGATGAGCAATAACACAAAGTTGATTGATATTTTATTCCGGATTTTCATCAGATATCTAATCCTGTTGATACGTTCTGTTAATGCCATAACCCAACCCGCGATAGGTCCGGATTACATCACCATGAGTACCCAGTTTTATTCGAATATTCTTCACGTGTACATCAACAGTCCGATCAAAAATATATTTCAAGTCATCGGAAATGTGTTCAAGTATTTCCTGACGCGAGAAAATCCTTTTAGGATTTCGGAACAACAGCTCTAACAAACTATACTCTTTGGAAGTGAGCTCTATGAACGATTGACCGACCTGGACAGTAGCCGATTCAGGGATCAGAACTATTTGACCAAATCGAAATTCTTGCTGTTTTTCCTGAACTCGGCGACGCAGTAGTGTTTTGACATGAGCAAGTACAAGATTCAAACTGGCCGGCTTGGCAATGTAATCATCTGCACCTAAATTCAGACCCATAATCTCATCTTGTTCGGCATCTTTTGCGGTCAGAAAAATTACAGGTACGTCTGAAAAACCGTCGGAATTGCGAATATACTGGCAAAGTCTTCTCCCATCAATCCCTGGCACCATGATATCCAGAATCGCCAAATCAAAGTCAGAATTTGAAGATTTCAACCATTCAAGAGCTTTATTCCCATCATGCATTGTCACAACACTGAACCCATTCATCTCCAGAAATGTGCCCAGCATTTCCGCAGCTTCAACTTCATCTTCAACCAATAGGATAGTTGCTGACATATCAAATGATTTTATTACATTTCAATTCATTGCTAACAATATACGCAATACCATCATTCACTCCGCGACCTCAGGTCCCGGTTCTTTTTTCAAGTCAAACCCACCAAAAGGTCAAAAGCTCATGAATTATTATCAAGACAAAGTGATTTGGATTACAGGGGCGTCATCCGGCATAGGTGAATATCTGGTCTATGAACTTTCACGATTCGGTGCTTCGATCATACTTTCGTCTCGCAGACCCGAAGAGCTGCACCGTGTTGCCAAATCATCCGGTTTATCAGAGAATAACTACAAGATTCTTCCACTTGATCTTGCAAATCATTCATCCATCCCCGATGTTGTCGAGCAAGCCATGGCATGGAAAGGTAGAATTGATATACTGATCAATAATGGTGGTGTTAGCCAACGTGCACTAGCCCAGAACACCACACTTGATGTGGAAAAAAAATTATTCAACATCAATTACTTTGGGACCATAGAGGTCACACGACATGTTATCCCCCATATGATCAAAAATGGCGGCGGACATATCAATGTCGTGAGCAGCGTACTTGGAAAAATTGGTGTATCAGGCCGTAGTTCCTACTGTGGTTCGAAACACGCACTTCATGGTTATCTCGATGTTTTACGTTCAGAAGTATATGAACACGGTGTCCATATCAGCGTAGTTTGTCCCGGATATATCAAGACCAATGTTTCGAAAAATGCACTGTCGGCCGATGGTAATCCACACGATAAAATGGACCATTCACAAATGAAGGGGATGTCGGCAGAAAAATTTGCCAAAAAAATGGTCCGAAAACTGCGAACAAAAAGAAATGAATACTACATCGGAGGCCCCGAGGTATTCGCTGTATACCTCATGAGATGGGTTCCATGGTTGGTGTATCGGGTTCAAAGACGCATCAAATTCAAATAATTCCGTTTCGGAAATACTTTTTTTTTCATATCCTGCCCCATAACCATTGTTAGGGAAAAAGTATTAGGGAAAAATATGGATAAGAAGGATTTACGCAAACACTCGTCTATCGTTGTAGATGGCGTCGACAGAACTCCAAGCAGAGCTATGTTACGCGCTGTAGGATTCAGCACCGAGGACTTTAAAAAACCACAGATCGGTATCGCATCGACCTGGAGCATGGTGACACCATGCAATATGCACATCAATATTCTTGCGGATGAAGCCGCAAATGCTGTGAATGCAGCTGGTGGAAAAGCCGTAGTGTTCAACACCATTTCTGTGTCTGATGGAATCTCAATGGGAACCCAAGGTATGAGATATTCGCTCGTATCACGTGAGGTGATCTGTGATTCGATCGAAACCGTAGTTGCAGGACAGGGATTCGACGGATTTATAACCATCGGTGGTTGTGACAAAAACATGCCGGGTTGTGTCATGTCGATGGCAAGACTCGATAGACCATCGATTTTTATTTATGGAGGTACCATCAAACCCGGAGTTAACCGCCGAGATATTGTATCCGTTTTTGAGGCAGTCGGATCACATGCCAAAGGAACCATCTCCGATGATGAATTACTTGAAGTGGAATCCACCGCCATACCCGGACCAGGTTCATGCGGAGGTATGTATACCGCAAATACAATGGCATCGGCGATAGAGGCATTGGGACTCAGTCTCCCCAATAGCTCAGCTCAAGAAGCTGTGTCACAAAGTAAACATGATGATTGCAAGCGTGCCGGTGAAGCTCTGCTCAAACTTATTGAACTCGACATTAAACCATCCGATATACTTAGCAGAAAATCTTTTGAGAATGCAATCACGGTAACCATAGCATTGGGTGGATCAACCAATGCCGTATTACATTTGCTGGCAATTGCCCACTCGGCTGGAATCAACCTCACACTCGAGGACTTCAACCAAATAGGCAAACGTGTCCCCGTCCTGGCTGATGTCAAACCAAGTGGTAAGTATCTCATGTCAGAGCTCATAGAAATCGGTGGTATTCAGCCTCTTATGAAGATCTTACTGGATGCGGGTTACCTCCACGGTGATTGCCTCACTGTAACAGGACAAACTCTGGCCGAAAACCTGGCCGATGTAGCACCATACCCTACAGGACAAGACATAGTCAGACCACTCGACAACCCCATTAAACCAGATTCTCACTTAGTAGTTCTTTATGGAAACCTTGCTCCTGAAGGTGCGGTAGCCAAGATCAGCGGCAAAGAAGGTCTACATTTTCGTGGGAAAGCCAAGGTGTTTCATTCCGAAGAAGATGCCTTGACCTCCATATTGGATGGTGGAGTTCAAAAAGGCGATGTATTGGTCATACGTTATGAAGGACCCGTGGGTGGACCAGGAATGCGGGAAATGCTTAGTCCGACATCCGCTATTATGGGTAAAGGATTGGGTAAAGATGTCGCTTTGATCACTGATGGGCGCTTCTCCGGAGGTAGTCACGGCTTTGTTGTTGGACATGTCACCCCTGAGGCAGCCGTTGGTGGACCCATCGCTTTTGTAGAGGATGGAGACGAGATAATCATCGATGCTAAACAACAGATCATCTCACTTGAAATCGATCCGTATGAGTTGAACTCGAGAAAATCTAAGTGGGTCAAACCGGTATTACCCAACAGAGGAACTTTGGCAAAATATGCAAGAACTGTAAAATCTGCATCTGAAGGAGCTGTAACGGATAAGTTTTGAGGAAAAACTATTTTCCGACCAGCATGATTATATTCGCAACAGCTCTCTCGCCCGTTGGATCGGAAGGTGAATTGACAATCCGATTTTCGTAGACCAGGGTGGTGGATCCACCACCATCCAGGTTTACAGCATCCCATGCACCTAAGGTCTTTAAATAGGCTGCCATTTCTTCAAAATTCATCCCAATACTCGATGACTGCCTACCATCGATAGCCAATAACCACACTTTAGACCCATCTTTGTTTGTAGCCACAACACTTCGTGGATGTCTGGTTGTTAAAAACGACTCAGAAATCCCCTCAATTTCAACATTCTCAGAGGTAGCCTCCTTTCCATCACGCAAAATCCTGCCTCCACCCCCAACTACCTGCATGATATTTTTAAGGGATGGATTTCTGAATCCAAGGAATACAGAAAGGGTATCAGCTGACTTTAACCGTCGATAGGATTGAAAATCGGAATGTGAGGATCCAACACTAATCAGGGTTCTCCTACCCATGTTATGCATGTACCCATTTTTCACTGAATCAACAACCATCTTTACTTCATTTCCGGCTTTCCAGTTGAAATCTGGTAATAATCGTACAGCCAACTCAATACCGGTCGAGTCGTTTCTTGAAACACCTTCGTAATACTTATTGTAGAACATCGCCTGGTCATTGGCTCTGTGCCTGTTCACACCGGTAAGCCTGAGGTTCAGATCATTTCCCTTCTGTATCCGTCCTTCAAAAGAAACCGGTTCATACAGAATCTTCCCGGTGTCATCTACCAAAACATGTGATCTACGGGAATGGATCCCATACACAAACTCTCCATCCGTGACATGATTTCCAATAGGCAAAGTGCTTTGAAAACTAAAAAAATCGGCATTGAGTCCACCATACACCTTATTGCCAGCAGTGCTCGCGTCTCGCATTTGACGTGTAGTGGTCACCAGTCCACCACTTCTCCATGCCATCAGGCCGACATCTCCCCGAGTCAAATCAGCTTCAATTCCATGAACAACATATGGTCCGGCAAGAGATTCCGAAAAATACTTCACATGCTCATTTTTCGGCACAACTGTTACCATGTCCCATGCGTTGACATACCAGGTAGCAGCAATCAACAGGATGATCAAAATCACCTGCGACAACTTGAAATGGTTCGAATTATGTTTTTTTGCTCGGCTCATAAACTTTTGTAATGGAACGTGTAACATCGTAATAAAATCGCTAAAAATAAAACTCCAGTTCAATTGAACAATTTATTACAGACAAGTTTTGCGTATCTTCAAAAGTAACTATCAATTGCAGACATCAGATTTTAATGACTACTAAAAAAATTCTTATTGCATTCGGAGGGATTTCACCCGAGCACGAAGTTTCGGTATTGACAGCGATTCAGGCAATGTCTGCCCTGGAAAAAACGAACGCCTCTATCATCCCCTTATACGTGGCAAAGAACGGAAAATGGTACACCGGTCCAGCTCTGATGGAACTCGAACGCTACAAAGATACCAATACCCTGCTCGCCTCATGCCAACCTTGTACATTCAAACAGGACAACCTTGGAAATGTTATCCTGATAGAGACCGAACACCGCGGGTTTTTCAAGAAACCAGCAACATTCACTTTTGATGTAGTACTCATCGCATTCCACGGCAGTGATGGAGAAAATGGCTCATTTCAGGGACTGTGTGAATCATTAAATCTCCCCTATACAGGTTCCGGTGTGTTGGGGTCATCCATGGGAATGGATAAATTCACGGCGAAAACCATTTGTCGTGCCCACAAGATTCCAGTTGTACCAGACGTATGTTTTTATGAATCAGAGTGGGTAACAAATCAGACGGAACTAACATCACAGATGGAAGCTTTGGGCTATCCACTCTTCGTGAAGCCGGTCAGTCTCGGAAGCAGCATTGGTGTTTCAAAGGCCAAAGATCGAAATGAACTTCAAAACCGCATCGAAAATGCGTTTCGTTACGACAGACAGCTCATCGTTGAAAAAAGTGTTGAACCACTCATGGAAGTCAACTGCTCAGTTTTGGGTACTGAGGAATCCGCTGAGCCAAGTGTACTTGAACATCCAAAAGCATCAAAGGATGTACTCACATTTGAGGACAAGTACCTTCAAGGTGACGCATCGAAAGGCATGGCCTCGGCCGACAGAATCATTCCAGCACCGATTGACCCTCAGATTACCAAAGAGATTCAGTCGCTGTCTGTCTCAATTTTCAAGAAATTCCATTGCAGTGGTGTAGCGAGGCTGGATTTTCTCATGAACAGTTCTACTGGCGAGGTATTTTTCAATGAAATCAATACCATACCAGGCTCTTTCTCCTTCTACCTTTGGGAGCATAGTGGACTTAATTTCGAACGCCTCCTCATCAGACTGCTTGATTTGGCCATTGAACGACATCGCCAAAAAAATGGTCGAGTAAGGATGTACGAGACGAATCTTCTCAGTGAAAAAGCCACCAGAGGACTCAAACAACTAAAGGGATTGAAAAAATAGACCTTAACAGATGACGCGGTCAATTCTACGCGAAGCTCAATCAACTAAAAGGATTTAAAAAATAGTCCATTCCCGATGAAATACTCCATTGTTTCATACAACTCTAATTACCCGGTAAGAGATTTTATCCACAGAGTGATTACATGGTGTATCCATCATAATTTTGAAATTTATATTTCGGAGTCCGTTTACAGAATGTGTTCTGATCTGTGCAAACAATCGCCGATCATTACATACACAGATGAAGAAGCAGTTGAGAAATCGGATGTAGTAATTTCGGTTGGTGGAGACGGAACCCTGCTCCGTGCAGCCAGACTCGTTGTCGGCAAAAACAAACCCATTCTTGGTATAAATATCGGACGACTCGGGTTTCTGGCGAACATACAGCACGACAAAATCGAAACAGCTCTGGAATATACCTCTGATAGTGTATTTGATGTCGATTCGAGAGCACTATTGGAAGCTACATTACCCGATGGAAGCATTCACTACGCGCTCAATGATTTCCTGTTCGCCAAAGGCAGTAATGGATCCATGATTACTTTGAATGCATATTATGATGGCATGTTCATCAACAAATACTGGTCTGATGGACTTATTGTGGCTTCACCTACCGGATCTACAGCCTATAACATGTCGGCCGGTGGACCCATCGTAATGCCCGGTACCGACGTGATGGTGTTGAATCCTGTGAATCCACATACCCTCACCACAAGGCCATTGGTGTTACCCGCGAACAAGACGCTGACCATAACTTCTGATGATGAAAATCAAGAGGTAATCTTTTCAAAAGACGGCGAAATTTCGGATATTACAGGTGCTGAACTTGTTGTAAAAATTCATCGTTCAGAACATAGCATAGACCTTATTAAACTCCCCGAACAAACATACTTCGATACGTTGCGAAACAAACTGATGTGGGGTATGGATCTGAGGGGTAATAAACCAGACAGATAATATTATTATTCACTCTAACCTAATTACACAATGAAAATTACAGTTGTTGGTGCGGGCGGGAATGTTGGGGCAACCGTTGCTCTCACCGTAGCACAAAGAGATTTTGCAAAAGAAGTAATACTCGTCGACCTCGAAAGAACCGAAGGCGACAAAACATTTTATCCATCTAAAGGGCGCGGACTCGATCAATGGCAGACCTCTCCTATCCACGGTTTTGACACACGACTCAAAGGTACTGTCGATTATGAAGATACAGCAAACTCCGACATTTGCGTGATCACTGCTGGGATCCCACGTAAACCAGGAATGAGCCGCGATGACTTGTTGAGCATCAACGCAAAAATCGTCGAATCAGTAACCAAGGAATTGGTCAAACGATCCCCAAACACGATTATCATCGTGGTCTCGAACCCACTGGATGTCATGACCTATGTCTCTTGGAAAGCCAGCGGACTTCCATCTGAAAAAGTTATGGGTATGGCTGGAATTCTTGACACCGCGCGTTACCGTGCTTTCCTGGCAGAAGAACTTGATGTATCACCAAAAGATATTCAGGCATTGATTCTTGGTGGACATGGAGATACGATGGTTCCATTACCACGATACACTACAGTAAGTGGAATTCCTGTAACCCAACTCATTGATAAAGAAAAACTTTCTGCAATCATTGAAAGAACAAAAGTTGGTGGAGGTGAACTGGTTGGACTTATGGGTACCTCCGCATGGTATGCACCAGGCGCGGCAGCCGCTCAAATGGTAGAAGCCATTGCCCTCGATCAAAACCGTATTTTCCCATGTGCTGCATGGCTCACCGGTGAGTATGGTATAAATGATCTATATGTTGGAGTCCCGGTAAAACTTGGGAAAGGTGGTATCAAGGAAATCATTGAGATTGAATTGACATCCGAAGAGAAAAACCTGCTTGATCAGTCATGCACTGCTGTACGTGGTGTGTTTACTGACCTCGAACGTATCATGGGATAACATCCCCATCAACGTTGGATATTTTACCAAGTCTGCAATCTTCTCGATTGCAGACTTTTTTTTTGTCCCCTGCTTGAGATATATTGCCGATATGAACCTTTTAAACATTAGGAAAATGGCAAAAATACTGGTTACCGATGATCTGAAAGAAAATCATGTCCTCATCAAAATGGGGCTACGGAACAAGCCATTTGAATTAATGCACGTGTATTCTGGTGAGGAAGCGCTCGAAAAACTAAACGAGTTCAAACCCGATCTGATACTTATGGACATCCAGATGCCTGGAATCGATGGATTCGAAACTGCCAAGATCATCAAACAAAATCCAGCCTATGCAAAGGTACCAATCCTGTTCATGTCAGCACTCAAAGACATAAGCAATATTTTAAAATGTTATGAATCAGGCGGAGTTGATTACATCAGTAAACCTTTCAAAATCCCGGAATTACTGGCTCGAATCAATACTCACATTACGATGAGTCAACTTCAGAATCAATTATCGGATGAACGCGACAAGATTCAAACCATACTAAACAACATTCTCCCACAACACTACATCAATCAACTTAAATCCGGAATCCAGCCACAACCGGAGCTAAAAACCAATGTGGTGGTAGCTTTTGCCGATTTTCAGAATTTCACATCCCTTTCTCAACAACTCGGACCAGAAAAAAGTATCTCTCACCTGAACCATCTGTTTTATGCCTTCGATGATATCACAAGCCGATTTGGAATGGAGAGAGTGAAAACATTGGGGGATGGTTACTTCGCAATATCCATTAATGAACACAATGATGCGAACCATGCACTAAAATCTATCGCCGCATTGATTAAATGTCAGGAATTTGTCGAACACTACAACAGAAAACATCCTGAAATTAATTGGAAACTCCGTGTTGGAGCACATATCGGCAACGTCGTAACAGGAATCGTTGGATACCAAAAAATCGCGTTCGATGTTTGGGGGCCAAGCGTCAACCTCGCCAGTAGATTACAATCCGTCTCAGGTACAAACACTGTCGCAATTTCCGAAGAACTCTACAAATGTCTTGGACAAAATGTTATTGTTAGTTCGCACGACACCTATGATATTCACCGGTTGGGTCCTCTTGAGGTTTATCACATCAAAGGACTATCCGATTCCAGTGATCCATCCATTAAAGCGTATTTCAATAATTTCGACATCTCCAAGTTATTAGATTCCTATGATCTCAGTCAAGGCTTGATTCACCGTCTATTCAACACCAATAATCCCGACAATCCCATAGATAACAATTAATTAACAGCATCTTAACATCTGCATCATAGAAGAGTCGGATATTTTGTTCGTACAAAATCTACTTCTATGAGCAAACGAATTGTTGATGTTGCAGTGATTTCCGATGTCCACCTCGGGACCTATGGGTGTCATGCCGAAGAATTGAATCGATATCTAAAAAGTATTGATCCAAAAATACTGGTGCTGAACGGCGATATAATCGATGCCTGGCAGTTCAGAAAGTATTACTTCCCTGAATCACACATAAAGGTCGTCAGACGTGTGCTAAAAATGATGATGAACGGCACTCAGATATATTATCTGACTGGCAACCATGATGAGGTCCTGCGTCAATTCTCAGATTCTGAATTCGGCAGTTTTCATCTTCGCGACAAACTCTTGCTTCAAATCGATGGGAAAAAGATCTGGTTTTTTCACGGTGACATTTTTGATGTAACCATGAGGTATTCCAAGTTCATCGCAAAAATGGGTGCTTTTGGATATGATCTGCTCATTCTGATCAATAGAATGGCAAACTTTATAAGCCGTGGATTAGGCAGAGGCAAATTGTCCCTCTCAAAGAAAATCAAAGACAAAGTTAAAAGTGCCGTTAAATTTATTTCAGATTTTGAGTCTACTGCAACAGATCTGGCAATAGAATATGGCTACGATTACGTTGTTTGCGGACACATACACCGTCCGAACATTCACAGATATGCCAATGAAAAAGGCTCCGTCATGTACATGAATTCGGGTGATTGGATTGAAAACCTGACATCACTCGAATACCACAATGCCGAATGGAGTATTTTTCAATACCGTGAAGAAGACTTCTTCGATTATGACAATAGGTACCCGGATCCACCGGAATCTGTTGAACTTAATTTCGAGGAAAAAGTACTCAGAAGTTTCTTGTTCGAGAAATAATGAAAATTCTTTACGCTATTCAAGGCACAGGGAACGGACACATTTCACGTGCCAGACAGTTTATCCCAATACTATCTAAATATGGCGAACTGGATCTACTAGTCAGTGGAACCAGCGCTGAGGTCAACCTTGATCATTCTGTACGATATTTCAAGCCAGGTATCAGTTATACTTTCGGCAAAAACGGTGGTATCGACATTCTGGAAACACTGAACAACCTGAATCCAAGTGCATTCATTGATGATGTAATGCATTTAGATCCTACTTCGTATGATCTGGTGTTGAATGATTTTGAACCCGTGTCAGCGTGGGCTTGTAAACGTTCCGGAATACCTTGTATAGGATTGAGTCACCAGGCCAGTTTTTTATCCCATAAAACTCCCAGACCAAGCAATGCAAATCCGGCGGCCGAATGGATATTCAGATATTATGCCCCTTGCTCCTCTCCAATTGGGTTTCATTATAAGCCCTACGATGATTTCATCTACACTCCGATCATACGCAATGAAATCAGAGCTATTGAACATAATCCACAGAACATCATAACCGTTTACCTTCCCGCTTATGACCATACCTTATTGTCGAAACATCTAATAGGTTTCAAGGATTATACCTGGCATGTGTTCTCAAAACACATAAAAGAAACTACAACCTTTGAGAATATTGTCGTCAGTCCAATATCAAACGAAACTTATATACGTAGTCTGTCACAGTCCAGTGGCCTGATTGCCGGCGCCGGATTCGAAGCGCCTGCTGAGGCACTTTTTATGGGACTTAAACTCATGGTCATACCCATGAACGGACAGTATGAACAACAGTGTAATGCAGAAGCATTAAAACAGATGGGCGTTTCAGTAAACCACACAATCGACCAACAATTCCATGTGCGAATCAACGAGTGGTTAAATACATCAGAACCGATCCGGATTGACTACCCGGATCAGTCTGATGAAATCATAAAAACGATCATCGAGAAACAGCTCCAGCTGATCTGATGAAATCAAACTTATGGTTTGGACAATAATTTAAACAACTCACTGTCGGTAGAAAGTACGACTGTTGTTTGTTCATCAAGTGAAGCTTCTAATGCTTCAAGTCCCTTCAAAAAGGTATATAACTGACGAGCTTGCGCAGATCGATTATAAGCCGAAGCATAAATGGATGTCGCTTCTGCATCGGCCCGGCCTCTGATCTCTTCTGCCTGACGTAACGCTTCCGACTGGATGGCTGCAAGCTCACGCTCTTTATCACCTTCAATTCGACGAGCCTCGCCTTGTCCTTCTGAACGGAAGAGATCTGCAATCTGATTTCGCTCGGAAATCATTCGCTGATTGATACTGAGTCGAACCTCATCTACATAATTCATTCGCTTGAATCTGAAGTCAAGGATTCGGATCCCAAGATCTGCTGTTCTCTCATTGGCACGATCCAAAATAATGCGCTCAATGGCATCACGTCCAATCAATATATCTTCAAGGGTATCCAGCTCCTGAAGAAACTCTTCGGTTTGTTCTGGTTTCCTGTTTGATGTACGCACCAATTCGATCAGATCATGGCTTGCAACTGCATTTCTTGTCTCACCATCAAGGATATCAGAAATACGTGATTGAGCCCCTCTTTCATCTCTCAAACGACGAAAGAATTGTAGGGGATCTGTAATCTCCCAGCGGGCATAACTATCCACAAAGATAAATTTTTTGTCACGCGTCGGGACCTGGTTAGCGTCTCCATCCCACTCAAGATATCTCTTGTCAAAAAAGCTGACTTTCTGAATGAAAGGAACTTTTACGTTTAGTCCGGGATCGGTTCTTGGTTCACCGATTGGTCTACCAAATTGGGTCACAATAGCTTGCTGCGTTTCTTCAATTATAAAAACCGAATCCAATGCAGCGACCATCGCAATAACTGAAGCGATGACCAATATAGAATATGCTACTTTTTTCATTAGTTTGATCCTCCTGAGCTACGTCTTTCAGTCTGCATCTGTAAAAGAGGCAGAACATTGTTCCCTTTCTCATCCACGATCACCTTGTTACCGATTTTGGGCATCACCCGCTCCATAGTTTCAAGATATAATCGGGTCTTGGTCACATCAGGAGCTTTGATATACTCCTCGTATAATGAATTAAATCTCGCGGTTTCACCTCTTGCGCGGTTCACTCTGTTCAAGGCATAAGCCTCGGCTTGCTGAATGGTCTGCTGGGCTTCGCCACGAGCACGTGGAATGACTCGGTTGAACTCAGACTGTCCTTGGTTGATCAATGTCTCACGCTGCTGTTGAGCCTCGTTTACCTCATTGAATGATGGCTTTACCGGATCCGGCGGATTCACATCCTGCAATACAACCTGATCGATCTTGATGCCATTTTCGTACTCGTTGCATAATTGCTGCAATATGGCTTCAACAGCCGATGCTACTTCCATACGTCCTACAGTAAGAACTTCATTCACAGTGCGATCACCCACTACTTTACGGACGGCCGATTCCGACATATCACGCAGTGTCTTTTCTGCATTCCTTACTTTAAACAAGAATAAATAGGGATCCGCAATGCGATATTGGACCACCCATTCCACATCAGCCAGATTCAAATCGCCGGTCAACATCAACGATTCATCCACATAGTCGGCTTTTGCATAAGACGACCGGACTCCAGATGAGGTAGTTCGAAAACCGAACTCTTGCTTTAGCTGACGTTCGACCGGTATTTTATCCACCGTTTCTACACCGAAAGGAATCTTGAAATTCAAACCGGAATTCACGCTACGTTCGTATTTACCGAAGCGTACAACAACTCCTACTTCCTCCGGACCAACCGTGTATACCGAAGTAAACACAGCTACCAATACCAAAACACCGATGATTATCGACTTGGCATAATTTTTAATAAGTTTTATTTCCGGAGGAATATTCATCCCCGGAAAATTTTGTTTCGTCATAGGTTTATCTTTTACGTTGGGGTTAGTTTATATCAAAAACACACGTCATACGCGTAGTACTACCAATGTCATGTCATCGGCAAGTTCGTAATTGCTAAAAATGAGCATTTCATGTTTAATTCTGTCACAAATTGCTGAACTGGATGTCTCTTCACGCGTGACTTTCTCAAATAATTGCGGGACGTTTTCATACTCGAACAAGGATCCGGTGGCTGTTTTAGCCTCAGGAAGACCATCGGAATAAAAGAATACAGTATCGCCAGGCTCTAATTTCACCGATTGATCGGTGTATACAATATCGTGTTTCACACCCATTGCTAACCGTTGTCCTGATGAAACCAGATAGCTACCCTTCCCATTTCGGACCAGAACGGGCTGACAGTGACCGGCATTTACGTATTTCAATGTCATGGTCTCCATATCATATTTGGCCAACACACATGTTACAAATGTCTGTTTGTCGACACGTTCATGTAGCAGGTCATTGACATCACTTACGATATGTGCTGGATCGCAATCCCGGCTTTTCACCCTGGAAAGTAAGAGTCCACTGGTGAAAATTGCCGTAAGTGCGGCTTTCATCCCCTTCCCCGACACATCTACAACCGTCAGGAACAGTTCATCACGATTTCCATTTCTGCCTTTTCGGATGATATGCTCGTAAAAATCACCTCCAACATCAAAGGAAGGTATAAAAAATCCTTTTACATCCACCCCTGGAATCTTAGGTGCAGTTTTTGGCAGCAATGCATACTGGGATTCTTTCGCAATCTGAAATTCGCGTTCGAGCCGCATTTGTTTTTTTAGTCGTTGCTCATACTCCGGTACAAACCTGACATCACGTAGACTTGTCCGTCCGAAATGATACATCACAACTCCAACACCAAATGGTGCGATCAGTGCACCAACCAGAAAAAAACCATTCAAATTGACAACTGGATCCATTGATCCGAAATACAGAAATACTCTCACGACGATGAACAACGCCCAAAGTGCTACTGAAACAGTGATGATACCATAGTATTTGAATGCTAAAACCAGAGGTAACGCAAGCAATGCAAATACAATCCATTTCTGAAATATTGTCCCTGTAACATCAGCGAACATGAATGCCTGTGACATCAGGAAGGATATTAAAACAGTGCCAATCAAAACCTGCAAAATGGACTTTTTCACATAATTCATGATCAGCGACATCAACAAGGCAAACACTGAAAAAGCCGTCATCCATGTGAACAACCAACTGTTTAGCATGATGGTGACAAACGGGTAAGAAGACGATGGATCAATCATACCCATCTGGCTATCGTATTGATAGTAAACCAGATTGAAGAAGTATAATCCGATGGCCCACATCGCCAGTGACATTCCAGCATAACCATATCCGGCCATTACAGCCTTCCCAATCTTCTGCTGAAATACATCGCCACGCCAGATTGCATCCACATGGGGGATCTGTTCCTGATCCTGACGTCTTGCATAACTTTCCCAAGACAGATAGGCTAATGCCACAAATGCGGATGAAAGCATCGAAATAAAACCGAACATGAAGAGGTCAAGGGCCACAACTTGAGAAGAGAGAACCCTGAAATATATATTCTCAAGGGCCAGAACTCTGTAACCCATAAATCCCAGAAATGAGAGCGATGTGATAACGATCGTACGATACCATATGACTTCCCCCTTGAACAATTGTCGTCCCCCGGCTATTAGAACCAACAGAAGAACCAATATTAAGGAGGCCAATGAAATAAAATACTCACCTGTATCGAAATCGTGATTCGTTAATTCAGGGGTATCAAGTTCATGATATGATGCATAAAATCTCTCAGGTTTGATACCTATTTCTAATTGTCCGTCTTCTAATGTCCTGGTAACTGGCTGAAAGCTGAGAGTCATAGTCATTGGTCCGCTACCGCGTTGCCCCTGACTACTCCAGGTAAGTGAATACGATTGGTTAAGGGTTCCGTTCACTTGATTGTCATACAGGCGATAATCGAATTCTTTGTTTTGTAGCAGTAAGGTGTCGGTAAGCACATACTGCGTTGGGTCATATCCAAATTGTCGAATCAGCTTTTGAGAGGCATCTATCAGATCTTCACCTGCAACAAAGGTTTTGTTCCTTTCAGGTTGCATTCTTAGCGTTCGAACCCGAATATTTTGGTCAAAACTCAGTATCGCCTCACCGATCTGATTGAAAAGAACTTCATCACTTGTTATGGCTACCACATCCTCATACTGACCCATAAACATAACAGACCAACCGCTCAATGGTACACCAGATGAGCGGACAGTAATCGGGCTTGTGACTTGTGGACCGGCATCCGGACTCGTTTTGGATGAGTACAGAGCGGTTCGCTGATACCTTCGCGTCATCATTCTGAGTTCCGAGGTATCTAATCCAAGACCTTCAAGTTGATCCATTGCCACTGATTCGGCTTCTACACGATTCACCTCAATAGGTGAAAGTGCGTGAAAATCGACCGATAGCCGTAACAGAAGGAACAATATCAGTCCAACAAACCCAACATAAACCAATATATATACGGACCTTAAATGCAAAAATTCGTGATTTTATAAATTTCTGATTGCTTGACGAATGATACACAATAACTATCACATACGCATTTTATTAAGAATAGTTTAATAAGAAATGCAACGTTTACAGACTAAATATGACCAAAAAGCTGACCAAACCATGAACGGGTAAGTATAACATGCAGTCGAGCTGACCTAATGAATTGCACACCAAATAAAAGCACCGGATGTAAACAAAAAAACCTGGTACAAGATGGACTTATACCAGGTTTCAAACTTCAGGCATATGCCTGATGGATCAACAAAAAGCGTTGAAGATCATAACCAGATCATTTGCAACTTCCTGTGCAGATCTACCTTCCACTCTGTGTCGTGGTATCATAGCCTTGATCTCGCCATCTTTGAAAAAAGCGAATGAAGGAGATGATGGTGGAAACTCACTGAAATAACTTCTTGCTCGTTCGGTCGCTTCGCGATCTTGTCCGGCAAAAACTGTATACAGCATATCAGGTACTTTTTCGTTTTGCAGTGCCATAGCTGCGCCCGGACGCGCATTACCAGCAGCACAACCACAAACAGAATTTATGACCAATAACATGGTTCCAGGTTTTTTTTCGGCAAAAACGGCATCAACTTCTTCCGGAGTTTTCAATTCCTCGATACCAAGATCTGTAAGTTCCGTCCTCATCCAGGAGGTGTCGGGCCCGATTCCAAATCCGAATTGCATATCGTTCCTATTAAATTGAGATTTTTGTTTATTTTCTGATGACATAATATACACAATTATGCATTTGTTTTCCGGACATATCTGAGACTTCGGCCACACAAATGACAAATAATAAACCAACGAATTCCTACAACGTGTTATCATTTAATATGACCTCCTATCGTCTCCTGTACACATTCATCCTCATCATCGGCCTAACCATACTTGGCTGCTCGAGAACCAAAGTCCTCACAAGTTCCCAGGCACCTGCGCAAATCACGGTCGATGGCTCACTCACCGATTGGCCAAGAGATCGTATTCAGATGAATCCACAAGGCGACTACGATTTATTCTTCAGCAACGACGAAGAGTTTTTGTATGTATTTGTAGGCCTGAAGAATAATCAGCTTTACCAAAGCATCAAACGCTACGGACTCAGATTCTATTTTGACAGCGACAAAGATCCGCGGCGTTCATTTGGTATCGTCTACCCTGTTGGAATTATGGATGTGCTCAGTGATATTCCAGGTGCCCGGAAAGAATATCTGGAGAATCCAGGATGGGAAAACCAACCTGAAAACCGAAGACTCATCGAATCAATCGAAGAAAATCTCCCAGACCGGGTCATGATTATACAGCGAACAAATAAACGTGATCCTCTACGCCCTGTCCCAATTGGAAGAGACGCCCTCAGAGCTCAATCTGTTGAACTGTCTATGGACCGCACATCCAGTGTGATGCAGATCGAGATGAAAATTCCATTGCGAAGCAGCCGTATGCGTCAATTTGCGATAGACGTTCAGAACAACAAGGATATTCATTTCGGATTCGAAATCGTGCCACCGACATTAGAAGAAATGATGGGTGAGTCTTACAGATCGGAACAAATGAATCCTTCGGCACGTGATCCCTATGGGAACCGGGTTGACCAGGCTCAAAGCTACCAGCGTCTTCTGATGCAAACCAATAATAGCTATGTACGCTGGAATCGGATTAGACTGAGCAAATAGGATATGGGATTGTGCCCCATACCCTATGTCATAAATGTGTTATGTTATGCGCCTTTGAAGTACTCAGACACTTTTGCCCAGTTCACTACATTCCAGAACGAACTGATATAATCGGGTCTGCGGTTTTGATAGTTCAGGTAATATGCATGCTCCCACACGTCCAATCCAAGGATCGGGGTTTTGCCTTGCATCAGCGGACTGTCCTGATTTGCGGTCGACATTACTTCCAATGTTCCATCTTTATTCACTACCAACCATGCCCAACCGGAACCAAATCTGGTTGCAGCTGCTGCAGCAAACTTCTCCTTAAATGCATCGAAACTACCAAAAGTAGAAACAATCGCATCACCAAGTTCACCATCCGGTGATCCGCCGGCATTAGGAGCCAAAATCGTCCAAAATAACGAGTGGTTGGCATGTCCACCAGCATTATTGATAATCGCCTGCTTTTTATCGGCGGGCACTGCATCCAAGTTGGTCAACACTTCTTCAACCGACTTATCAGCCATCGGATGGCCCTCTAATGCAGCATTTGCATTGTTAATGTAGGCCTGATGATGCTTGGTGTGGTGAATCTCCATGGTACGTGCATCGATATGTGGTTCAAGTGCATCGTATGCATAGGGTAATTCGGGTAATTTAAAAGCCATAATAATATTCCTTTATTGGTTCCTGTTTGTATTAAATTATTAAACACTTCAAGATAACGAACAATCGGATGGCGACAAAGTGACGTTCCATCCGTCCGGAACTCGTTTCAGCGTAAAAAGTTATAGTTAATTGTTATAACAACAAAAGATGCGAAATAATTTCAAAGAAATCATCCTGCGAATCTGCTATCTTTAGAACGTAACATTAGGGATGAAAATTCTGGCAGAATTTTTAAATAAATCATAAAAGTATGACATACGATTTCGATCTGATAATCTTGGGTAGCGGACCGGCAGGATTCTCTTGTTCCATGCAGGCCAGCAAATTTGACAAAAAAGTACTGATGGTTGAAGCCAACGAAAACCATTTGGGTGGATCTTGGATCAACTCCGGAACTGTTCCGAGCAAGGCATTGCGTGAGGCTGCCAGCAGTATTCACAAGTACACGCAGCAATTCGGTGATGTAAACAACAAGAAACCGTATCTGTTGTTTCAGATGGCCGATCTGTTGAAAATCAAAGAGAAAGTAATCCAGCACGAGAACAGCGAAGTTAAGCGAAACCTGATCAAGAATGAGATCAAAACACTTCGTGGATTTGGCCGCATCATCGATCCGCACACTATTGAAGTGAGTGACGGACTTGGAACCAAACAGCAGTATACCGCCAACAGAATTCTGATTTCGACGGGTAGTGCATCCAAACCACCGGAGCATTTCAAAGTCGACCACAAGACTATTTTGGATGCACAGTCAATTCTGACCCTTCAACACATCCCACGTAGATTGGTTGTAGTCGGGGCAGGCGTTCAAGCGATCGAATATGCTACAATTTTTGCCTCGATGGGCACCAAAATCACCATTTTGAATCCCGAAAGTGATTATTTCACGTATTTGGATCATGAAATCCGTGAAATCTTGGTGGAAAGCCTGCAACAATACCGAATCACCATTTATAATCATACAACGATCACCAAAGTTGGTAAAAATCAGTTGCGCAACTGCACGGAGGTGCATTTCACAGCTGAATCAGGCGAAAAACGGGTCATTGAAACCGAACACGTACTGAATTTTGCCGGTAGAGTCCCAAATACAGCAAACATTGGTGCCGAAAACGTTGGACTAACATTAGATGAAAATGGGTTCATTGTTACTGATAAGAATTTCAGAACCAATGTGGATACGATTTTTGCAGCTGGGGATGTCATAGGATACCCTCAATCGGCATCTGCTTCTTTCTCACAAGGACGTACAGCAGCCTGCCATATGTTCGATATTCCTGTAACTGAAATGTCCAGTACGTTGCCATACAGTGTATACTCAATCCCCGAGTTCTCAAGTGTCGGAATGACCGAAAAAGAAGCTACTGATGCCGGATACGATGTAACCGTGGGACGAGCGTATTATGACAATCTGACCAAGGCGACTGTTGCGAACAACATGAACGGTATGCTGAAATTGGTATTCGAAACCGGCACATTCAAGCTCCTTGGAGTTCACATCATCGGTGCTACAGCCTGTGAAATCATACATATCGGACAAGCGGTAATCGCTCTTAACGGTGACATCCGATACTTCATCAGCAACATGATGAATTATCCAACATATGCAGAAGCATACAGAATCGCAGCATTCAACGGAGTTAACCGGGTGTACAAGATGGGAGTCAAGTATCGTAGTATTCTTGAACATAAAGACGAGGTTTGATTCAGATCCAGTTTCTGGATCATGATCAAACCCGTCACGTCGATTTCAAACAAGCACTTTCAGTACTACGCCCGATTTGCGGGTTTAACGCCCGGCTTAATCATGATGTGTAATTCATCTAACTGGCGTGGATCCACAACATCCGGTGAGTTGTCCATAAGACTTTGTGCTCTCTGATTTTTTGGAAACGCGATCACATCGCGCAAGCTCTTTGAGTTCGTGAGCAACATCACGATACGATCCAATCCGAATGCGATTCCACCGTGTGGAGGGGCACCGAATCGGAATGCATCCAACAGAAACCCGAACTTCTCGCGTGCTTCCTCTTCACCTATTCCAAGTAACTCGAACATACGTTCCTGAAGTTTTCGGTCATGGATACGAATGGAACCACCACCGATTTCATTCCCGTTCATTACGATATCATAGGCTCTGGATCTGACCTTACCCGGATCTGTTTCCATCAAATGGACATCCTCAGGCAATGGCGATGTGAATGGGTGGTGCATTGCAGCCCAGCGACTTTCATCCGGATCAAACTCAAGCAATGGAAACTCTGTCACCCACAGCAGTGCATGTTTGCTGGAGTCGATCAAGCCATACTCTTGCGCTATGGCCAAGCGTAACTGACCCAGCTGTGAGTATACCGATTTTTTGGATCCAGCCAAGATTAATAAAAGATCTCCAGAACCACTTCCAGCTTTTTCAACCATTTCACGAGTGATATCTTCACTTACAAATTTGCCTACGCTTGAATACAGTTCATCCGGATTGTTCTTCACATATATCAATCCATTGGCACCAAACTCGTCCTTGGCTCTTGCTGTCCATCGATCCATCACTCCACGTCCCAGGTGACCGTGTCCCGGAACATTAAACCCGATCACAACGCCACCATCCTCTACTGTTTTAGAGAACACTCTGAATTCAGACTTGGCAACAACTTCAGAGAAGTCAATAAATTTCAGGTCAAAACGGAGATCCGGTTTATCGGATCCATAATTCGTCATGGCCTCGTCATATGTCATTCTTGGAATCGGAGTGTGCAGATCATACCCAACTGTGTTCTTGAGTACCGATTTTATCATTCCCTCTGCCATTTCATAGATCGACTCTTCATCCACAAATGACATTTCAACGTCGATCTGTGTAAATTCTGGCTGACGATCAGCTCTAAGGTCCTCATCCCGAAAGCATTTAACAATCTGGAAATAACGATCCATCCCTGAGACCATCAAAATTTGCTTATATGTCTGCGGACTCTGAGGCAAAGCATAGAATGAACCGGGATTTACACGGCTTGGAACCAAATAATCCCGTGCACCTTCAGGCGTACTGCGCATCAGAACCGGAGTCTCAACTTCTGCAAAATTGTGTTCATCAAAGTAGGTACGAACGACCTGGCAGGTCTTGGAACGTAACATGAGGTTCTTTTGCATCTGAGGGCGACGCAGATCCAGATAACGATATTTCATGCGAAGGTCTTCACCAGTCTTGATATCATCAGTAATCTCAAATGGCGGAGTATCGGCTGCTGAATAAATTTCCAGCTTATGTACTCTTACTTCAATGGTCCCGGTAGACATTTTCGGGTTTACATTCTCTTCATCTCGCTGTTTCACAACACCCTGAATACCCACAACAAATTCAGTTCGTAGTGAATCGGCAAGATGATGTGCTTCCGCATTATCCTGTGGCGAAAAAACAATCTGGGTAAGACCGTAACGGTCCCGGAGATCTATAAAGATAACTCCGCCTAAGTCTCTACGGGTATCAACCCATCCATTTAGTACAACTGATGTGCCTGCATCCGATGATTTCAATTCCCCGCAGGTGTGGGTGCGCTTTAACAACATGTACGTAACAATTTTGCGTGGTTTTCGGTAATTTTCAGTAAATGTATATACGCTTTGGCGCGTTGGCCGTTATACGTATTAGAGCCGGTTATTAGAACAGTCTTAACATCCCTGAAATAAAGACAGTTAAAATACACAAATCTTCAACCAAACTCAGTATTTATTCGCGAAATTTCTTCAACCAAGACCAGTTAAAACCTTATATTATTGCAATAGCGCAATAGATGATTATGGAAACGGATACCCAAGCCAAAGAAAAAATACAGGACGAAATCCTGTACAATGAATTTTTTCGGAAAAACCCGGCAAAAAAGCTTTTGATTTATGCCGATTCCGGATATGTGTACGATGCGAATGATGCAGCCGTAGCTTACTATGGGTATTCACGGGAGGAATTCAAAAAACTACACATCAACGACCTATACCCTTTTGAAGCTGAGATCAATACCCGCCATCCGGATAAGTGGGCAAAACCAACAGGTCGCTATAAAGTTAAGCATAAGCATGCCGACGGCAATTTTCGTGATGTGGAGGTACATGTTTCGAGGGTGAGCCTCCACGATAAAACCTTTTTGTATTATGTGGTTACCGATCTATCTGAGTTTGTTGCCACCGAGGACAAGCTCCGTTTTGGTGAACAGCTGTTTTCACAATTCGTTGTAAATACTCCGATTGCAGTGGCCATGTTCGATACCGAAATGAAATATCTGTTGTTGTCAGACAGATGGGTATCAGACTTCAACATCCAAGGCAATGATATCATTGGCAGAAGTCACTATGAAGTGATTCCAAACCAGCCACAACATTGGGTCGCTTCCCACCAGAGAGCTTTGAAGGGTCATACCGACAAATTTGAACAGGATATCTTCATCCATGCTAATGGAAAACTGGATTGGGTTAAATGGGAAATCCTCCCATGGTACACCATGGATGATAAGGTTGGTGGAGTAATCATTTTCAACGAGGTCATCACTCAACGAAAAAAAGCCGAAGAGATCAGCAACCGCCTTATTGAACAACGATCCAGAATGGCGGCTAAGGTTGAGATTATTGAGGAAGAACGTCGAAATATAGCCCGTGAGTTGCATGACGGACTTGGACAGTTATTAACCGCTGCACACTTGAACCTGGTACTCGTCGAACAAAATCTGGAAATCGATACAAACATGGTGCGCGATAATCTAAGCCGTGTTAAGGACCTGATTACAACCACGATTCAAGAAGTACGAAATATTTCACAGAATCTGAGACCAGCCGTATTGGATGACTTCGGTATCGTGCCCGCTATTAGAAACCTTTGTGATGAATATAGTAGTTTGGGACCATTACGTGTCCGTTTCTCTGAGTATGAGCTTGAAAAACATTATTCCCCCGGAATTGAGATCGCCATTTACCGGATATGCCAGGAATCACTGAATAATATCGTCAAACATTCCAATGCAACTGAGGCTAGTATTGAGCTGTATAATCGCCATACCCACATCCTCATAGTGATACAGGATAATGGCAACGGATTTGATATCAAAGAAGCCTACAAATCTAAGGCAGGTAGTGGTCTTCTGAATATACAGGAACGCGCAGAATTATTGGGAGGCAGGGTGCAGATGGAATCTCAGCCCCAGAACGGAACGGAAATCATCATTGAAATCCCATTGCGAAAATCAAATGACTTCTTAACCATGCAGGATGATTATGAATAACATCAGAGTTTTAGTAGTAGACGATCATGACATTGTCAGGTATGGTATTTGCTCTGTGCTCAAGTCCTCATCTGACGTTGACGTAGTTGGCGAAGCTTCGAACGGGGTTCAAGCTGTGTCATTATTCGAAGAGCTCATGCCCGATGTGATGCTGTTGGATATTTCGATGCCCGAGATGAACGGGATTGAAACTACGCGTACTATCATCAAAAAATATCCCGATGCACGCATACTGATTCTCACCATGCACCTGAATGAGGAATACCTCAACCAGGTTTTGAGTGCAGGTGCATCAGGCTACATACTCAAAAACACCGAAATCGGGGAAATGTTGAACGCCATTCGATCTGTTGCGCAAGGGAAACAGATATTTAGTGCTCCGATTTCAAGTATAATGACTGAAAAATACGTTAGAAGTGCTCAATACGGTTCGGATCATAAAGACTCTGGCCAACCCAATCTTACCAAACGAGAAACGGAGATCCTGCAGAAAATTGCAGATGGGAAAACCAGCCAGGAAATCGCCGAAGTGCTGTTTATCAGTCCGCGGACGGTTGACACCCACAGAGCGAATCTGATCCAAAAGTTGGGGGTGAAAAACTCGGCTGGATTAGTCAGATATGCCATTGAAAACCAACTGGTCGAGTAAATTATACGATTGGCCAATGTGTGATCTGAAATAAATCCAAACCATATCGGATGTAGTCATGCTGTTCGCACGACCAGCTCGTTTCAAGTAGCACAATGATCTGCAATCATTTCGGATGAAGACTCGTTGCTACCTACCAACGAGACAATCATTTGGTCTCGCATATTGGTCACCCAAGCTAAATATCCGTAAAAATACTGAACGTAATTACGAAATTCAGCGGATTGCTGCCCCGTTTTAAAAGCTGTAAAATTACAACAGCAAATGGGGTAATAGCCGTCTGTAGATGATAAACAGGCGTTTCCTTTCTGAACGGGGGAAGCGCCTTTTTTTTTGCTGTAAATATACAAGAATCTCGACCCATACAATCATTGCCCGGATAACGAAACTTCCCCCAAGTAACCTTATTTCAGAAGTAACATCTTGCCCGTTTTGATATATCCGTTGAACTCAACGGTGTAAAGATACACTCCACTGGCCCAACCAGTTGCATTGATATTCAAATTATGGGTACCGTAATCCTGAATTGAACTCATAGGGGACGATATCAACCGCCCTATTGCATCAAACACTTTGACAGTAACCATCCCTGACTGTTGTAACTCATAGGTGATTCGAGTTGAGTTATTGAACGGATTCGGATAGTTGCCAATGATTCTGAATCCCTCAGGCATATCGATGTCATTATTTCGACGAGCAGTCACCAAAATGTCATCCAATCGTATCATGTCGCGTGGACCTGAATTACCTACACCCGTATGATAATATTTCCATCTAAGTTGTAATGCAGGTTCCCCACTTAACGAATCTGGAAGCACAAAGGGTCCAATACGCTCTTCTATCCCTTTTTCAGAGTTTCTTGTGTACTCCAATGGATTACCGAGATGATCAAGCACATCCATCCAGGGCGTCAATAATTGAGTTCTATATTGTAATCTGAGGTTATATTCACGTTGATTTGGAACCAATGTCTCTGATTTCCACGATACTGCGATTTCACTCACATCCGTTGCATCCAATACAAGTACTGCTGCCCCAAGATCGCGACCACGACCCGTATTGATAAAACCAATACCTTGGTCACCAAGTCCACTGATGCGGGTTCTGCTGGATGTACTGTATGGAAACCCAATCTCTTCAGCTATTGCAAATTCCGACTCTGGAATCCCATAAACGAAATTCAACTCATCCCGTAGGCTCGGGTCATTTTTCATCGACTGCACAAAATACATCGATGCCTGGAACGACCCCTCTGGCTCCATGGGATCCCAAAATGAGAACTGATATGGGGCATCAT